>NZ_LYXG01000002.1:0-130626 GCF_001663515.1 Halomonas sp. G11
CCGAACCGTAACCGCCTCTTGTGGCGTGACCCATCGGTCGACGGCTTGAAAACCGGCTGGACCTCCGAGGCGGGTTACTGTCTGGTGTCCTCGGCTAAACGAGACGACATGCGGTTGATTTCCGTGGTCATGGGAACCGATTCTGAAGAGGCCCGGGCTCAGGAAACCCAGAAGCTGCTCAGCTACGGCTTCCGGTTTTTTGAAACCATGAGCCTTTACGAACGTGGTGCCGTGCTGGCCACGCCGCGTATATGGGGGGGCGATGTCAATGAGGTTCGCGTCGGGGTGGATGAAGCCGTCACCATGACATTGCCGCGTAACCGCAATGACGAGCTGCGCGCCCGCCTGAACCTTGATGCTGAGCTCCAGGCGCCGCTCAGCGTTGGCGACAAAGTAGGTACGCTTGAGATTCACATGGGTGACGATGTCGTCGGTGAGCGGCAGCTAGTGGCATTGGAAGACGTTGAGGAGGGGGGCTTTTTCAAGCAGTTGCTTGATCAGGTGCGCCGCTTTTTCTCTAATCTGATCAGTGATTTTACTGACTGATGCTCGGCTGTCTTGCCGTCGAAGCAGGAATATCATTTGCAAAACCAGTGAGTTTGTCATGTCAAAAGGTGGACAAAACAGCTTTCGCGATCTGCGTCAGCCGGCGGCACAAGAAGCGCCCAAGATCAGCTTTCCGTGCCCCTATCCGTTAAAAGTAGTGGGCGATGCCACCGAGGATTTCCCGGCACGGGTTTGCCAGGTGATTGTTCGGCACGCGCCCGACTTTGATGAAACGACGATGCAAGTCATTGATAGCCGAAACGGACGCTTTCAATCCGTAAGGGTCACCATCACGGCCACCGGTGAACAACAGCTGAAGCAATTGTTCGACGAGCTGAAGGCCACAGGCCTCGTGCATATGGTGGTGTAATGACGGCACCGCCCATCGAACTGCATGTATTGGGCCGCAAGCCCTATCTGCCGGTTTGGCAGGCCATGCGTTCGTTGACGGATCATCGAGATCCACAGACGCCTGATCAGTTCTGGCTGGTCGAGCACGACCCGGTGTTTACCCAGGGACAGGCCGGTAAGCCCGAGCATGTGCTGATGCCGGGCGACATTCCGGTCGTGCAGACCGACCGGGGCGGGCAGGTGACCTACCATGGCCCTGGTCAGGTGGTGTTGTACCCGTTGCTCGATGTGCGGCGAGGTAAACTGGGCGTGCGCACGCTGGTGACCGCGCTGGAAAATGCGGTGATCAGCGTACTGGCAGATTACGGTGTGTCGGCAAGGGCGCGTCCCGATGCGCCGGGCGTCTATGTGAAGGGCGACGCAGGGGAGGAAGCCAAGATAGCGTCGCTAGGTCTGCGTATCCGCCGCGGAGCGAGTTTTCACGGTGTGGCGCTCAATGTCGACGGGGACCTGACGCCCTTTTCTTACATCAACCCCTGTGGCTATGCGGGCATGCCGATGACTCGCCTGGCCGACTGGGTAACCTTGTCAAGCGACCACCGGGTAGGCGAGCAGTTGGCTGAGGCGCTGGCTTTTCAGTTAAGTCGTTCTCTGGTATCGGCCGTGCAGCCGCCACCGCTGCTTGCATAGCGGTGGCGCCGTGGGGCTGATTAGCCGACATTGAGGGCCGGTATGATATTGGGATCCGGCTCTTCCTGGCCTGGTACCGCAGCTGGCGACGCCAGCCCGAGGTTGTTCTTCTCGAACACACGGTCGGCACGATAGCTCGAGCGGACAAGCGGACCCGATGGCACTTCCATGAAGCCTTTCTCAAGCCCGATTTCGCGGTAGCGGTCGAACTCTTCAGGCGTTACCCAGCGCTCCACTGGCAGGTGATTCTTGGTCGGACGCAGATATTGTCCCAGGGTCACGATATCGACGCCGATTTCGCGCAGGTCGTCGAATGTCTTGAGAATCTCTTCGTCGGTTTCACCCAGGCCAAGCATCAGGCTGGTTTTGGTGATCACGTCAGGACGGTAACGTTTTGCGTGGGCCAGGACGTCAAGGGTCTTGCGGTAGCCTGCACGCGGGTCACGGACGCGGCTGGTCAAGCGTTCAACCGTTTCGACGTTTTGGGCAAAGACTTCCAGCCCTGAATCGGCAACTTGCTCGATGGCCGCTGGTACCCCGTCGAAATCCGGCGTCAGTGCTTCAACCACGACGTGAGGGGTGCGTGCCTTGATGGCGCGAATGCAATTGGCGTAGTGGCTGGCGCCACCGTCGTCCAGGTCGTCGCGGTCCACCGAGGTAAGCACGATATAGCGTAGGCCCATCAGCTCGACGGATTTTGCCGTGTTGTCTGGCTCCTCATGGTCGAGCCAGCCTTTCGGATTACCGGTATCGACCGCGCAGAAACGGCAGGCGCGCGTGCATACCGACCCCATCAGCATGATCGTCGCCGTACCGTTGCTCCAGCACTCGCCCATGTTGGGGCAGTGGGATTCAGCGCAGACAGTGCTGAGCCGGTGGGTGGCAACATTCTTCTTGACCGCCTCGAAGCGCTCGCCACCAGGGATTTGAGCGCGAAGCCATTTGGGCTTGCGATCCAGAGAAGGGGCATCGGCGTCTGCTTTGCGCTGCTTCATGCCATCTTTAATCACCGTCATGCCGTGTTCATTGCGGAATTTTTCACCGCTGGGGACACGTGGCGAGGTGTTATTGCTCATAGCGAGAGAGCCTCTCTACTGGGCGGCAGGCAAGGTCATGCGGCGATGTAAGCCATGTCCGACTGCATGCCGATTGATACGTAGGTAGTAAGCCATAATGTAACATAGGTTGGCTTTTGCATGACACCGCAGGCTGGATACCTGTTGCCGACGGTCGGCACATCGTTAATAGATTATACCAATGGGTCGGCGTTAGGCATCGACGTGATGCGGGGAAAGGCCTAAACTATATTGCGTTGCAGCATCATTGCTTTCGGGTTCGGTGCTACCGCATCAACCCAATGGGAGACTCTATGAATTTCTTCGCTAACCTTCTGTTGCCGACTCATACCAACCAGGATAAAGCGACGGCATCTGTCGGTGATGCCATGGCCACGCTGTTCGATCCTTTCGGGTTTGGCCGCGCCGCTTTTGATTACTGGCGAGATAGCGTTGAGCGTAGCGTGCTTTACCTGGACGTGATGCGCGAGCGTGGGAATCAATACCTGGCACACATGGAACAGACCAAACCCAGCGTGCTGGGGTTTGACACCGAAGTGCTGGTGGATGGACGTACCTTGCCGCAGCCCACCAACTATGAATTGCTGCGCGTGATACCGCCGGAAGGCATTGAAACGGATCCTGAAAGCCGTCCTTTTGTGGTGGTCGACCCTCGAGCCGGTCATGGACCCGGCATCGGTGGTTTCAAGCCCGACAGCGAGCTTGGCGTCGCGCTGAAAGCTGGCCATCCATGCTACTTCATCGGCTTCCTGCCGTTTCCCGAGCCCGGACAAACGGTTGAAGATGTGGTCGAGTCCGAGGTGGCGTTTCTGCGTCATGTGATCGAGCGCCATCCTGAAACCAGCGAGAAGCCCATGGTGGTCGGCAATTGCCAGGCGGGCTGGCAGATCATGATGGCGGCGGCCCTGGAGCCTGAGGTGTTCGGCCCGATTCTGATCGCCGGTGCGCCGCTTTCGTATTGGGCAGGCGAGCATGGCAAGGCTCCCATGCGCTATACCGGTGGCATGACTGGTGGTAGCTGGATAACCGCCATGACCAGCGACCTGGGTAATGGCCTGTTCGACGGCGCATGGCTGGTACAGAACTTCGAACGTCTCAACCCGGCGAATACCTATTGGAAAAAGCAGTATCACCTGTTTGCCAATATCGATACCGAGTCAAACCGCTACCTCGAGTTCGAGCGCTGGTGGGGCGGCCACGTAGTCCTCGGTGGCGAAGAGATTCAATATATCGTCGATAACCTGTTTGTCGGCAATCGGCTCTCAACTGCCCAACTGGTCACTCGCGATGGCCGTCGCATCGATTTGCGCAATGTGCGCTCGCCGGTGGTGGTGTTCTGCTCGCGGGGCGACGATATTACGCCGCCGCCTCAGGCATTGGGTTGGATCCGCGATTTATACGAAGATGAAAAAGATATCATTGCCAATGAACAAACGATTGTTTATTGCCAGCATGATACAACCGGGCACCTGGGTATCTTCGTGTCGAGCAGCGTGTCGCGCAAGGAGCATACCGAGTTTACGGCCAACATGGATTATATCGATGTGATGCCGCCGGGGCTTTACGAAACCACGATTACGCACGCCGATGACCGCCACGACGGCGAAAGCCTCGAGCGGGACTATCTGCTCGAGTTCTCGCCGCGGGATTTTGAAGAATTAGACCGTGAAGTCATGCACAAGCCCGAAGATGACCGGCGTTTCGCCACCGTGGCGCGTATTTCCGAAATCAATCTTGGGCTGTACCGGCTTTATATGCAGCCCTGGCTGCAGGCGGTCATGACCCCTGAAGCCGCCCGTTGGATCCGTCGCATGCACCCCATTCGGTTGGGCTACAAGCTACTTTCTGACCGAAATCCGATGAGTGTGCCGCTGCCCGTCATGGCCGAGCAGGTGCGTCAGTCGCGTCATCCGGTGGACAAGGACAACCTGTTCAAGGCATTTGAAACCATGGCCTCTGACCAGATCGTGACAGGCCTCAATGCCTGGCGCGATGCCCGTGACGGCGCCACCGAGCGACTCTTCATGGATATCTACGGTCAACCCCTGCTACAGGCCGCAGTTGGGCTTTACGGTGACGCTCACGTGCACCGCCGTCGCCCCGGCGACGAGCCGGAACATCGCCGCTTCCTGGAGCAGCGCGAGAACGAGCTGCTGGCCAAGATTGCCCAGGGCGGGTCTCACGAAGCGGTCATGCGTGCTGTTATTTACGTACTGGGTGGCGCGCCTGCAACGGACGAGCGCAACTTCAAGCGGCTGCGCGCTTCCCGAGCGGCATTGGAGCCCAGCGCCAACTTAAGCGACTTCAAGCGTCTGGTGCGTGAACAGTTCTTTATCCTGAAACTGGATCGGGAGCAGGCGCTCAACACGCTGCCTACGCTGCTCGAGGGCCAGACCAACGACGAGATCGATGCCCATCTTTCGCATCTGGAGGATGTGCTGTCAGCCAGTGGCGAGCTCTCTGAGCATGCCGCATCGCGCTTTGCGCAGGTCAGTGAGTTGTTTAATCAGGCCCGGCCTGTTGAAAAAGCCGTTGCGTCAAGTCCACAGACGCCCCAGCAGGCTCCCCAGGCAGCACCGGACAAGGCATCGACTGCCAATGCCAAGAAGTCCACGACGCCACGGCGCAAATCGCCGCCTAAGCAATAGCGGTTCAATCGAGTGCCACACGCCCCTGCCCAACGGTGGGGGCGTTTTTGCGTTGGGGGCCGCCTTGCGAGGCGTTGATTTTTGGGTTGCCGTTGCGCAATCGGCAGTCTAGTGTCTAGCTACAAATTAGTTGAAAAATGTGATGTTCTTCATCATCGGGTAGACGGCATCCTCGTGCTCACCACTGGCGCTTCGTTATGGGCTGGGGTAGGGTAGGCGCATTTTTTCGCCCGCACGGTTTTGATGACTGTTGCGGCAACGTATTCATCGCACCTCAGCGTGTGCACTCAGAAAGTGGAGCACTATGGGTAAGTCACTGGTCATCGTCGAGTCGCCCGCCAAGGCGAAGACGATCAATAAATACCTCGGCAACGATTTCATCGTAAAGTCGAGCGTGGGTCACATCCGTGACCTGCCGACCAGCGGCTCGGGTAAGACAGCCTCTGACCCCAAGGAGCGCGCTCGCCAAGCCGCGGCTACACGTAAAATGTCGGCGGACGATAAAGCCGAATATAAGAAGCGCAAGGCGCAGGACCAACTGATACGGCGGATGGGCATCGACCCCAACAATGGCTGGAAAGCGCATTACGAAGTGCTTCCCGGCAAGGAAAAAGTCGTTGCCGAACTCAAGAAGCTGGCCGAGAAGGCCGATGCCGTTTATCTGGCAACGGATCTGGACCGCGAAGGGGAAGCCATCGCCTGGCACCTGCGCGAAACCATCGGCGGGGACGACAGCCGCTATAAGCGCGTAGTGTTCAACGAAATCACCAAAAACGCCATTCAGGACGCTTTTAAAGCCCCTGGGGCGCTGAATATTCCGCGCGTTGAAGCCCAGCAGGCCAGGCGTTTTCTTGATCGTGTGGTGGGCTTCATGCTGTCGCCGTTGCTCTGGGCCAAGATCGCCCGGGGGCTTTCGGCGGGGCGTGTGCAGTCGGTTGCCGTGCGCTTGATCGTCGAGCGGGAGCGGGAAATACGCGCCTTCATTCCCGAAGAGTTCTGGGATGTGCACGCTGACCTTGCCTCGCCGGATGGCGAACAGGTGCGCTTCGTGCTGGCTCGTCAGGACGGCAAGGCCTTCCGCCCAACGTCTGAAAAAGACACCCTGGCGCGTATCGAGCGGCTCAGGAGCGCGTCGCTTTCGATCACCTCGCGGGAAGATAAGCCCACCAGCTCGAAGCCGACAGCGCCTTTTATCACCTCGACATTGCAGCAGGCGGCCAGCGGACGGCTGGGGTTCTCGGTCAAAAAGACCATGACCATGGCCCAGCGTCTTTACGAGGCGGGCTATATCACCTACATGCGTACCGATTCGACCAATCTTTCGAAAGATGCGGTGGACAACGTACGGACCTTTATTGGTGAAGAATACGGGCCGCGTTATTTGCCCGAGGAAGCCAACCGATATACCAGCAAGGAAAGCGCCCAGGAGGCCCACGAAGCCATTCGTCCGTCGAGCGTTGACCGGCAGGCAACCGATCTGGTGGGCATGGAGCGTGATGCGGAGCGTCTTTACGAGCTTATCTGGCGTCAGTTTGTGGCCTGTCAGATGACCCCCGCCGAGTATCTTTCCAGCACGCTGAGTATCGACGTTGACGGCTATGAGCTGCGTGCCAAGGGGCGTGTGCTGAAGTTCGACGGCTACACGCGAGTAATGAAACCCAGTGGCAAGAATGAAGACCAGCGCTTGCCGGATCTGCCCATCGGCACGCCCATGTCGCTCGAGGCCCTTGACCCACAGCAGCATTTTACCAAGCCGCCCGCACGCTACACCGAGGCAAGTCTGGTCAAGGAGCTGGAAAAGCAGGGTATCGGGCGTCCGTCGACCTACGCCTCGATCATCTCGACGATCCAGGATCGCGGCTACGTAAAGCTCGAGAGTCGCCGGTTCTACGCCGAAAAGCTCGGCGATATCGTGACGGAGCGTCTAAAGGAGTCCTTCCCTGATCTGATGGACTTTTCGTTTACTGCCCGCATGGAAGACAGCCTGGACGAAGTCGCCGAAGGTGAGCGTAACTGGCAGGCCCTGCTGGATGCCTTCTATGAAGAATTTCGGGAAGAGCTGGTCCAGGCTGAAAGCGAAGACGGCATGCGGCCCAACCAACCGGTGCCCACCGATATCGACTGCCCCGCCTGCGGTCGTCATATGCAGATACGTACCGCCTCGACAGGCGTATTCCTCGGCTGCAGCGGTTATAACCTGCCGCCCAAAGAACGCTGCAAAACCACCATCGACCTGATTCCCGGTGAAGAGGCCGTGGCGGCTGACGCGGGTGAAGAAGCGGAAACCGACGCGCTGCGTGCCAAGCGTCGTTGCCCGGTCTGCAGCACGGCGATGGATAACTATCTGATCGATGAGACCCGTAAGCTGCATATCTGTGGCAATAGCCCGGACTGTGAAGGCTACGAGGTTGAAACCGGCAAGTTCAAGATCAAGGGCTATGACGGCCCGCTTATCGAATGCGATAAGTGCGGTGCGGACATGCAGCTGAAGTCAGGGCGCTTTGGCAAATATTTTGGTTGTACCAACAGTGAATGTAAAAATACCCGCAAGCTGTTGAAGAGTGGCGAAGTGGCGCCGCCGAAGATGGACCCCATCGATATGCCGGAACTGGCCTGCCAGAAAGTCGATGACCACTACGTACTGCGTGACGGTGCCAGTGGGCTCTTCCTGGCAGCGAGCAAGTTTCCCAAAAACCGTGAAACGCGGCCGCCGCTTGTCAAAGAGCTCAAGGCCCATGCCGAAGAGCTGCCTGAGAAGTATCATTTCATCCTCAAGGCGCCCAGCGAAGACCCGGACGGACGCCCTGCGCAGATTCGCTACTCGCGCAAGTTCAAAGAGCAGTACGTGATGACCGACGAGGATGGCAAGGCGACAGGCTGGAAAGCGACCTTTGAAGGCGGCAAATGGCACGTGGAGGATAAGCGCAAAAAATGAGTGATCGTTCGCGTACCAATCAGTTGCTCTATCAGGCTGAACTGCTGGCGACTTCAGCCACTGAAGATGACGAGCATGACGTGGTGAGAGTTATGGCGCAGGAAGAGGGTGCGCTTGCCCTCTTTGAGATGGCGCTTACGTCGTTGCTGCGCGAAGTGACAGAGCACGCTCGTTTGACGCAGCACGATTGGCGCTACCTGTTGTCTGAGGAAGGGCCGGCGATGGCAGAGCTTCAGCGCCTGCGCGACCTGGCTCACCATCCGGATTCTTGGCTAAACTGGCTGGTGGGGCAGCTGGAAAAACTGCACAGCAGTGAAGGCGTGGCCAAGCGCCGAGCTTCCCAGCCCGGGATGATCGCGGTCGGCGATCAAGCCAGTTTGCGCGAGCAGCTTCAGACCCATCTCGAGTCGGCCAAGCGAGAGGTCGCCGCGCTGCGCGAAACCAGTCAAGAGTGGTAATGAGCAGAATGGTAATGAGCGCAGAGTGGTAATGAGCTTAGTACTGTGAGTGGTAATGGGAAGTTAACTAGACCGCGTTGCTCTATGAAGCCGCGATGTAGGAAGGGAGAAACAATGCGCTACAACCAAGTAAAAGATTTGATTAACTGGGTCGAAGCCTACCATGGGCGTCTAGCGGAACAGTACCGGGCCAAAGCCGGTGCTGCCGAAAGCGAAAGACTGCAGATGGTGCTCAACTATCTGGCGGACCATGAAACGCGCATGCAGGCAGGCTTGCGCGCTATCTTCGATGAGTCGCATGAAAAGCGCGACGTGCTGGATACATGGTTTGATGATCCCAATGACTTTCCACAGCCGCCGCAACTGGAGCAATTGGCCGATAAGCCCGTTGGCAATTCCATCGACTCGGTCATGGAATCGGCCGTTGAAGCGCATCGCACCCTTGAGGCGCTCTACCGCCACCGGGTCGACCGGGCGGTCATCGAACCGGAAGCTGAGTTTTTTAACGCCCTGGCGGAAGGCCACAATGCTGAACTCCGCCGTATCGTGGCAGGCATTGAAGAGCTGCAGGGCGTCTAACGCTGTATCGCCCTGACCACCATCTTGATGAGAGTACTGAATGAAGCCGGTAACCCGTCGCCGTTTTCTGGCCTTAGCCCTTGGCTGGCCAGTTGCTGCCAGTGCAGCGGCCAGCGTCACCTTGTCGTCCGAAGTCTACCCCGACCTGGTTGCCAACCAGCTTGAGCGTGCCGCATCGCCCCGTGAGCCCTATGAACAATGGGTGCTGATCGATGATAAAGCCTCAACGCTGACCGTGTTCCGAGGATATACGGTGGTAGAGGAGTTCCATCCTGTCTCACTCGGCCGTGGTGGTGCCAGGACTCAGCGGCTTCGCGGTGATAACACCACGCCTCTGGGCGAGTTCCGGGTTAACCGCTTCAATTACGACAGCAAATGGCATATTTTCATGGGCGTCGATTATCCGACCCCCGCTCACGCTCGGATGGCCCTACAGCAGGGTATTTATTCCCAGGCGGATTATGATGCCTACTTTGATTATTATCGCCGCCACCGGCAGCCGCCCCAGGATACTGTGCTCGGTGGCGCCATTGGCATTCACGGTTTGGGTGAGGCAGATCCCGACATCCATGACCGCTATAATTGGACCCAAGGCTGTGTGGCCGTCACTAATTCGCAAATTGAACGCCTGACTGAGCTTGTCGAGGTTGGCACTCGCGTGGTGATCCGCTAAGCTGGTGTTGTAGAAGGAAGTTCGAGGTTTTAAACACGTGGCTATAGACAACCGTTGTTGATTGTAATAAAACAGCGTTTGACTTACGTGCTTCGCGGCACAAGTCACGGTCAAGAACCTGCACCGCAGGTAGACAAATTTAGGCTCATCTCATAGGCTTATGTTTGTCATACCCTTAACGTTGTACCCAAGGAAGATTCAAGGAGAACACGATGACTTTCAAGACAACTCTGAAGATGTCTGCTGCTGCTGCTTCACTGGCCATTCTGGCTGGTTGTGCCTCTACTGGCGCGCTTGAAGAAGTACGCATGACAGCTGAATCAGCACAAGCTGACGCCGCTGAAGCACGTAGCACGGCTTCTCAAGCTCTGAACACTGCAAACCAGGCTCAGCGCGACGCGCAAGCTGCCCTGCAGATGTCTGAGCAGAACCGTGCAGAAATGGAGCGCATGTTCGAGCGCTCTATGCAGAAGTAATATGACTTAGCGGTTGCGAGAGCTCAGCTTTCGCAACCATTAGGCATATGAAAAACCCCGCCTCGGCGGGGTTTTTTTGTGGCCAGTTGTTGGGCCTGGGCCGTTTATGCCTCTTCATCGGCCCGGCGGCTGTCGGTTAGTTCGATCTGCTTGAAAATGCCTTGCTCCAGAGGGTCGGTTTCCTCTTCGGCTGCGGGCTCTTCCGGCTCGACGGCGGGCGCCTGGGGCCCGTACAGGGCGATAAACTGGCCATTGGGCGACTCAACGGCACGTCTTACCTGGGAATAGTCCACCGGAACATCGTCTTCGGTCAGCTCCGAGATGCGATTGAGGGCTTCCAGCAGCGGTTCAAAGTCTTCCAGGTTTTCTTCCAGCTGCGGGTAAGACTGTACGAACAGGGTGCCGTCAGACGCCCAGCCGGCCTTGAAAGGGACGTCAATCAGGTTCACCGGGGTGCCGCTGGGGACGCGCTCGTAGAGCGACTCGATATCTTCCGGGTACATGCGGATACAGCCGCGGCTGACACGCATGCCGACACCGTCAGGGCGGTTGGTGCCGTGGATCAGGTAGCTGGGAAGCCCCAGCAGGATTGCGTGTTCGCCTAGCGGGTTGTCAGGGCCGGGTGGCACGATGGAAGGGGCGGGTTCGCCGCGCTCGGCGGCTTCGCGTCGCATGGAGGCGGGCGGTGACCAGGCTGGGTCCTTGACCTTGATGGTGGTCTTGGTCTTGCCGACCGGTGTGGCGAATTCGTCACGCCCCACGCTCACCGGATACGTCTCGACGATGCCCGGCTTGTCAGCGGGGTAGTAGTAAAGCCGCAATTCGGACAGATTGATCACGATGCCTTCGCGTTCTACCGGCGGCAGTATGTACCGGGATGGAATGACCACCTCGGTGCCTTCGCCAGGCACCCAGATGCTGACATCAGGATTGGCCATGCGAATTTCTTCATAGCCAATGTTATGTCGCCGGGCCACATCGATAAGCGTGTCTTCCGGATTGTCGATCGTGATGGTGTAGCGTTCGCCAATAATGTCGCCCTCATCGGGAATACGGAACTCCCCGCGCGGCAGGTTGTTTGGCGACTTCTGCGAAACGAGTTCTGCGCTTTCAATGGCGATGTCGCTCAGTTCGGGCGTGTTCTGGTTTGCCTGCTCGTGCTCGTCGTCGGCAGACTGAGCCATCACCGGCGCTGAAAGGCTTGCCGTCAGCAGAACCGCAAGGCTGGTAGGGCCCCAGCGAAAAAAAGTATGACGAATGTTCATGAGTAATCCTAATCAGTGAATACATCGCTAACGCAGGCGATGACAACATGTTCAGTTTGCCGCAACCGTCAGGCTGCCGCCACTTTTTGATTGAGTGTGGTTAACAGTGACTCGATATGTTCAAACCGCTGGTCGACTTTTTCCATGTCGAGTTCAAAACGTAACGTATCCGAACCGTCCAGGCGGTAGTGCTGCGGCGAGCTTTGAATAAGCGTGACCAGAGTGTAGGGATCCACCTGAGTGTGGGTGTCAAAGATGATTCGGCCGCGTTTCTCACCGGCCTCTAAGCGCTTGATGCCAAGCTGTTCGGCTCGCTGGCGCAGTCGCGTTTGGCGTATCAGGTGCTTTAGCGGCGCTGGCAACAAGCCAAAGCGGTCAATCAGTTCCACCTGCAGTTCCTTGAGCTCGGCGTCACTTTGGGTGTTGGCGATGCGTTTGTACATGACCAGCCGCTGTTGGACGTCGTGAATGTAGTCGTCGGGAATCAGCGCGGGCAGGTTCAGGCTGATTTCGACGCCGCTATCGAAGGGGGCATCGATATTCGGCGTCTTGCCGGCACGAATGGCTTTCACGGCGCGGTCGAGCATTTCCATATAAAGGGTATAGCCGATGGTTTCCATTTGGCCACTCTGCTCATCACCGAGCAGTTCCCCCGCACCGCGGATTTCCATGTCGTGACTCGCCAGGGTGAAGCCTGCGCCCAAGTCATCCGAGGCGCTGATCGCCTCCAGGCGCTTGACGGCATCCCGGGTCATGGCCTTGGGCGTCGGGGTGAGCAGGTAAGCGTAAGCCTGGTGGTGGCTGCGGCCCACACGGCCGCGCAGCTGGTGCAGCTGTGCCAGGCCAAACTTGTCGGCGCGTTCAATGATGATGGTATTGGCACTGGGCACGTCGATTCCGGTTTCAATGATGGTCGAGCAGACAAGCACGTTGAAGCGGCGGTGATAGAAATCAGACATGACCCGTTCAAGGTTGCGTTCGGGGAGCTGGCCATGGGCGACGGCGACGCGGGCCTCAGGGATCAAGGAGCGAATACGTTCTGCGGTATTCTCAATGGTCTTGACTTCATTGTGCAGAAAGTAGACCTGGCCACCACGCAGTATCTCACGCAGCAGCGCCTCTTTGATAACGCCGTCCTGATGTTGCTGAACAAAGGTTTTGACCGATAGGCGACGGGGCGGTGGTGTCGCGATGATCGACAGGTCACGAATGCCGCTCATCGCCATGTTGAGCGTTCGGGGAATGGGCGTGGCCGTCAACGTCAGAATATCGATCTGGGCGCGCAGGGTCTTGAGCTTTTCTTTCTGGGCGACACCAAAGCGGTGTTCTTCATCGATGATCAACAGGCCCATCTTGGGCAGCTCAACGTTATTGCCGAGCAGCTTGTGGGTGCCAATCACGATGTCGGTCTGGCCGTTCTTGATATCGTCCAGCGTCTTTTTCATCTCCTTGCCGTGGGTAAAGCGCGAGATGAGGCCGATATTGACCGCGGTGTCGGCAAACCGGTCGCGGAAGTTCTCAAAATGCTGACGGGCCAGCAGGGTGGTAGGGACCAGCACCACCACCTGGCGGCCCGACTGAACCGCCAGAAAGGCGGCGCGCATGGCAACCTCGGTCTTGCCGAAGCCCACGTCGCCGCAGACGACCCGGTCCATGGGTTGCGGCGATGTCATATCGTCGATGACGGCTTCAATGGCGGCTTGTTGATCGGCGGTTTCTTCAAACGGGAAACTGCCCGCGAAACGCGCATATTCATCACCCGGTGCTTCATACACCACGCCCTGCTGGGCTTCGCGACGGGCATAGACATCCAGTAGTTCAGCGGCGGTGTCGCGAATTTTCTCGGCGGCTTTCTTGCGGGCTTTTTCCCATTGGTCCGAGCCCAGCTTGTGCAGCGGGGCCAGCTCATCGTCGGCGCCGCTGTAGCGCGAGATCAGGTGAAGGCTATCCACCGGCACATAAAGTTTGGCGCCGTCGGCATATTCCAATGCCAGGAACTCATTGGCCTGACCGCCTGCCTCAAGCGCTTCCAGGCCGATGTAACGGCCTACGCCGTGGGCCTGGTGGACCACGGGTGCACCCTTGCGCAGCTCTGAGAGGTGGCGAACGGCAAATTCGTTATCGTCGGTGGCCTTCTCACGGCGTCGACTCTGGCGGACCACATCGCCGAACAGCTCTGTCTCGCTGATGACGGCAAGCGGCGGGTCGGTCAGCCAGAGCCCGCTGTCAATCAGCCCCTCGGTGATGGCGATGTGCTGGTCACTGGCAAGGAAGTCTTTAAACCCGTCAACGTGCGGCAGTTTCAGCGACAGTGGTGCCAGCACGTCTTCAAGGGCTTCGCGTCGTCCGCGTGACTCGGCAACCAGCAGCACGCGTGAATCCTGCTCGTGCTCGAGGAAATTGGCAAAGTCGTTCAGCGGCCGTTTGGCCCGGGAATCGATCGCCACCGTTGGCAGTGGCTTGGCTTCGGGCGTCAGGGCGTGCTGCTGTTCCGGGTCGTCACTCAGTTCAACCCGTGGGCGCTGCTTGATGGCAGAAAAGACATCGCTGACCGGAAAGAATGCACGGTGTGGCGGCAAAAGCGGTCGTGTGGGGTCGACCCCCAGGTTGGCGTAGCGGCTTTCGATTGCCTGCCAGTGCTGTTCGGCCGCCGCATAGACACCCGGCAGCAGGGCGACCCGGGTATCCTGGGTCAAGTGGTCAAACAGCGAGGCCGTTTGCTCAAAAAACAGGGGGAGGTAGTGTTCCAGCCCCGGCGAGGGAATGCCTTTGAGGGCATCGTTGTACAGCGGGCACTGGCGCGGATCGACATCGAAAAGCGTCTCGAACTGCTCGCGGAAGCAGGCGATCGATGAGCGGCTCAGCGAGTATTCATGGGCCGGCAGCAGTTCGATCCTGTCGAGCTTGTCGGTTGAGCGCTGGCTGCCCGGGTCAAAATGACGCAGGGTATCGATCTCATCGTCGAACAGATCAATCCGGATGGGGGCGTCCATGCCCATGGCGAACAGGTCGATCAAGGCCCCGCGCATGGCGTATTCGCCCGGCTCATAGACGGTTTCCACGGCCCGGTAGCCCGCTCGTGAGAGTGCCTCGCGAAACGGCTCGCGGTCGAGTTTGTCGCCGACATTCAGGGTCAGGACACGCCCGGCGATGTAATCAACGGGCGGTAAGCGCTGCATCAGCGTATTGATAGGGACCAGAACGAGCCCGCGTACCCCGTCCTGAAGCTGGCGCAGCGTGCGCAGTCGAGCGGAGACGATATCCTGGTGGGGTGAAAAGCTGTCATAGGGCAGCGTTTCCCAGTCAGGGAAGGGCAATACCGGGACATCGCTATAAAACGACAGGTCCTGCTCGAGGCGCTGGGCGCTGGCGGTACTTGGCGTGATCACCAGCAAGGGGGCGTCGGCGGCCAGACGTGCCAGGGCAAGCGCCGACGCGCTACCGGGGGGCGATGTCCAATAAAGTGTATCGCGCACGCCCTCGGGCTGGGGCGGAGCAAGTAGAGAAAACGTGGGCATAATAAAGATGTCGTTCTGCGCTGAAACGGAGCCTAGATCATACACGATCAATGCTTTCAGGCAGAAGCAGCCCGCTTGTAGTCAAACCGCCGTTTATGTAATCCCCCTACATCGTCTGCGACTATCCAGGCATTGCGGCTCATTCAGCGGCTACGGATAATACACTTGAAAATTATTCATTACTTAATGAGGCCGCACGTGAGTCAGCAAACGCTCGATAACGTTTTTCAGGAATGGCAAAGCAACGAAGCTCTGGCGGAGCAGATGATCCCTTTGGTCGGCCGTCTGTACCGTCAGCATAATGTTGTGGCGACCATGTATGGGCGTTCGTTGATCAATCAGTCGGTCATCCGCATTCTCAAGGACCATCGTTTTGTACGCAAAATCGAAGGGACTGAGCTGTCGGTGGAAGACACCTTTCCGATTGTCAAAACGCTGTGCGAGCTGAACCTTGGGCCTGCCCACGTAGATGTCGGCAAGCTGGCCGTAATGTTGAAACGGCAGGGCGGTGGCGATGTCGAGACCTTCCTGCGCAAGGAACTGCACCAGATCGTCGACGGTTACCAGCCGGGGGCCAGCAAGGGTGAGCCCAAGGATGTGGTGCTTTACGGGTTTGGGCGTATTGGCCGTTTACTGGCGCGGGTACTGATCGAAAAAGCCGGTGGCGGCAACCTGCTGCAGTTGCGGGCGATCGTCGTGCGCGGGCGTGGCGATGTGTCGAAGGATCTGGAGAAGCGGGCCAGTCTGCTACGCCGTGATTCGGTTCACGGGCCTTTTGAGGGCACCATTGCCGTTGACGCTGAGGCGCGCACCCTGACGATCAACGGTAACGTGGTGCAAGTGATTTATGCCGATAACCCCAGCGATATTGACTACACGGATTACGGCATCAACAACGCGGTGATCGTCGACAACACCGGGATATGGCGCGACGAGGCAGGCCTGGGTCAACATGTCGCATGTCAGGGCGCTTCCAAGGCATTGCTGACGGCGCCGGGCAAAGGCGATATCAAGAATATTGTCTATGGCATCAACCATGAGTCGATTACCGAGCAGGACCGTATCGTGTCGGCGGCTTCCTGTACCACCAATGCCATCGTGCCGGTGCTCAAGGCGCTCAACGACGAATATGGCGTCGTTAACGGCCATGTGGAGACCGTCCACGCCTATACCAACGACCAGAACCTGATCGATAACTATCACAAGGGCGACCGCCGCGGGCGCAGTGCGGCCCTCAATATGGTGTTGACCGAAACCGGGGCGGCCAAGGCGGTGGCGAAAGCATTGCCGGAGCTTGAAGGCAAGTTGACGGGGAATGCGATCCGCGTACCCATCCCCAATGTGTCCATGGCGATCCTGAACCTGACGCTCGACAAGACGACCGATGTCGACGCCTTGAACGACTATCTGCGGCGTATGTCGATCGACTCGGCCTACCAGAAGCAAATCGACTTCGTGGATTCGCCTGAGGTGGTCTCGTCCGATTTTGTGGGCAACCGGCACGCCGGGATCGTGGACGCCAAAGCCACCATCGCCAACGGTCATCATGCCGTCGTTTATGTGTGGTATGACAACGAATTTGGCTATAGCTGCCAAGTGATTCGCATTCTTCAGCAGATGTCGAACGTGAGCTTTCTCAAACTTCCCCAGCAGGCAAGCTAGCACGCCCATCTTGATTGATAATCATTAATCGAAAAACGCCACCATCAGGTGGCGTTTTTGTAGGCGAACGGAATAAAAAATCTTGAAATGAGGGCGTCTATAGCACTTTAGGCGACCCCGGTTGATGTAGTCATTAGGCCCGGTTGTCTTTATAATACGATAGATTTTTCGGGGTGGTTCAAGTGCTACTTGAGCCTGACTGGTAACAATCTGAACAGATAACAAAAATTCACTGAGCAGAAAATAAGCATTCGAACCCCTTACCTTCGTATATCCGATCCATCAACTGGGCGAGACTATGATCGAAGTCAAAAAAGGCCTGGATCTCCCCATCACGGGAGCGCCCGAGCAGCGTATTGAAGATGCGCGTCCTGTGCGCCACGTGGCAATCCTGGGTACTGACTACGTTGGCATGAAGCCGACAATGGAAGTTCAGGAAGGGGATAAGGTCAAACTGGGCCAACTGCTCTTCACCGACAAGAAAATTGATGGCGTGCGCTTCACCGCACCCGCCTCCGGTGAAGTGGTCGCAATAAACCGTGGCGAAAAGCGTCGTCTATTATCTGTCGTGATCAAAGTCGACGAGCAGGAAGAGGCGGTGAGCTTTGCTTCTCATGAACGTGCCTCGTTAGGTCAGCTCGATCGTCAGGTCGTGGTTGATCAGCTGGTAGAGTCCGGGCTCTGGACCGCGTTACGTACGCGTCCTTTCTC
Organism: Halomonas sp. G11; assembly: GCF_001663515.1. Lineage (NCBI taxonomy): Bacteria > Pseudomonadati > Pseudomonadota > Gammaproteobacteria > Oceanospirillales > Halomonadaceae > Halomonas > Halomonas sp. G11. The sequence continues at coordinate 17,589 of NZ_LYXG01000002.1, forward strand.
GCGGACACCGGCGATCGACAGCACGCCTACCGATATTTTTGTTACTGCTGTGGATACTCATCCACTCAGCGCTGATCCGGCGTTGATCATCAACGAGAACACACAAGCATTTGAAGACGGCCTCAAGGTGCTAACCCGCCTGACCGAGGGCAACGTTTTTCTGTGCAAGGGCGCTAACGCCTCTGTTCCCGGCGATGATGTCGAGGGTGTTACCACCGAAAGCTTTGCAGGGCCACATCCCGCAGGCCTGGTAGGGACCCATATTCATTACCTGTCGCCCGTCGCCCTGCATAAAAAGGTATGGCACATTGGTTATCAGGACGTCATTGCGTTTGGCAAGCTGTTTGCCGAAGGTAAGCTCGATGTAAGCCGCGTGATCGCGATTGGCGGTCCGCGTGCCGAGAATCCGCGTTTGGTGCGTACCCGTGTGGGCGCGAGCACTGAGGAACTCCTGGCCGGGGATGTCATCCAACCGGAAGACACCCGCGTTATTTCAGGATCAGTCTTCTCGGGCTTTGCCGCTGAAGGAAAGCTGACCTATCTGGGACGTTTCGACAATCAAATCAGTTTGCTTGAAGAGGGCAACAAGCGCTCTTTCATGGGCTGGTTGTCGCCAGGCGCTAACCGCCATTCCGTACTGGGTATTTATCTTTCCAAGATCAAGGGCCTGAGCAACTACGCCCCCACAACATCGACTAATGGGTCCGAGCGTGCCATGGTGCCAATTGGCGTCTATGAAACCGTGATGCCGCTGGACATTATGCCGACGCAGCTGTTGCGTTCGCTGATCGTGGGCGACATTGAGGTTGCCATGCAATTGGGGTGTCTGGAGCTGGACGAAGAGGACCTTGCCCTGTGTACCTATGTTTGCCCCGGCAAATACGAGTACGGTCCCATTCTGCGTGACAATCTCACCATGATCGAGAAAGAGGCCTGATGATGGGTATTCGACAAACACTCGATAACATCGAGCCGCACTTCCATAAAGGTGGTAAGTACGAGAAGTTTTACCCGCTTTATGAAGCCGTAGATACGATTTTCTACTCACCCCCCAGCGTGGCCAAGACCACCGCCCACGTGCGCGATGGTATCGACCTCAAGCGCATCATGATCACCGTCTGGATGTGTACCTTCCCGGCGATGTTCTTTGGCATGTGGAACGCGGGCTGGCAGGCCAATACAGCCATCGAGGCAGGCTATGCATCGATGGACGGTTGGCGCGAAGCCATCATGATGACCCTGGCAGGTGGGCACGACCCAAGCAGCCTATGGGCCAACTTCGTGTTGGGGGCAACCTACTTCCTGCCCATCTATCTGGTGACCTTCGCTGTCGGTGGTTTCTGGGAAGTGCTCTTTGCCATCAAGCGTGGCCACGAGGTCAATGAAGGCTTCTTCGTGACATCCGTGCTGTTCGCCCTGATCCTGCCGGCGACGATTCCGCTCTGGCAGGTGGCACTGGGTATTACCTTCGGTGTGGTGATCGGTAAAGAAATCTTTGGCGGTACGGGCAAGAACTTCCTGAACCCCGCGCTGACCGGTCGGGCATTTCTGTACTTTGCTTATCCGGCGCAAATTTCCGGTGATTCTGTCTGGGTGGCAGCCGATGGCTATACAGGTGCCACGGCGCTATCGCTGGCCTTCCAGGAAGGCATGGGGTCGCTGGCTGACACCTTCAGCTGGTGGGACGCTTTCCTCGGCTTTGTTCCCGGCTCGGTAGGCGAGGTGTCCACACTGGCGATCTTTATTGGTGCCGCCGTCTTGCTGTGGACCGGGATTGCCAGTTGGCGAATCATGCTGGGCGTCTTGCTGGGCATGGTCATCACCAGCACGCTGTTCAATCTGATCGGGTCTGACACCAATCCGATGTTTGCGATGCCGTGGTACTGGCATCTGGTGATCGGTGGCTTTGCCTTTGGCATGGTGTTCATGGCGACGGATCCAGTGTCTGCCTCCATGACCAACCAGGGCCGCCTGGTGTTCGGCGCCTTGATCGGCGTGATGACGGTGCTGATCCGCGTAGTGAACCCGGCATTCCCGGAAGGCATCATGCTGGCGATTCTGTTTGCCAATCTGTTTGCCCCGTTGATTGACCATTTCTTTGTCCAGGCCAATATCAAGCGTCGCGTCAAGCGCACGGGCGTACCGGCCGAGGAGACTGCCTAATGGCACAAGGTAATAACTCCATCAAGAAAGTTCTGATAGTGGCGTTTGCACTGTGTATCGTGTGCTCCGTCATTGTCTCGACGGCGGCGGTGGCGTTACGCCCCGCCCAGCAGTTGAACCAGGAACTGGACCGCAAGACCAACATCCTTAATGTGGCCAAGCTCTACGAGCCGGGCATGGACGTTGAAGAAACATTCAGCAATCAAATCACGGCCCGTGTCGTTGACATGGAATCCGGTGAGTACACCGATGAGTTTGACCCGGAGACCTTCAATAACTTTGAAGCTGCGCGGGATCCGGCCACTGGCCGTACGCTGTCAGGTGAAAAGGACATTGCGGGTCTAAGCCGGGTAGAAAACTACTCCACGGTGTATCTGATTGGTGATGAAAGCGACCCGGAACAGATTGTGCTGCCGATTCGTGGCCAGGGCCTTTGGGGTCTCATGCGTGGCTTCATCTCCGTAGAGGGTGATGGCAATACCATTGTCAGTATCACTTACTACGAGCACAGTGAAACGCCAGGCCTGGGTGCCGAGGTCAACAACCCGCGCTGGCAGGCCCAGTGGGAAGGCAAAGAAATTTACGACGAAGAGGGCGACCTCTCGCCGGAAATCCACCTGACCAAAGGCGGCGCGAGTAACGAACACGAAGTAGATGCCCTATCGGGTGCTACGCTTACCAGTAACGGCGTGACCAACATGCTGCAATTCTGGTTGAGCGAAGAAGGCTTCGGTCCTTATTTGGCAAAATTCCGTAGCGGTACTGACCCGGAAGACGCCGAAGACACCGATACCAACTTCGAAGACGTTGAGGGGGCCTAATCATGGCGGACGTAAATGCAAAAGGCGTCTTGACGGCGCCGATTTTCAAGAACAACCCCATTGCGCTCCAGATATTGGGGATTTGTTCGGCACTCGCGGTGACGACCAGCATGAGTGTATCGCTGGTCATGGCACTGGCGGTTATTTTCGTCACCGCATTCTCTAACCTGTTCGTTTCACTGATTCGGAATCATATTCCGTCTTCTATCCGCATCATTGTTCAGATGACCATCATTGCCTCGCTGGTCATCGTGGTGGATCAGATTCTGAAAGCCTATGCGTATGAAATGTCCAAACAGCTGTCGGTGTTCGTAGGCCTGATCATTACCAACTGCATCGTCATGGGACGTGCAGAAGGCTTTGCGATGTCCAACACGCCTGGCATGTCCTTCCTGGACGGTATCGGTAACGGTCTGGGTTACGGCTTTGTACTGATGGTCGTTGGCTTCTTCCGTGAACTGCTGGGCTCAGGCAGCGTGTTCGGCTTCACCGTACTGCCGACCGTTCAGGACGGTGGCTGGTACGTGGGTAACGGCTTGCTGCTGCTTCCGCCTTCTGCATTCTTCATCATCGGCCTGCTGATCTGGGTGCTGCGTTCACTCAATCCTGAGCAGGTTGAAGAGAACGAGTTCAAGATGAAGGAAAATACTCAGCCGAAGGAGGCCGTGTAACATGGAACATTATCTAAGCCTTTTTGTTGCATCGGTCTTCGTTGAAAACATGGCGTTGGCCTTCTTCCTCGGCATGTGTACCTTTTTGGCCGTCTCCAAAAAGGTATCCTCCGCGATCGGCCTGGGTATTGCCGTTATTGTCGTACTGACCGTCACCGTGCCGGTCAACAATCTGGTATACACCTTCTTGCTTCAGGAGGGTGCACTGACCTGGACCGGCATCAATGGTGCTGAAAACATCGACCTGTCGTTCCTCGGGCTGCTCAGCTACATCGGGGTTATCGCCGCACTTGTCCAGATCATGGAAATGTTCCTGGATAAGTACGTGCCTGCGCTCTATAACGCGCTGGGGGTTTTCCTACCGCTGATCACGGTGAACTGCGCCATTCTCGGTGGCGTACTGTTCATGGTCGAGCGTAGCTATAACTTTGGTGAGTCGGTGGTCTATGGCTTTGGTGCCGGTACTGGCTGGGCGCTGGCGATCGCTGCCCTGGCAGGTATCCGTGAAAAGCTCAAGTACAGTGATGTACCGGCGGGCTTGCAGGGCCTGGGTATCACCTTTATCACCGTAGGGCTGATGTCGTTGGGCTTTATGTCCTTCTCAGGTATTCAGCTTTAATCGGAGCCGGTTTTCCCGTCGGTGCATACGCATCGTCGGGGCAAAGAAAACCCTTCAGCAATAGGAAACCGACATGGTTGATACAGCTGTCATCTTGCTCGGTGTTGTCATGTTTACGGTCATCGTTATCAGCTTAACGGCGATCATTCTGGCAGCGCGAAGCAAGCTTGTGAGTAGTGGGGACGTGACCATTGAGGTCAACGATGACCCTGAACATACCTTGACGACCCAGGCCGGTGGCAAACTACTGAACACCCTGGCCGCCAACGGCATTTTCCTTTCCTCGGCCTGTGGCGGCGGTGGTTCCTGCGCCCAGTGCAAGTGCCGCGTAGAGACAGGCGGTGGTTCTATCCTGCCCACCGAAGAATCGCACTTCACCATGCGCGAGAAGAAGGAAGGCTGGCGTCTTTCTTGCCAGGTGCCTGTCAAGCAGGACATGAAGATTGAAGTGCCTGAGGAAGTGTTTGGCGTCAAGAAGTGGGAATGCGAGGTTATCGATAACCCCAACGTTGCCACCTTCATCAAAGAGCTGAACCTGAAGCTGCCGGAAGGCGAAGAAGTCGCCTTCCGCGCTGGTGGCTATGTGCAGTTGGTAGCGCCGCCGTACGATATCAAGTTCTCCGATTTTGATATCGAAGAGGAATACCGTGGCGACTGGGAAAAATTCGGCTTGTTCGACGTTTCCCACAAGAACAACGAGGAAATCATTCGCGCTTACTCAATGGCGAACTACCCCGATGAAAAGGGTATCCTCAAATTCAACATCCGTATCGCGACGCCGCCCCCCGGCACCAGCCATCCCCCCGGCTTGATGTCCACCTATGTCTTTAGCCTGAAGCCGGGCGACAAGGTGACCGTGATGGGGCCGTTTGGTGAATTCTTCGCCAAGGATACCAACGCCGAAATGATCTTTATCGGCGGTGGTGCGGGCATGGCACCGATGCGCAGCCATATCTTCGATCAGCTCAAGCGGTTGAAAACCGATCGTAAAATTTCATTCTGGTACGGTGCACGTTCATGGCGTGAGACCTTCTACAATGAAGAGTACGACCAATTGGCGGAAGAATTCTCGAACTTCGAATGGCACCTGGCGCTGTCAGACCCGCTGCCGGAAGATAACTGGGAAGGACCAACGGGCTTCATTCACAACGTGTTGTATGAAAACTATCTGAAGGACCACCCCGCGCCTGAAGATTGCGAGTACTACATGTGTGGGCCGCCCATGATGAACGCCTCTTGCATCAAGCTACTGCTTGATCTGGGGGTTGAGCCGGAAAACATCATGCTGGATGATTTCGGCGGTTGATAGCATGCCCAAGGGCAATTGCGGGGCTGGCCATTGGCTGGCCCCCTCTATTTTCGCGTTGTGGAATATCAGGCACTAACGGAACTTGTTGTTGTCTACTGGTAAGCCCCATCGTGAGAGGAGGTAATTATGGCCATCTGGCTACTGGTTTTCGGATTCATGGCCCTTGTGATGACGGTCATGGCCGTGGGCGTCATCATGGGACGCAAGCCCATTGCGGGTTCCTGTGGCGGCTTGAATCAAATCGGCATGAAAGACGGCTGCGATATATGCGGCGGTAAAGACAAGGTGTGCGAGGAAGAGAACCGTAAACGCGGTAGCGCACGTCGCCGCAGCGACGAAAGCCGTGGCGCCGATCTCGGCTACAACGCTTCCCGCCGTTAATTCCCGTCAAACAAGATTGATGATTATCCAAGACGCCGTGGCTTTGCCACGGCGTTTTCAGTTATCTGTCCAGCTGATTTTCCAACACTTCCTGAGCACGCTCCTGCCAGCTGCCTTCGATGGCCGCCGCTTTGCTGAGGGCTTCTCTAGCCGCCTCCGGCTGGTCCCTCTGCAACTGGAGTAGCCCGATATTCAGCCACGCTGCGCCCATCTGCGGATCACGCTGAGCGGCTGCCTGGAAGGCGCTGAGCGCGTTGTCCGGCTGCTGGTTGGCGTAATAGGCATTCGCCAGGCCAAACTGACCAATCGCATTATTGGGGTAACGCTCCGTCATTGCCTGCCAGCTGCCCAGCGTGGCCTCAGGGCCATGCGCTTCCTCGTAGGCACTGATCGCATTGATCGCGTTGCGTGCGGTAATGCCCTCGGGCAGGGTGCCAGGCTTGGCCACCACAAATCCCCAGCGATCGGTTCTTGCCCAGGTGGCGTCAAAGCGGCTGAAGGACAGGGTATGCCGCTCGATTTCGCCACTGCGCAGTATCAGGGTATCGTCATCCAGGTCGTAGCCAATCGCCACCGCGTAATGCCACATGGGAAATGCCGCAAGTGACAGGTTCTGCATGACCAAGACCGGGTCACCGGCGGCCAGATGCCCCAACAGTTCGTCGAAGCTGCCGCGAATGGGATAGGCGATACGCTCATGACGACGCACGGTGGCCAGCATTTCCGGTTGGACACTGCCTTCGCGGCCAGGAATGAATACCTGGGGAATAAGCGTCTCGACGTCGGTATCGACTCCCTGATGGTTCAGGACCATGGCCAGCGCTGCCGGGCCGCACTGGTACTCGGTCTGGGCGTAAAAGGGGACGTCGCTGATCTCGCTGTGGCGGGGCAGGCGCTGCTCAGTGCTATCGCGCAGCTGCGGGGCGCTGGCGCATGCCGTGAGTAACAGTACCAAGACGAAAACGCCCGCGAGGCGGGCGTTTTGAAAACAGTAGATAGTGTTCATGTAGATAGCGTTCATGAAGAAAGGCTTCATGGATTAGCGCGTAAACGGATAAACATCGGTCAGGCCGAGAATGTCAGTGACCAATAGAATAATAAAGACCGCGAACAGAGCGCCAACGACACCGGCGCCAGCTGGCAGCTCTTCCAGCTGGTTGGCCATCTGCTGGGCTTCGGCATCGCTCAAAGCGGCAACACGCGCTTCCACCTCGTCCAGATCAACGCCTTGTTTGACCAGTTCGTCCTGGATGTCGGCGCGGTTAAGCAGCTGGTGGATCCGCTCGCGGTCTGCCTGGGCACTGTCATTGGCAAGCACGGACTGAGTGCTGACAAGGTCCGTTGTGGAGGAAGCCGGTGCCGCCGCAACGGGCAGGCTGGTAATGACCAGGGCAGCAATTAGCAGCGTCGAGAGATAGGCACGTACTTTATTCATCGTCTTGATCCTTAGACATGTTTGTAGGGATGGGCCAAGCACAAATGGCTTGAAACAAAAGTATAGGAAGAATTTAGCCTTTTTTTAAGCCGGGTACACGCTTTGGTACCGAGAATTCACGGTTGTTGCTTATTCGGTCAATAGTGCCTGAATGCAGTAGGCCTAAAAGCTGGTGGCAACGCGGTACGTCCAGGCGGATTCAGCCAGTAAGCCGCGTCCACCGGCCATGGTCATCGCCAGGTCGTGCAACCCTGGCCATAACGGCACCGGTGACGCCCCTTTAACGGCGAGATCCAGTCGTTGAGCCATCAACAGCAGCTTATGTAAACGCTTCATGGGTAGCCGCTGAGTGGCTTTTTGATAGGCCGGGCGGCGCTTGTCGAAAATCATCGGCTTTTGCGCTTTGCAGGCGTGCTCAAAGCTCTGTCCCTGGTCCATGTGTTGATGCAGTGACAGCAGCGTCCGCAGCTCGCGGGTTAGCGCCCAGAGGACGATAGGCGCTTCCACGCCCTCACTGCGCAACCCGGTGATAATCCGCGAGACACGGCTGGGCTCGCCTTTCAGACAGGCGTCGGCCAGGGTGAAAACATCAAAGCGGGTGCTGTCTTCCACGCCCTGGGCGATGCTTTCCGCGGTAAGCCGGGTGCCCTGGGGGTGGATGAGGGCCAGTTTCTGCATGGCCTGGTCAGCGGCCAGCAGGTTGCCTTCGGTGCGTTCGCCCAGCAGGCGAGCAGCGTCCAGATCGATCTGCAAGCCATGAAGCGAGGCACGGTCGCGCAGAAAGTAACCCAGCCGCGAGACATCAACCGGCCATACCGGGACAAACAGACCATGCTTATCGAGCGCCTTGAACCAGGCACTTTTTTGCTGTTTGGCATCCAGCTTGCCCATGCTGATCAACAGCAGGTCATCGTTATTGTCCAGGTGCTGGGCGTATTCGGCCAACGCCTTGCTACCTTCCTGCCCCAGCTTGTGCTGGCCCAAACGCAGTTCAAGCAGCTTGTTGGTGGCGAACAGCGACAGGTTGCTGGCCACCTCAAGCAGCCGCCCCCAGGCAAAGTTGGGCTCGACATCCAGGACTTCGCGCTCCTCGATACCCGCCTGGCGGGCAGCGGCTCTCACGGCATCGCAGGCATCGCGGTGCTGCAGGGGCTCATCGCCGGCCACAATCACGACCTTGGGCAGCGACTTGGCCAGGGCGGCGGGCAGTTGATCGGCAAAGACTTTCACGAGGCGTTATCAAGGGCGCTGAGACGTTCGATAATGCGCTGCGTCAATTCACGATTGAGGCTTTGCTCGGCTTCGCTGAACAGGTCCTCGCGGTTGAGCAGGTCATTATCATTGATGCGAATGCGGGTACTGGTCGACAGCGTCTCACCGTTGAGCAGGTAGGCGTTGTCTTCCCGGCGCTGAACAGACAGCGTTGTGCTGAGCGTCAGCTCGTGGTCCCGGCTACCGCGAACTTCGCCGCCCAGGCGTCGTTCGTCCAACCTGGGTGATCCCAGGGTCACGCGCCATTGGCCGCTATCACCCAGCCGGGTGCCTAGCTGTTCCAGGCGACTGGCAAGCTGGCGGCCCAGGTCGCTGTTGGTATCGCCTTCAAGGGCCAGCGGCGGCAGGCTGGGCATGGAACCCGCACCGCGCAGCCGAAAACCGCACGCGCTGAGGAGCACGGCCGCCGAGGCGGCCATGCTGGTGGCTAAAAAAGTCCGTCGATTCATCCGCTCACCACTATGTTGACCAGCTTGCCCGGCACCACGATGACTTTACGCACCGTCTTGTCTTCCAGGTGACGCTGGACGTTGTCGTTTTCCATTGCCAACTGCTCGATGGCGGCTTTGTCGGCGCTGGCCGGGGCTTCCATGCGGGCCCGCAATTTGCCGTTGACCTGGACCACAAGCTCGATGGTGTCGCGGGTGAGCGCTGCTTCGTCGACGGCAGGCCAGGGCGTTTCAATCGCCGGGGTCGTATGTCCCAACTGCTGCCACAGGCGATGGCACAGGTGCGGCGTGATCGGTGCCAGCAGCAATACGCAGGCTTCCAGTGCCTCACGGCTCACCGCAAGCCCCTGGGCCGAGTCGTCCTCGAAGCGGGCCAGAGCGTTGGAAAGCTCCATCACCGCGGCAATGGCGGTGTTGAAAGTCGTCCGGCGGCCAATGTCGTCGCTGGCTTTCTTGATGGTTTCATGGGTTTTGCGGCGCAGTGCTTTCTGGTCGTCATCCAGCGCGGCTACGTCCAACTTGCCCGGCGAACCGGCTTCAAGATGCTCGTGCACCTGACGCCACATGCGTTTCAGGAAGCGGTGGGCGCCTTCCACGCCGGAATCCGACCACTCCAGCGACTGCTCGGGGGGCGCGGCGAACATCATGAACAGGCGAACGGTGTCGGCGCCGAACTTGTCGATCATCGACTGCGGGTCAACGCCGTTGTTCTTCGACTTGGACATCTTCTCGATGCCGCCCATTTCCACCGGCTGGCCGTCGCTCATCAGCACCGCACTCAGCGGGCGGCCTTTCTCATCGCGCTTCACCTCGACATCGGCGGGGTTAAACCACTCCTTGCCGCCGTTCTCGGTGGTGCGGTAGTAGGTTTCGGCGATCACCATGCCCTGGGTCAGCAGCTGCTGGAAGGGCTCGTCGGAATCCACCAGGCCAAAGTCACGCATCAGCTTGTGGAAGAAGCGGGCGTAGAGCAGGTGCAGGATGGCGTGCTCGATCCCGCCGATGTAAAGGTCGACCGGCAGCCAGTAGTTGGCCCGCTCATCAAGCATGGCCTCGTGGTTATCCGCACAGCAGAAGCGCGCGAAATACCACGAAGACTCCATGAAGGTGTCGAAGGTGTCGGTCTCCCGGGTCCAGCCGTCGCCCAGGTCGGAAAACTCGGGCATCTTCTTGAGCGGTGACCCCGAGGCGTCGACGGTGACTTCCATCGGCAGCTCCACCGGCAACTGGTCATCGGTGAGCGGCACGGTCTGGCCTTCCGGGCCGTATTTGACCGGAATCGGCGCGCCCCAGTAACGCTGGCGGGCCACACCCCAATCGCGCAGGCGGTAGTTGGTCTTGACCTCGCCGCGGCCGATCTCGGCGAGTTTGGCCGCGATTGCATCAAAGCCGTCCTCAAAGCCCAGCCCGTTGAACTCGCCGGAATTGATCAGCGTGCCGTGTTCGGCATACGCGCCCTGGGACAGGTCGGGTGTGTTGCCGTTTTCATCGGCAATCACCGGCTTGATCTCGATGCCGTACTTGGTGGCGAACTCCCAGTCGCGCTGGTCGTGGGCAGGTACGGCCATGACGGCCCCGGTGCCGAACTCCATCAGCACGAAGTTGGCTACAAAGACGGGCACTTCGTTACCGGTAAGCGGATGAATGGCCTTGAAACCCGTGGGCAGGCCTTTTTTCTCCTTGGTGGCCATTTCGGCTTCCGAGGTGCCGCCGCGGGCGCACTCCTCGCGGAAGGCCTGCAGCTCGGCGTTGCCTTCAGCGGCCTGTTTGGCGAGCGGGTGGTCGGCGGCGACAGCCATATAGGTAACGCCGAACAGCGTGTCCGGGCGCGTGGTGTAGACCGAAAGCGGCTCACCGCTCGAGCCGTCGGGGGCCTTGATGTCGAAAGACAGCTCGACACCCTGGGACTTGCCGATCCAGTTGCGCTGCATGGTCTTGACCTGCTCGGGCCACTCGACGTTGTCGAGATCCGCCAGCAGCTCATCGGCGTAGTCGGTGATCTTCAAAAACCACAGCGGGATTTCCTTGCGCTCGACCAGCGCGCCGGAACGCCAGCCGCGGCCTTCAATGACCTGCTCATTGGCCAATACAGTCTGGTCGACCGGGTCCCAGTTGACCGTGGACATCTTCTTGTACACCAGGCCCTTTTCCACCAGCTTGGTGAAGAACCACTGCTCCCAGCGGTAATAACTGGTATCGCAGGTAGCGAATTCACGGCTCCAGTCGTAGGCAAAGCCAAGGGCTTTCAACTGGTTGCGCATGTAATCGATGTTCTGGTACGTCCACTTGGCGGGCGGCACCTGGTTTTGAATCGCGGCGTTTTCCGCCGGCATGCCGAACGCATCCCAACCCATGGGCTGCATGACATTCTTGCCCTGCATGCGCTGGAAGCGGGACACCACGTCGCCGATAGTGTAGTTACGCACGTGGCCCATGTGCAGCTTGCCGCTGGGGTAGGGGAACATCGAAAGGCAGTAAAACTTTTCGCGGTTCGCGTCCTCTACTGCTTTAAAGCATTGATGTTGATCCCAATATTGTTGGGCGTCGCGTTCAATTTCACGAGGGCTGTAGTGTGCGTCCATCGGTTTATTTAATGCCTTGGCGTATCGCCCAAGTTGGGCGCAAAGTGAATGTTAGATGACGACTGTCAGATTAGTGGCGTCGATTGTATCCTATGCAGGTGTATCCTTGAACGGCTAGGCCATGATAGGTCACACCGCGCGTCGACAAAAGGAGAGGGACCATGAGTGAACAACACAACGACCATCGCCTACGCGAAGGCTACGAGCGTTTGCTGGAACGGATGCAGGACGGCGCTGACGAGCTGACCTGGGAAAATTTGCAAAAGGACCTGGACGACGCCGTTGAGTTTGAAGCGGAGCTGGAAGAGTACACCAAGGACGAACTGGCCCTGCTGCGGGCCTGGGTGGAGCGTGACCTGAAAGACATGCGTCACTACATGTCGGATACCGGCAAGCAGGTGGCCAGCTGGTTGGGCATCGATATTGATCACCTTACCCGCCGCGTGGCGGAATCGCTGCTTTCGATTGCCGACCGCAGTATCGTCGACCGTGAGCGCTTCGACGATGACCTGGAAGCCGCCCGCGCCGATTACTGCGAAGGCGAGATGGCCGCTCCCGGCCTGATGGCCTGCGTGCACTGCGATGCCCAGGTGATGCTGGAAAATGTTGCGCGTCTGGAACCCTGCCACCAGTGCGGCCATCGCTACTTCTACCGTTTCCCCGGCAAAATCGTCGAAACCTGATACGCCGCTAGCCGACGATCAAACTGACGCCTGCGATCGCCCCCAGCGAGAGCAGGCTCAGGACAGCCGAGTACAGCAGGTTGTTGGTCATCATCCGGTAACCGCTCACCCCGTAGCGGCCCTGAAGGGACAGGTTGATGCCCGACAGTGGCCCCACGCTGGTGCCCACCGCCCACGAGCTCAACGCCACAAAGGCAAACAGCGTTTGCTCGCCGCCCTCCAGGTTGAGTATCGAGGCCAAAACCGACACGCCGATAATCGGGTGCAGCCCGGCCAGTGCGCTCAGCGAAATGGCGGCGAAGCTGATCATCGCCTGGGGCGTGCCAAAGTCGGCAAACAGGGTCCAGTCGCTACCCGCCGCCGCCGATACCAGGGTGGAAAGCCCCAGGGTCAATAACCCCGCCGCCAGGAACAGCGACACCTCGCCGCGCATGGCAGGCAAGCGGGTGAGCGTATGCTGGCGGACTCGCCGCAGTGTAAAACGCGGCCCCTCGCGCAGGTTGCTCAGCACCGCAACGGCTGGCAGCAGGAAGGTAATAATGCTGACAATGGTCAGCGACGGCGTCAGCCAGAAGTGAAACAACATCACCAGCGCCGCCATGCCCACGGGCATCAACAGGCTGCGCGGTGCCAGCGAATACCCATCCACCTCGCGTAAATCAAACCGCCGCCGCAACTCCAGCGTGGTAAAAAGCCCCGCCATCATCGCCAGGGGAAAGCCCGCCAGGGCAATGTGCGCGTACTCGACGTCGGGCACCAGCGAGATCACCAGACCCATCGAGGCGAAAAACGGCGACCACAGCGCGGCGCTGGAAAGCCCACGGTTCAGTGCCAATAACTGCGGCATCTTAAGCGGCCCGCGCCTCGCCAGCTTGTCGCCAACCATCAGCACGGTGGAAAGGTTCAAGATTGTGCCCAGGAAATGCACGCCCAACCAGGTACGCAGCACGCCACCCGCGCCGGTCACGCGACTCCCCGAGGCACCTTTGCTGCCTTGCTTGCCAATCAGCGTGATAAAACTCACGCCCACCAGCATGGCCACCACGAACACGTTACCCTGCAACATGGTAGGCCAATCGACCTCAGCCCCGTAAACAAACCGCGCCACCAACAGCATGCTCGCGCCCAGGCCAATCAACACCCCCGCCTGGATGCGCGAACGCCTGGGAATATCCCGCCACAGCAACAATACCGCCGCCCACAGCACATAGCTCACCGCCTGCGTGGTCGCCGCCCAGCCGCTAAACCCCATTATTTGCACTACCAAACCAAGCAAAATCAGCACGCCCGCCAAGCGCTGCCGAGAAGTCGTCTCTTGCATCTCAATCCCTTACTGGTTGAGTTAGCAGGCTAATCGGGTTTGCAACGGAAGGCCAGCCCTGAACCGACCGGCAAGGGCCGCAACACCCTGGGTGCGGTAAAAGCACCCACCAAAAAGCACAGAGCCCCACCGCGCCACGCAACCCCCTAAAAGCACCACACCCATGTAGGAGCTCGACTTGTCGGGCGATTGATAAGGCCACAACACCTAACGCATGCATGAATTCAAGAAAGGCACCCACCAAAATGCCTAGAAACTCACTGCGGCACGCACCCCCTACAAGCACCACACCAATGGAGCCAGACTAGCCGAGCGATGAAAAGGCCAAAACCCCGCCATGAACTTGAGGTGAGGAATGCCATAACAAAAAATTAGTGTCTGCTTTGCAATGCCAAAGGAAACTGAGTAACGTCGACGTTATAACGTCTGTGTAATCCAAAATAGGCGACAAAATTGGTGAGACGGTCGCAGGCGGAGCGCTTTAACGCATCCCAGTCGTACCGGAGCGGTAGCGTGCCTTCGTTTAGCGTAAATGTTTTTTCCGTTGCGTGGGCTGTAGCGCTTTACTCGCATAACAGCTTTCACACGATCCATTAATTTCGGGGATCTGCTTTGCATATCCATTTGGTGTCGATCTCTTGATAGTGGATATGCATACAGCATTATTGCGCTTGGCAAAACGCCCAAGCGTGCTAATTCTACAAATTTAGCCTTAATAATATTAATTTAATTGAAAATCATGTGGTTACACGCGAAAAGGTAGGCTACATTTGCTAAGTAAACATGCAGGCGCGTTTATGAAATCATAGGACGCGTTGTCTAATACCTGTTAAGGGTACCAGGAGATTTCTGTGATAGAGAAGGTAGGGCATATAAAGAATCCATTGACAGTAATTGCCATTTTCGCAGCGATAGCGGAGATTAGTGGAACGACGGTGCTACCCTTTATTGACAGCAAAAATCAAGAAACGTATATCTGGTTTTTAATTACATTTCCTGTTTTTCTGGTATCTTCTTTCTTCTTAACCTTGAACTTTAATCATAGGGTTCTATATGCTCCTTCAGACTATAAGTACGAAAGTAATTTTTTAAAGATGTTTGATAAAGCATCTCCTGAAGAGCAAGAGCAGAAATTGAGGGAAGAGGTAGCAGAGAGTTCAGAGGTCTGCGAAGAAGCTGTAGATAACACACCGAATGAATCTACCGAAACCTCCATCAATTCTCAGAACCTTTATAGAAAAAGTAATAAAAATCAGCAGCTTATGGCTAACGTGACTTTAGCTGAAAAACTTGCTGTTAATAGTTTGGCAAAAAAGCTGAATTTGCAATTTAAAACCGATGTAAAGGTTCAGATAAACAAACGCCAGATTTTCTTCGATGCTGTCTCTTATAACGGTGATGAGATTCACGCAGTTGAAGTAAAATTATTTAGAAGCCAGCTGGCTTCGTCCGCTCGATTTGATAAGATTTTGCTAGAAACTGAGAATTTTCAAAGATATTTTTCAGAAAATGGCTCAAAAAAATTGATTTTGCATTTGTATGCAGTGGTAGATAACCCTGAGATTGACAAGCACAAGCTAAAGGAACGGCTTGAGCGCTTTAATTCACGCTATGATGTAGATGCAAGGCTTGAAGTTGTTAGCTTGGATGATTTGCAGAATGAATGGCAATGCAACCCTTAACAAATGCGTCAACCGGATTGTTTTTCCGCTGTCGCTCCAAACCAACCCGTTACGCTGGCGGTTATGCACGGAAAGTATTGAGAAATGTATATGCAACCGATAGAAACGATATATGGTGGGTGTAGGTTCAGATCGCGTCTTGAAGCGAGGTGGGCAGTATTCTTTGACAAACTAGGAATACAATGGCAGTACGAGCCCGAAGGTTATAAGTTGAGTTCTGGTCAAAGTTATTTGCCTGACTTTTGGTTGCCACCCCTTGATTGCTGGTTTGAAGTAAAAGGCCCAGAACCAACTGAGCTCGATAGAAAAAAGGCACACGATCTAAGTGTCGATTCTAAAAAGCTGGTTGTACTTGCTAGTGGCCAGATCAAAACAAACACAACTGATTTCAAAAACTATGAATGGGAGTGGCCGTCAGATGGATTTCGTATGGAGCTTTTTGCAGGTCGAGCATGGGATATCTGGGTAACAAAAGCTTTTACACATGCTATGTGGAATTGGACGCTAGAAACGGATTTGCCACCGTTTATTTCAGAACAGTTTCCAAACAGAGAAATTCCATTAATTGACAATGAAAATCGTCGCCAAATACTCGTTGAGTTAGATGAGGCATATTACTTTAATAAATATGGGAAAAGGCATCCTCGATATGAATGGGGAAGATACGAAGATCAAGTCAACTGGGTCATTGGTAAAAATGGAGAAATAGGTTTTGCGCTTGAGCCAAACGATAGAAAAACTATAATTAGCGACGCTTACAGTGCTGCTAAGAAAGCAAGATTTGAGCACGGTGAAAGTGGTTAAAAGCATAACAAACGGCTCTACGCAGACGCCCAAACCTACGCTGCTTTTGTGGGTTTCGCTGCGCTACACTTTACCACAAAAGCCTCTCTAGTTTGGGCGCTGGTGAGCCGGGCGTTCTGCCGCCTAATTCAATGGGTGAACGTCGGAGTTAGCAACGGAGGTTTAAATGTCGCTGAACTAGTCAGATAATCTTGGCGTCAATTAAAAAACGGTATGGAGATTCGAATTGCTGTTCCAAACATATTACCGATTAGACCCTTGGAGCTTTGAGCCGCCGCTCAAGGATTTTGGGGCAATTCAATTTGATGATCCCAAGCAGATGTTTTCGCTGTTCCTGCGTTATAAGCGTGCATTTAATGAAGGCGAGAAATCGCAAGTTCTGGTACAAACAATTCATCGCAAGGATGACATTCCAGATTTGGTGCGCGAAGTGTTTGCCGGAGAGGCAGAGATTGATTGGAGTATTGGAAGCAAGAATCAGGACGGGTTCACAAACTTGCCGGGCGTCTATCGCGATTTCATAGTTGCGTTGCATAGGGATATGGACCGAATGGCGTCTGAGATATTCAACGTGGTTCGCTGGCGAATGGGAATTGTCGGTGGGCCATTGGGACTTCATAGTGAATGGTCATTCATGAGATGGCACGATGATACCGAGGGAGAGAAGGTCATCGACGAGCATGGTTTTTTAAACAGTCAAATGCTTGCCGGAGGATTTACACTGCATATGCCCAAAATGCAGGAGATCGATTTCGACAAAGAGTGTCGATTGAATGTTGAAAGCTTAATTGAGTTTCAATCGAGGCAACCCTTATATCACGATTTATTTCGTGAAGCATGGCAGAATCAAAGAGACAATCCCCGAAGTGCCGTTGTAATGGGTATTGCCGCAGCAGAGACTGGATTCAAGACGTCTTTAATGGACTTGAATCCTTCGGTGAGTTGGATTGTTGAGAACTTACAATCTCCGCCACTAGATCGCATGTTGCGTGACTACATGGCGCAGCTACCCGCAAGGAATCGGTTTAACGGTGAGGTCCGTCGCCCCCCTAAAAAGATCATTTCTACGATCAAGAAAGGCATAGAACTGCGGAACAAGCTAGTACATGGGCGTGAAAAGTCGTTAATAACCGAAGAGGTACGCCAAATTCTCGAAGCCGTTCGTGACTTGCTGTACATGCTTGACTACTACCGAGGGCATGATTGGGCTATCGAAAGAGTAAGCCCCGAAGTGGCTGCTAGTCTGAACGAGGAGTAGTGCTGGTTGACGACAGAACAAATGCATCCAGGCCGACGCGGCAGAGCCGCACGGCTGATGCCTAACGTTGGGGATCAAAACAATGAACCTATCTCGAGAAGAGGCCATGATCTATGCAGCGCTAATCGCTGCGGTTGTTTCTTTGATATCTGCTTTCTTGAGTTACGTATCGATCAAGTCACATGAAGTCACTAAGGCTAGCAGAAGTCTTTTAGAGAAAAACTTCAACCTTCTTGGGTCATTGATATACGAGTTAATGGCATACAGCACTGGGATGGTAAAAGCAAAATCAGATGATCAATTCGATGAGAAGCGAAAGGTGGCGAACGAAACTATCGTCGCAGTAGACAAGCTCAGGCGTAACGCCAGGTATTCCCTCTGGGGATTAGATAAAGGATTGCGCACCATTCAATGGATGCCAAACTATATCGCACACAACAAGAATGATCGAAAGAGTGATCGAGTTAAGAAAATCCTAAAACTTGGAAACGAGCTACGTGATGCGATAGATAAAGCACTTATGCAAGCGTACTTCACTAACGGACGCTCACGATTGCGCGATAGAATGCGAGTCAATTATAGAGCATGGAAACTTCGCAAATATTTCGATAACTCCAAGCCAAGTGACAATGAAGCCCAACAAAGATAATCCAGCCGACGCGCCAAAGGCGCGCGGTTGATTAGCGACGTTATGCAGAGCGTACGCTTTGGCGTACGTACACAAAAGCGTACACTTAGTGGAAAGTTGAACTCGTAAGAGGTGCGTCATGACCGGAATCACAGCAACTGAAGCGCGCAGCAACCTATATCGGTTGATTGACGAGACCGCCGAGTCCCACCAACCAATCGTCATTATGGGTAAGCGGAACAAAGCCGTCCTGGTTTCCGAGGAAGACTGGTCTGCCATTCAGGAAACACTTTACCTGCTCTCCGTACCGGGTATGCGTGAGTCTATTCGCGAGGGGATGGACACCCCCGTGAATGAATGCGATGAGGAGTTGGACTGGTGACATGGACGTTGTTTTACACCCAGCAAGCCCAGAAAGATGCAAAGAAACTGGCCTCCAGCGGCCTCCAACCAAATGCCCAGGAATTGTTGGCACTGATTTCAGAGGACCCTTACCGCAAGCCGCCTCCGTTCGAGACACTCATAGGGGATCTCGCGGGGGCCTATTTGCGCCGAATCAATATTCAGCATCGTCTGGTCTACCAAGTATTGGAAGAGGAACGGGTGGTGAAAGTTCTGAGGCTCTGGAGCCACTACGAATAATGCATAATCAGCCGGTGTTGCCCGATGCCAGAGAGAGCAACAATGCTGGCGCCGAGATTTATAAGATTCGCGAAGCCAGTGCGATCACTGAGGGCAATGCATGAACCAAAGCGCTTTTTCAGTCTACACTTTCAGTATTTGCCGCAGTCACCAAGGCTCAGCACCACTAGAGTCTGCCTGATACGTGACAACAGACGGAGGAGCCTATGAGCGACAACCGCATCAGTGTGCAGTGCGTGGTGGGCGATATTGCCCAACAGCCCGATGTTGATGCCGTGGTCAATGCGGCCAATGCGCAATTGAGAACCGGCGGCGGCGTCGCCGGGGCGCTTCATCGCGCTGCCGGGCCAGGCTTGGCGGAAGAGGGGCGGCCGATGGCGCCTATTTCCCCGGGCCAGGCGGTACTTACTGGCGGCCATGACCTGCCTAACCGGTGGGTGATTCATTGTCTGGGCCCGGTGTATGGCGTGGACAAGCCCGAGGATCAACTGCTGGCAGACTGCTACCGTAATGCGCTCAAACTGGCTGACGAGCACGGCATTGAGCGGTTGGCCTTTCCGGCGCTCTCCACTGGCGCCTTTGGCTACCCGGCGGAGCAGGCAGCACAAGTGTGTGCTACGACCCTTGAAGCCATACTGCCCACCTTGCACAAAGTGCGCCTGATCCGCTTTGTTTTATTCGATGAAGCGGCCCGGCAAACACTCCACGAAGCATTGGCCCAACGCTTAACCATCGACCCAGCGGACTAGCAACTGCGTTTATTCCTTCTTTGAGACGGCAGTGGGGGCATAAGAGTTGATGGAAGCACAACTGAAGGAGACAAAGATGGCATCTACCACACAGCGTCAGGGGGCCTGCCTGTGCGGTATGGTCAGCGTCACTGTTACCACCAACAACAAGCATGTCGGCGTTTGTCACTGCTCAATGTGTAGAAAGTGGGGTGGTGGCCCGATGTTTGCGGTTGAGTTTGCCGGTGATGTGGACTTCAAAGGTGCAGATAATATCTCCACCTTTAGTTCCTCAGAATGGGCCGAGCGTGGTTTCTGCCAACAGTGTGGCACTCATCTCTTCTATCGCTTAAAGCAGGATGGTCATTACGCGCTTCCCGTGGGTCTTCTTGATGACTCGGATGATTGGCAAATAACCGAGCAAATATTCATCGACCAAAAGCCGCGCTACTATTCGCTAGCAGAAAAAACCAAGCAGCTGACCGGCGAAGAAGTGTTCGCCCAGTATGGTGAATAATGGCCAATCGACTGGTGCGTCTCCGTTTAAGCGATGAGGCGGGTCATTTCTGAAGAGGGAAACATCAATGTCAGAAAAAGGTCGGCACGATTATGCCGCTACCGTTGTCTGGACGGGGAATTCAGGCGAAGGTACCAAACATTATCGCGCCTTCTCGCGTGACCACGAGATAACGTGCGCCAGTAAACCGACAATTTTCGGATCGGCAGATCCCGCCTTCCTGGGCGACTCGTCCCGTTATAATCCGGAAGAGCTATTGCTAAGCTCGCTCTCGGCATGCCATATGCTTTGGTATCTGCATCTGTGCGCCAACGCTGGCATTACGGTAACGGAGTACATAGACAACGCCACGGGTCTAATGATCGAGACGACCAATGGCAGTGGCTATTTCGAGAGCGTAACGCTGAAGCCACGCATCCGAATCGGGGCGGCTGACGACAGCGAGCTGGCGACAGCTCTGCACGATAAAGCGCATTCGTTCTGTTTTATTGCCAATTCCGTCAATTTTGACGTCGGATGTGACCCGGAAATTCTCACCGGGTAATAGACGTGCCTAACAAGTGCAGGCATTAACGGTACATGACGAATAAGGATGTGGCGTGGTAGAGCATTATGAACACCAGTTCATCAGCTTCATTAACGCTGAAATGGAGCAAGACTCGGCGCATGATTTGAATCATGTATTGAGAGTCGTTAAAACCGCTAAATCGTTATGTGCAATAGAAGGGGCGAAACTTGAAGTGGTTTTGCCGGCCGCTTATTTACATGATTGCTTTTCATTCCCCAAGAATCACCCCGACAGGGCGCGGAGTTCTTCTATCGCCGCCGAGAAGGCGTTGGATTTTCTGGCGGTCATCGATTATCCGTCTGAGTATCACAGTGACATAGGGCATGCGATCATCGCGCATAGTTTCAGTGCGAATGTATATCCTCAAACGATAGAAGCACAGATTGTACAAGACGCCGATAGGCTGGATGCGCTTGGGGCTATCGGGATTGCAAGGTGCCTTCAGGTGAGCACCTGTTTAGGGGTGGGGCTGTATGACCCGGAGGACCCGTTCTGTGATGTTCGTGCGCCAAATGACCGTGCTAATACGGTTGATCACTTCTATACAAAGCTACTGAAGATTGCTGAAACCATGAACACGAAATCTGCCAAGGAAGAGGCGG
Source organism: Halomonas sp. G11 (assembly GCF_001663515.1). NCBI lineage: Bacteria > Pseudomonadati > Pseudomonadota > Gammaproteobacteria > Oceanospirillales > Halomonadaceae > Halomonas > Halomonas sp. G11. The sequence goes on from NZ_LYXG01000002.1 coordinate 38,724, forward strand.
AAAAGAGAACCGCCTTTATGAAGCAGTATCTGGCTCAGTTAGGCGCTGAAATATAAAGGGAAGTACGTATTCGAAAGGCAAGGCATTCACGCCTGCTTTCAGAAGGTTGAGCCGTTCAAGACGGCCTCACCTAGCCATGCGAAGGAATACGTCTTTGATACATTGGGAAGAACTTGAAGGCTGGCCGACGCTACTGCCCTTGCCAGGCCATCGAGGATCCGAAATACGTCAGTTTTAGGCATCAGGAGGTTAAATCACGTGCAGATCGAAGACGCTACCTGGCAGACATTGCGTGAAGAGGTGCGCGCTCTGGCAGGGTCAGAGCCGATCCTGGCGAGCTACCTGCATGCGACGGTGATCAACCATTGCGAGCTGGAAGATTCGCTGTCTTATCTGCTTGCGGGCAAACTTTCCTCCCCTGATCTCCCGGCCATGAGCCTCCGGGAGGTGATCTCTCAAGCCTTCGCTGATTCCCCCGATATCAGGAAGGCGATCCGCAATGATCTGACGGCGGCCGCTGACCGTGACCCGGCTGCGCATGGCCTGGCGAATCCTTTTCTGAACCACAAGGGGTTTCACTCCTTGCAGGCGTATCGGGTATCCCACTGGTTCTGGACGAGAGGGCGACGGTCTCTGGCGCTCTATCTGCAGAGCAGGGTCTCTGAAGTGTTTGCTGTGGATATCAATCCTGCTGCCGTCTTGGGTGATGGCATATTCATCGACCATGGCAATGGCGTCGTCATCGGTGAGACAGCGGTGGTTGGCGACAACGTGTCCATGCTTCAAGGCGTAACATTAGGTGGCACGGGAAAAGAAGAAGGGGATCGGCACCCCAAGGTTGAGAGTGGCGTCCTGCTTTCGGCAGGTGTCAAAGTGCTTGGCAATATCCGCATAGGCGCTGGCTCCAAGGTTGGAGCAGGCAGCGTGGTGCTTCAGGATGTGCCGCGGCGTACAACGGTCGTCGGCGTCCCGGCACGAGTCGTCGGTAAGCCAGGCAACGAGCACCCGGCTATTTGCATGGATCAGCGCTGTGAACAGGCAGGTAATACCTGACCACTGCCGCCGAGAAGCGGCCACCTGCCAAGGCAGTTAGTCAGAATACCAACAACAAGACTCAAGGAGGATCACCAATGCGTTCGTTAATCACGGGCATCATGCTCTTGCTATTGTTGCCCAACCTTGCCTTTGCAGGGCAGCTTTGGGGGCCGACCAACGCCGGGATGACGGTAAAGGAGGTGTTGCACGCGGTGGATGGGGCCTACCGGGTAGAGGATGGTGGTCGCCTGGCCACCACGGCGGTAGAGGAAGTGCGCAAGGATGATGTGGCGCTCGCTGGTGAACTATTTACCCAGCAGTTTTACTTCATGGACGGCCAACTTACTCAGGTCACCTTCAAGCTGGATGACGCGCGAGATTTCGACACCAATCTGGGGCTGGTGGAGGCGCTGACGAAAGACCTGCGCGAGCAATATGGGGAAGAAACGGATGCCGAAACCACTAAGGCAGGTATCATGCGGAAAGCTACCGTGACCTGGGTCGAAGGTAGCCGCAAGATAAGAATTTTTCTGATGTCGATGGGGCAGGACAGTTCGTTGCTGAAGGTGAACTACCAGGCCTATTTTGGCGATTAGCCGTAAGCCGAGGGATTGCGCGCCAAATACCCCACCCTGGCACCCAAGTCTGGCATTGCCGCTTTGATGTGCCTTGTCGTCAATTATTCGCTTCTGCTTTCTTCCAGTGCCTCGATCATCATGTTAGCGGCGTTGGAGAGCGTGCGGTTGTTGTGCACCAGATAACCCAGCGGACGGTGGAGCGGGGCGGTGGCAACCTTGAGCTCCACCAGATCGTTGTCGATCATCTTTTCGGGTAGCAGGCTCCAGCCGAGCCCGACGCTGCACATCATCTTGAGGGTTTCCAGGTAGTTGGTCGCCATGCTCACCGGCAGCTCTAGCCCCGCTTGTTCAAACCGTTGGGCGATCAGCGAGCCGGTAAAGGTTCTGGCCCCCGGCATCACGCAGTTGTGTTGGCACAGGTCGGCCAGTGACAGCGCGCGTTTCTGGGCGGCGAGCGGGTGGTCGGTGGCGCAGACAAAGCACAGCCGGTCACGCCAAAGCTCCACGACATGCAGTTGCTCCACGGGGTGGGGCGCCAGGGTGACCACGCCCATTTCCAGCGAGCCATCGCGTACGCCCTGATAGGCAAATTCCGAATCAAGAAAGTGCAGGTCCAGCGCCACCGCCGGGTGGCGCTGGGTATACTGCTTTAATACCGGCGGCAAACGGTGCAGACCAATATGGTGGCTGGTCGCGAGCGTCAGCGGCCCGCCCACCTGGCCGGACAGGTTGGCGAGCGCCCGGCGGCTGTCTTCTACCGTGAACAGAATTTGCCTGGCCTGGGGAAGAAGCACGCTACCCGCCTCGGTTAACGCGATGCGTCGGCCAATGCGGTCAAATAGCCGTGCGTCTACCTGAGATTCCAGGGTGGCAATGCGTTTGCTCACCGCCGGTTGGGTCAGGTGAAGCTGTTCCGCCGCCCGGGAGAAACTTTGTGTGTCGGCTACGGCCAAAAAGGCTTGAAGGCTTTGGGTGTCCATCGCGTCGTGTATCCACTTGGCAAAGTGTCTTGTATTCCAGTTTGGAATCTAATCTATGAATAACATGAATTGCTTTTATCTTCGAGCCGCGTGACACTCCTACTACACGTTAAAAAAGCAGCGCCAAAAAGCTGCCGCTATGAACTAGCAGGGCCTAGCCCGGGAGAAGCACATGTCAGGTCAAACGCTTTACGACAAATTGTGGAATCAGCATCTGGTCAAGCAGCGCGATGACGGCACCGCGTTGATCTATATCGACCGCCATATGCTCCACGAAGTGACCTCGCCCCAGGCCTTTGAAGGACTGCGTTTGGCGAACCGCAAGCCATGGCGCCTGGATACCAACCTTGCGACCACTGACCATAACGTGCCGACCACCTTGATAGAGCGTTCTCAGGGTAACAGCGGTATCAAAGACCCGGTGTCGTTGATCCAGGTTCAAACCCTCGACGACAACTGCGTCGAATACGGCATCACCGAGTTCGGCATCAACGACCCGCGCCAGGGCATCGTGCACGTGGTCGGGCCGGAGCAGGGCGCAACCCTGCCAGGCATGACCGTCGTCTGCGGCGATTCTCACACCGCCACCCATGGTGCTTTTGGTGCGCTGGCCCACGGCATCGGCACCTCGGAAGTCGAGCACGTACTGGCGACCCAGTGCCTGCTGACCCAGAAGATGAAGAACATGCAGGTGCGGGTTGAAGGCGAGCTGGGCCTGGGCGTGACCGCGAAAGACGTGGTGCTGGCGATTATCGGCAAGATTGGCACGGCGGGCGGCACCGGCTATGCCATCGAGTTTGCCGGTAGCGCCATCGAGTCGCTGTCCATGGAAGGCCGCATGACCGTGTGCAACATGGCCATTGAGGCGGGCGCGCGGGTCGGCATGATTGCGGTGGACGACACCACGATTGACTACATCGGCAACCGTCCCTATTCGCCGACCGGCGAGCAGTGGGAAGCCGCCGTGGCAGACTGGCGCAACCTGGTTTCCGACCCGGATGCCGTCTTCGACAACGTGGTGACCCTTAATGCCGAAGACATCGAACCCCAGGTGAGCTGGGGCACCAGCCCTGAAATGGTCACCGGTATTTCCGGCCAGGTGCCCGACCCTAACGCCGCGCCGGATGAAACCGTGCAGCGCAGCCACACCCGTGCGCTTGAGTACATGGGCCTGCAGGCCAACCAGAAAATTACCGATATCAAGCTGGACAAGATTTTCATTGGTTCCTGCACCAATGCGCGTATTGAAGACCTGCGCGAAGCTGCCAAGGTGGCGAAGGGCAATAAAATCGCCGACTCCATCAAGCTTGCCATGGTGGTGCCCGGTTCCGGCTTGGTGAAGCGCCAGGCGGAAGAAGAAGGCCTGGACAAGATCTTCATCGACGCAGGCTTTGAATGGCGCGAGCCGGGCTGCTCCATGTGCCTGGCGATGAACGCCGACAAACTGGGCGCGGGCGAGCACTGTGCCTCGACCTCCAACCGCAACTTTGAAGGGCGCCAGGGCTACGGCGGTCGCACTCACCTGGTGAGCCCCGCCATGGCGGCAGCAGCGGCGATTGCTGGCCACTTTGTCGATGTGCGCAGCCTGCCCGCTAACGATGCAACCCACGCTCAGGAGGCCTAAGCCATGAAAAAGTTCGAACGTTTTGAAGGCGTCGTCGCGCCTCTTGATCGCGCCAACGTGGACACCGATCTGATCATCCCGAAGCAGTTTCTGAAGTCGATCAAGCGGACCGGCTTCGGGGTCAACCTGTTTGACGAGCTGCGCTATCTGGATGAAGGCGAGCCAGGGCAGGATTGCTCGCAGCGGCCGCTGAATCCCGATTTCGTGTTGAACAAGCCGCGTTACCAGGGGGCCGAAATACTGCTGACGCGGCGTAACTTCGGTTGCGGCAGCTCCCGCGAGCATGCGCCCTGGGCGCTGGAAGACTTTGGCTTCAAGGTGGTGGTGGCGCCCAGCTTCGCCGATATTTTCTATAATAACGCCTTCAAAAACGGCATTTTGCTCATCACGCTCGACGAAGACACGATCGATCGCCTGTTCGATGAAGTGGAAGCGAAAGAAGGCTACCGCATGGACGTGGACCTGGAGAATCAGCGCGTGATTACCCATCGCGGCGAAATTCTTGAGTTCGAGGTCGATGAGTTCCGCAAGCACTGCCTGCTGGAAGGCCTGGATGATATTGGCCTGACCTTGAAAGACGAAGACGCCATTCGACGCTTTGAGGAAAGCCATCGCCAGGCACGGCCTTGGTTGTTCCGCCAGCCTGCTTAAGTCACCGCTTGAATAAATGTTAAGGACGTTGCATGACACACAAGGTTTTATTACTGCCCGGTGACGGTATCGGCCCCGAAATTGCTGCCCAGGCAGCGCGCCTGCTGAAAGCCTGCCAGGACGCCGGGCTGGATATCGAGGTAGATGAAGCGCTGGTTGGCGGCGCCGCCTACGATGCCCACGGCGATCCATTGCCTGAGCAGACGCTGGATAAAGCCAAGGCCGCAAGCGCCATTCTGCTTGGGGCAGTGGGTGGTCCCAAGTGGGACAAGATTGAAGATCTATCCAAGCGGCCCGAAAAAGGCCTGCTGGGCCTGCGTAAAAACCTGGGGCTGTTCGGCAATCTTCGCCCGGCCATGCTCTACCCCCAGCTTGCCAGCGCCTCCAGCCTGAAACCTGAACTGGTGGCCGGGCTGGATATCATGATTGTCCGCGAGCTAACCGGCGGCATCTACTTCGGCCAGCCGCGCGGCATCGAAGAACGCAACGGCGAGCGGGTAGGCTTTAATACCTACGTATATTCCGAAAGCGAGATCGAGCGTATCGGTCGCGTGGCCTTTGAAATGGCCCAGAAGCGTGGCAAGAAGCTTTGCTCGGTGGATAAAGCCAACGTGCTGGAAGTGACGATCCTGTGGCGTGAGGTCATGGAGCGGCTGGCACCGGAATACCCGGACGTTGAGCTGTCGCACATGTACGTGGATAACGCCGCCATGCAGCTGGTGCGTGCGCCGAAGCAGTTTGACGTGGTGGTGACCGGCAACATGTTCGGGGACATTCTCTCCGACGCCGCCGCCATGCTCACGGGGTCCATCGGTATGTTGCCTTCTGCTTCGCTAAATGAAAGCGGGCAGGGCATGTACGAGCCCTGCCACGGCAGCGCACCGGATATCGCCGGTAAAAACATTGCCAACCCGCTGGCAATGATGCTCTCTGTGGCCATGATGCTGCGCTACTCGCTGGGTGAAAGCGCCATGGCCGAGCGTATCGAAGCCGCCGTGGGCAGCGTGCTGGATGACGGCCTGCGCACCGCGGATATCGCTTCCGAAGGCATGCAGACCATCGGTACCGACGCCATGGGCGATGCGGTGCTGGCGGCGTTTGCCAAGCAGTGAAACCCTCGGTTTTGCGCTTATAAAATCACCATGAAGAATCGTGTATAATGCAAGTACTCATTCTTTGCAGGAGGACTTCAGATGTTGAAAGTCGGTTTCGTGGGATGGCGCGGCATGGTCGGCTCGGTGCTGATGCAGCGCATGCAGGAAGATGGTGATTTCAACGGCATTGAGCCGGTGTTCTTCACCACTTCCCAGGTTGGCCAGCCCGGCCCCGACATCGGTGTGGACGTCCCTCCGCTGAAAGACGCCTTTGATATCGAGGCGCTCAAGGCGCTGGATGTGGTGGTCACCTGTCAGGGCGGCGACTATACCAAGCCGGTCTACAAGGACCTGCGCAGTGCAGGCTGGAAAGGCTACTGGATCGATGCCGCCAGTACGCTGCGCATGGAAGACGAAGCGACCATTGTGCTGGACCCGGTCAACCGCGGCGTGATCGACGCACAGCTGGCCAAGGGCGCCAAGACCTTCGTTGGCGGCAACTGCACCGTGAGCCTGATGCTGATGGGGCTGGGCGGTCTGTTTGAAGCCGATATGATCGAGTGGATGACGTCCATGACCTATCAGGCGGCGTCCGGCTCGGGTGCCAAGCACATGCGCGAGCTGCTCAACCAGATGGGCACGCTGCACGATAGCGTCGGCGAAGAACTGAAAGACACCTCCAGCGCGATTCTGGATATCGATCGCAAAGTGACGGCGGCCATGCGCAGCGGCAACTTCCCCACCGAGAACTTCGGTGCGCCCTTGGCCGGTAGCCTGTTGCCGTGGATCGACAGCAAGCTGGATAACGGCCAAAGCCGCGAAGAGTGGAAGGGCAGCGTTGAGACCAACAAGATTCTGGGTCTCGACAACAACCCGATCCCCATCGATGGCCTTTGCGTACGTATCGGTGCCATGCGGTCGCACAGCCAGGCGTTCACTATCAAGCTGAAGAAGGACGTGCCGCTGGACGAGATCGAAGACCGCATTGCCAAGCACAACGAGTGGGTCAAGCTGATTCCCAACGAGAAAGACGCCACCAACGAAGGCTTAACGCCTGCGGCGGCGACAGGTACGCTGCAAGTGCCGGTTGGCCGTCTGCGCAAGCTGCAAATGGGCGGTGAGTACCTCTCGGCATTCAGCGTTGGTGACCAGTTGTTGTGGGGCGCGGCTGAACCGCTCAAGCGGATGCTGATGATCCTGCGCGAGCAGTAAGTTTCCGCCGAGGCCAAAGACGCATCCTAAGCGGATGAAAAAGCCGCATCCCAAGCGGACAAAAACGGGGGGCGAATCAAACGCTTCCCGTTTTTTATGTGCGCGGATTTTGTCCTACAAAGACGGTACTGTGGTAAAAACGCTATTGTGGTAAAAAAGTATGAAAGCGCTGCACAATGAAGCGGCGGGTTATATAAAAAAGTTCAATTGGCAACAGGGGCATCCATGAAACAGCTAGGCGCGCTGGCCGTAGGGCTTTGGCTAAGCATGGTGGGGTCAATTGGCTGGGCGCTTGAGTTGGGACCTGCCCAGGTGCAGTCCCGGTTAGAGGCCCCATTGCAGGCCATACTGCCGCTTGTGGATGGCGATGGGTATTCGCCGTCAGCGATTGAGGTAAGCGTCGCCGGTGAGGGCGCCTTTGCCGACGCGGGCGTTGAGTGGACACCGATGGCGGGGCGCGTCCAGGCCGTTATTCAAGAGCGCCAGGGGCAGCCCGTGGTGGTGTTGACCAGTAACCAGCCCATTACCTCGCCTTGGCTGGACCTGCTGCTGACCGTGGAATCCCCCGATGGTCGGCAGTCCCAGGCCATCACCCTGTTGTTTGATCCTGCTGACTACGGTGCTGCCGATCGACCGGCGGCGTCAGTAGCGCCTCAATCTGCCGCCGAGAATCCTGCCGCCGAGAATGATGCCCCTGCCGTGCCGCAAAACCGTGAGGCCGCCCAGGGCGACGCGTACGTGCGCAGCGGCGATACGCTATGGAGCGTTGCGGCGCGTACCAAGCCCGAACAGGCCAGCGTCCAGCAGATGATGCTGGCACTGCTGGAAGCCAACCCCAGCGCCTTTCCCTCGGGCAATATCCACGAAATGCGCGCCGCCCAGCGGCTGACGTTGCCCGACGAGTCGCGGGTGATGGCGCGTTCGGCGGAGCAGGCTGCCGAGACCATCCGTGCAATGAACGCGGCCTGGCAGCGCCGCGACGAAAATGGCCCGGCGCCGGTGGCGATGCCCGAGGTCGATGCAGATAACGCCACGGCCACTGACGCCGGTCCAGCCGCAAGCGAGCCTGCGGAAGAGGTTCAGACAACCTCGCAGACACAGGCCTCCTCCTTCGAGGCGACTGCGCTCAGTGCGGCGCGAGTGCTAGCCAATGCGGCGACGAATGCAGCATCGCCGTCCGCCACGTCATCACCGGCGCCTTCCGCTGAAGCCGAGCCCAGTCCGCGGGTCCAGCAGGCGCTTGAGGATATGCGCGAGGAAATCACCACACTCCGCGAGGAGGTGGATCGGCTGAGTGAAACCGTGGCAGCGCAGCAAGCGGTGCCCGCGTCGCCGACGCCGACAGCTGAACCGCCGTCTTTCATGGAGCGCGTCAGCGACTATCAGTGGTGGCTGCTGTTGCTCGCGCTGGTGCTGCTGGTGGTATTGTGGGTGGTGATTCGCCGTCGTCGCCAGCAGTGGGAAACGCCGCCGACCATGTCGGCGGCGGGCGCAAAGGCTCCTCAACAGCCTGCACCATCGACCGCTGGCCAGCCCCGCGTGTCTCCCTCGGTAGCACCGGCCGCATCTTATGACGATGCACCAGCGGTGACGCCAGAAGCGATGGATCCACCCGCGGCAAGCGAGGCGGCGAGCCAGGCGCCACCCAAGCATACCGACGGGGAATATACCGAGGACGAGACGCCCTTTGATCGCTCGGCCATGGTCAATACCCAGGCGGCCGGGCTGGTCGAGTTGGGAGACGAGCGGCGGTTGGCGTTAAAGGCAACCTCTGGAGGGCATAAGCCGTCGTTATGGCTGGCGCCGCCTGCCGACCCTGAGGCTGTGGCGGCCATGCTTTCGTCAATGGCTGCCAGCAAGGTGGATGAGGCCCCGGCGTCTGAACCCAGCCAGGCGACAAGGGCCCCAGACGATGAGGGGGCATGGATTATCGATTATGAGCCGCCCACGCTTGCCTCGGAAAGCGCAACCCGGGAAGAAACACCCATGCAGCCCACCGTTGATTTTGACAGCAAGCCAGCGACGCCATCGACGGCGCCTGCGTCTGCCGCTGCCCGCGAGCAAGCCCCAGAGCAGGAGTGGGAAATCGAAGAGGTGGCATTTGCGCCCACTCCTCGCGATAATGGCGCGCCTTCCACCCCTGGCAATGTTGATAAGAGGCGATGACGCTGTTTTACCATTTTGATGAGACACAACCGTTAACCGGCCGCCTGGCGATGGGCATCGAATACGATGGCACACGCTTTTGTGGTTTTCAGCGACTCAAGCACGCCGCCTCGGTGCAGGCATCGGTGGAAGACGCGCTGAGTAAAGTGGCGGGTGCGCCGGTACAAATTCATGCCAGCGGGCGAACCGACTCAGGCGTGCATGCCACCCGTCAGATTATCCACCTGGACCCACCCGCCCAGCGCTCGGAAAAGGCCTGGGTATTTGGCGCGAACACCTACCTGCCGCGGGATGTGTCGGTTCGCTGGGTCAAGCCGGTATCCGATGATTTTCACTCGCGGCTGGGCGCGCTGGGGCGCCGTTACCGTTACCTGCTGTTGAACCAGATAAGCCGCCCGGTACTGGAACGGCACAATGTCACCTGGTGCCGCGATCCGCTGGATGCCGACGCCATGCATAGAACCGCACAGGCGCTGGTGGGGGAGCATGATTTCTCGACGTTCCGCGCAGCGGGCTGTCAGTCGAAAACGCCGTGGCGACAAATGCACTTTATCGATGTCAAACGGTTTGGCCCGCTGGTCATGATCGATATCCAGGGCAATGCCTTCCTGCACCACATGATCCGCAACATTGCCGGTGCCCTGGCAAGCGTGGGTCGCGGTGCCCAGGATGAGGACTATATCGAACGGCTGCTGGCGCTCAAGAACCGCAAGATGGGCGATGTCACCGCGCCGGCCTGTGGACTGCACTTTGTCGACTCGATCTACGACGAGCGGTTTGCGTTGCCCAAAGAGCCGCTGGGGCCAAACCTGCTGGCCTTTTCCGGCGAATGGACCGGCGAGCGCGAACTCCCCGAGACCCCGCGCGTGGCGGCACGGCGAAAGCTGACCTTTGCCAAGAAGCCCCAGGAGACACCGTGACACATACTGAGTCCATGCAACGCACACGCATCAAGTTCTGTGGCTTTACCCGCCAGGCCGACATCGACACGGCGGTGGCGCTAGGCGTGGATGCCCTGGGCTTTGTGATGTGGCCCAAGAGTTCGCGCAGCGTGGGTGTTGAGCAGTTGGCATGGCTGGCGGCGAAGGTCCCGGCCTTTGTCAGCCGTGTGGGGCTATTTGTCGACCCGTCTGCCGAGTGGGTCGAGGCATGTCTGCCGCACCTGGACCTGCTGCAATTCCATGGTGATGAAACGCCCGAATTCTGTGCCAGCTTTGACCGCCCCTGGATCAAGGCGCTGCGCATGCACGACACCATCGATCTAGCCTTTGAGGCAGAGCGGTATGCCCGGTCGCAAGCCTTGTTGCTTGACGCTTATCGCCCAGGCACGCCCGGCGGTACCGGTGAGTCGTTTGATTGGTCGAGAATCCCCGCAACGCTGGCAAAACCTGTTATTCTCGCAGGGGGATTGACGCCGGAAAATGTCTCGCAGGCCGTCCACCAGGTGAGGCCCTATGCGGTGGATGTTTCCGGCGGGATCGAGGCCTCGCGCGGCTGTAAAGATGCTTCCAGGATGGCGTCTTTTGTCCGCCAAGTGGCGTTGGCCGACGCCCGTTAAGTTCCTGGGTCCGCCCGGCTTTTCCCGGGCTGCGTTTTAAAGTGAATTCATTTATTGTTTGCCTGTTCTGGCGATCTTGTGAGGTATCCCTGTGACAGTCTCAGCAACTGGTGCTTCTGAAAGCGTTTCAAAAACACGTTTCAGTGAGTTGACTCAAATGCCGGATGCCCGTGGCCATTTTGGCCCCTACGGCGGCCGGTTCGTGTCGGAAACCCTGAGCTTTGCCCTGGAAGAATTGGAGCAGACCTACTTGAGTCTGCGTGACGACCCCGACTTTCAGGCTGAGTTTGACCGTGATCTTGCCCACTTCGTGGGGCGGCCATCGCCGTTGTATCACGCTGAACGATGGTCACAGGCCCTCGGTGGGGCGCAAATCTGGCTCAAGCGCGAAGACCTGAACCATACCGGCGCTCACAAGGTAAACAACACCATTGGTCAGGCGTTACTGGCCAAAAAGACCGGCAAACCCCGTGTCATTGCCGAAACCGGCGCGGGTCAGCACGGCGTGGCAACCGCCACGGTGGCGGCGCGTCTGGGGCTTGAGTGCGATGTTTACATGGGCGCTGCAGACGTCGAACGCCAGAAGCTGAACGTCTATCGCATGCGTTTGCTGGGCGCGCGGGTGATTCCGGTCGAGTCGGGCACCCGTACCCTGAAAGACGCCATGAACGAAGCGCTGCGTGACTGGGTCACCAACGTCGATAACACCTTTTATATTATCGGTACCGTGGCAGGGCCTCACCCGTATCCCCAACTGGTGCGTGATTTCAACGCCGTGGTGGGGCGTGAGGCACGCCGCCAGTCACTTGAGCAGATTGGCCGCCTGCCTGATGCACTGGTTGCCTGCGTGGGCGGTGGCTCCAACGCCATTGGCCTGTTCTATCCCTTCGTGGAAGACGACGATGTGGCCATGTATGGCGTCGAAGCCGGTGGTGACGGGGTGGAAACAGGGCGTCACGCGGCGCCGCTGTCGTCCAACGCACCGCGCGGTGTGCTGCACGGTAACCGTACCTACCTGATGTCGGATGAGGCCGGGCAGGTGTCGGATACCCACTCGATTTCTGCCGGGCTGGATTACCCGGGCGTGGGCCCCGAGCATGCCCTCTGGAAAGACGTCGGTCGGGTAAATTACGTGGCCGCCAACGACAATGACGTGCTTGAGGCGTTTCGCGAACTCACGCACATGGAAGGCATCATGCCTGCCCTCGAAACGGCCCACGCGCTGGCTTACGCCAAGGTGCTGGCGCCCACCATGCGCCCTGATCAGCATATCGTGATTAACCTGTCAGGCCGTGGTGACAAAGACATTATGACAGTGGCCAAGATCGACGGCATCGACATTTAAGGGCCAGTAGTTTCCAGAGTCACAAGTATCCAAGGTCATAAGTTTCCAAGGTCATAAGTTTCTAAGGGCAAGCATGAACCGTATTGATCAGCGTTTCAGTGAACTAAAACAGCAGGGCCGCAAGGCCCTGATTCCCTTCATTACCGCCGGGGACCCGGCGCCCCAGTACACCGTTGGCTTTATGCATGCCCTGGTGGAAGCCGGTGCGGATATCATCGAGTTGGGCGTACCCTTCTCAGACCCCATGGCAGACGGCCCGGTCATTCAAAAGGCCTGCGAGCGCGCGCTCAAGCAGGGCACCCGGCTGGTCGACCTGCTCGACATGGTGGCCGAATTCCGCCAGACCGATACCACCACGCCTGTGGTGTTGATGGGCTATCTCAACCCCATCGAGCGTATCGGCTACGATACCTTTGCCGATAAAGCCGCAGCGGTAGGCGTCGATGGTGTATTGACCGTGGATATGCCCCCGGAAGAAGCGGACGTGTTTGGCCCGCTTCTGAAAGCACGCGACCTGGCGGCTATTTTTCTCGTTGCACCTACCACTTCCCATGCCCGGGCCGCTACAATATGCGCCCACGGCGAAGGGTATCTGTACTATGTGTCACTCAAGGGGGTGACCGGTGCCGCGACGCTCAATGCCGCCGACGTGGCAGAGCATCTCGAGCCGTTACGCGGCATGACCGACCTGCCGTTGTGTGTGGGTTTCGGTATTCGTGACGGCGCAACCGCCGCGGAAGTCGCCAAGGTGGCTGACGGCGTGATTGTGGGGAGTGCGTTGGTCAACCGCATCGCCGAGAGTGCCGATGCCCCGGATACCATTGCCGCCCAGTTAAAGCAGGTGCTTGGCGAAATGCGTTCGGCCATGGATGCCTGATAAGTTATTTCATCGTCTACACTAACTGACATTAGTTTGACCCCATTCATCAAGCTTGGTCCCGCCAAGCGTTGACGTACAACGGAAGTCTTTTTGATATGAGCTGGTTAGATAAGATTGTGCCCTCCATGGGGCGTATCCAGCGTAAGGACCGTCGCGCTAGCGTTCCCGATGGTCTCTGGCGCAAATGCCCTAAGTGCGAAGCCGTTCTCTATCTTCCCGAGTTAGAGAAGCATCAAAGTGTTTGCCCGAAGTGCAATCACCACCTGCGGTTGACGGCGCGCAAGCGGCTGGATTGGTTCCTGGACAAGACGGGTCGCGAAGAAATTGCGGCCGAGATTGAGCCGGTCGACCGCCTCAAATTCCGCGATTCCAAGAAGTACAAGGATCGCTTGACCGCAGCACAAAAAGAAACCGCCGAAAAAGACGCGCTGGTTGCCATGCGTGGTGAGTTGAATGGCTTGCCCGTAGTGGCCGTGGCGTTCGAATTTACCTTCATGGGCGGCTCCATGGGCGCGGTGGTTGGCGAGAAGTTCGTGCGCGCCGCCACCCTGGCGCTGGAATCTCGAGTACCGTTGATTTGCTTTGCGGCTTCCGGCGGGGCGCGCATGCAGGAAGCGCTGTTCTCGCTGATGCAGATGGCGAAAACCTCGGCAGCGCTTGAAAAGCTCAAGCAGGAAGGCATTCCGTATATCTCGGTGCTGACCGATCCGGTCTTTGGGGGCGTCTCTGCATCGCTTGCCATGCTTGGTGATCTGAATATTGCCGAACCCAATGCGCTGATCGGTTTTGCCGGCCCGCGGGTCATTGAGCAAACCGTGCGCGAAACCCTTCCGGAAGGCTTCCAGCGCAGCGAGTTTCTGCTTGAGCACGGCACGGTAGACATGATCGTGCATCGTCACGATATGCGCGAGCGCGTTGGTGGTGTGCTGCGCAAGCTGACCCACCAGCCGCTGGCCGGTAGTGATCCTGAGCCCGAAGAAGAGCCCATGGTATTTGAGCCGGTGGTCGACGAACCCCAGGTGGCCGAGCAGGCGGAAGACCCCGAGTGGATCGAGGCGATTAACGGTAATAGCCAATCAGACACTGCCAAGCGCGACGATTCCTCCCGCAATGCCTAAAACGCTGGCGCAGTGGCTTGACCATCTGGAAACCCTCCACCCGGTGGGGATCGAACTGGGGCTGGATCGGGTCAGTCAGGTGGCTGACCGAATGGGCCTGTTGCAACGTCCCATTGCCAAGCGGGTCATCAGCGTTGCGGGCACTAACGGCAAGGGCTCGACCCTGGCAATCATCGATAGCGTGGCGCGCGCTCATGGTCTGCGAGTGGGGACCTATACGTCTCCCCATTTGCTGCGCTACAACGAGCGCGTTCAGCTTGATGGCGGCATGGCGAGCGACGAACAGCTGGTCGCGGGCTTTGAAGCCGTCGAGCAGGCAAGGCTAGTCGCACCGGCGGTTAGTCTGACCTACTTCGAAGCCGGGACGCTATGTGCTCTCTGGTGCCTGTGCCAGCAGCCGCTTGATCTGGCCGTGCTGGAAGTAGGGCTTGGTGGGCGCCTGGATGCCGTCAATATTGTCGATGCCGATGTGGCGATCGTCACGACCATTGCCCAGGACCACGCCGGTTTTTTGGGTACCGACATTGCCCAGATAGGGCGCGAGAAAGCCGGTATCTTCCGTTCGCAACGGCCTGCTGTCCTGGGCAGCCGCGATCTGCCAGAGAGCGTGGCGGATATCGCCGACGCCCTGTCAGCCCCCGTTTATCAACTTGGACGTCACTTCGAGCATACAGTCGACCCCGCGTCGGCCTGCTGGCGCTGGCAGGGCCACACCGCCGCAGGCGATGCGCTGACACTCGATGCCTTGCCCGACCCAGGCTTGCCCATAGATAACGCCGCGACGGCACTGCAAGCCTTGGTGCTGGCTGGCGTTGTGCTGGAGGCGTATCCGACCCAGACGGCCCTGACCAACCTGGTGGTGCCCGGGCGAATGCAGTGGCACGGTCAATGGTGTCTCGATGTAGGGCATAACCCCCATGCAGCGGATTATCTGGCGCGCCATCTGCCCCCTGTCGCGGCAGGTGCGACGCAATGGGGACTCATCGGCATGTTAAGCGATAAAGATGCCGATGGCGTGATCGCCGCGCTATCATCGCGTATTGATGACTGGGTGTGCGTGAGCCTTGACGGTGAGCGCGGCCGTGAAGCCACTGAACTCGCCGAGCGGATTGCAGCCCAGGGCGGACGCGTGCATCATTGCGCGGCATCCCCGATGGCGGGAGTGGAATGGCTGGCGACGCGGCTGGGCCCGGAGGATCGTGTGCTGGCGACAGGCTCTTTTTTCACGGTGGCGGCGCTATCAGCGCAGCCATTGCCACAGGCGTAGCATCGCTTGATGGAGAGGGATATGAAATACGGTAAAACGGAACGGATCAGCGGTATCGTCATTCTGCTCGCGCTGTTGGCCATCATCGTGCCGTGGCTGATGAGCGACCCAGCGCCGCGCGAAGAGCGTCCCCAACCGAATTTTGTCATCGAGCAACCGGTGGAAGTCGAGCGCCGTGATGTTGACCCTCCGCAGCGCCCTGAATCGATTGGCAACCCCGCCGAACAGGTAGACCCGAGCGTGGCCGCTCAGGCAATTGACGAGCCGCTTGAAGTGGATCCCGCCAGCCCGGATACTGATCAACTGACTAGTAATGATGATGGCGCCTCAGACGAAGCGCAGGCGGCCAGTGACGCCGACGAAGCACCAGTGAGCGAGCAGAGCGATCCGATTGCCGACCTGATCGCGTCAAATAGCCAGTCAGTGAGTGATACGCCTGAGGAGCAACCCGCCGACGACCAGGCAGAGTCGACTTCGCAGGCCGATTCAGCTGGCGAATGGGCGGTTCAGGTTGGCAGCTTCGGCAACCCTGATAACGCGCGACGCTTGAGCGAACAGCTAAGCGGCGAAGGCTTTGCCGTTTACCAGCGCGACCGGGATAATGACATGACAACCGTCTATGTCGGCCCCTTTGCGACCTCGGAAGAGGGCGAAGCGGCAATGAGCGATGTTAAACAGCGAGCCAATGTCCAAGGCCTGCTGGTTCGAGTTCGGGAATAACCATGGCGCTTACCTGGATAGACGCCGCCTTTTTAGCGGTGCTGGCGCTGTCAATGCTGGCGGGGTTTGTACGCGGTTTTGTCCGCGAAGCGCTGGGTCTGGCGGCCTGGGTGATTGCCCTGATGGTGGCCAGGGTGCTGGCCGAGCCCGTCGCCGAGTTGATGAGCGGTTTCATCGACAGTTTTGACGCGCGCCTGGTGCTGGCCTTTGCGCTAGTGATTTTTGCGGTCATTCTGCTATGCGGCATTGTCATCAGGTTGGTGCATGCGGCGGTCGAGTGGGTCGGCATGGGGTTGCTTAACCGCTTTGCCGGTGCTGCGTTTGGCATCGCGCGTGGGGCGGTCATCCTGCTGGTGGTGACCGTGCTGATTATGCTGACGCCACTGTCAGAGCTTCAGGCGTGGCAGCAGGCAACGCTACGCCCCACCTTTATTGAATTGCGCAACTACGCCATTAACCGGCTGGATCAATGGGGCGGTGAACTTCCCGAAGCGCCGTCCACGCTCAACGACATCACGCTGCCGGATTTACGCCAGGGGCGTGAACTTTGATAGTTTTATCTGACATGTACCGGCTTACGTAGGTTAAGCCAGCATCAAGCGAGGTAACGGGAATGTGCGGTATCGTCGGCCTTCTGGCCAAGCAAGCGGTAAATCAGGGTATTTACGATGCCCTGACCGTTCTTCAGCATCGCGGCCAGGACGCTGCCGGGATGATGACTTGGAGCGAGGGACGCTTTTTACTGCGCAAGAGTAACGGCCTGGTGCGCGATGTGTTTCATACCCGTCACATGGCGCGTTTGAAAGGCAACCTAGGTATCGGGCACGTCCGTTATCCCACCGCCGGTTCCTCCAGCGAAGCCGAATCGCAGCCTTTTTATGTCAATTCCCCTTATGGTATCGCGCTTGCCCACAACGGCAACCTGACCAATTCCGAACAGCTCAAGCAGGAACTGTTTTCGACGGACCTTCGCCATATCAACACCAGCTCGGACTCCGAGGTGCTGCTCAATGTATTTGCCCACGAGCTGGGCAAGCAGGGCCTGCACCTGGAAGCCGAGGATATCTTTGATGCCGTACGCCGGGTGCATCGTCGTTGCCAGGGGGGCTATGCAGCCGTCGCGATTATCAACGGGTTTGGCATGGTGGCGTTTCGTGACCCCCACGGCATTCGGCCGGTGGTGTTCGGGACCCGCCAGGCCGAAAACGGCCAGGATGTCATGATCGCCTCCGAGTCGGTTGCCCTGGATGTGGGTGGCTTTGAGCTGGAGCGTGACCTGTCGCCGGGTGAAGCGGTCTTTGTCGATATGCAGGGCAACGTGCATACCCAGGTGTGTGCCGACCGTCCCCAACTGCGCTCGTGTATTTTCGAACACGTTTACCTGGCGCGGCCCGATTCGATTCTCGACGGCGCCTATGTCTACGGTACCCGCATGCAGATGGGGCGTAAGCTCGGCGACCGTGTGCTCAACGAATGGCCCGATCACGATATCGACGTGGTGATTCCGATTCCCGATACGTCGCGTACCTCGGCGCTGGAAATGGCGCAGCACCTGGGTGTTACCTACCGCGAAGGGTTCATGAAGAACCGCTATATCGGCCGAACCTTCATCATGCCGGGGCAGACCCAGCGCAAGAAATCGGTGCGCCAGAAGCTGAATGCCATCGACATCGAGTTTAAAGATAAAAATGTGCTGCTGGTGGATGACTCCATTGTGCGCGGCACCACCTGCAAGCAGATCATCCAGATGGCCCGCGACGCCGGAGCGCGAAAGGTCTACTTTGCCTCTGCAGCGCCTCCGGTGCGTTATCCCAACGTTTACGGCATCGACATGCCCGCGGCCTCTGAATTGATTGCCCATGGGCGTACGGAAGAAGAAGTCGGCGAGTTGATAGGTGCCGACCGGATTTTCTATCAGGATATTGAAGACCTGAAAGATGCCTGCCGTGAAGTGAACCCTGAACTGGAAGCCTTTGACTGTTCGGTGTTTGATGGCAACTACGTCACGGGTGATATCGACGATGCCTACCTGGCGGTACTGGAGGCCAGCCGTAACGACCTGGCGAAAGACCAGAGCGCCGGTGACCACGCCCTGGTCGATATGCATAATCAGGATGACGACGACCTGGACGATTAAACGGTGTGTTTGAACAAGAGACTAGCCCATGCAAGATGACAGCCAGCAAGACGCGTGGTCGCTGGAAACGCTAGCGATTCGGGCGGGACACGAGCGTACCTTTGAGCAGGAACACGCGGAGCCGATTTTTCCCACATCCAGCTTCGTGTATGAGAGCGCCGCTGAAGCAGCGCGCAAGTTTGGCGGTCACGAGGCCGGTAATGTCTATTCCCGCTTTACCAACCCGACCGTGCATACCTTCGAGCGCCGGTTGGCAGCCTTGGAGGGCGGCGAACGCTGCGTGGCCACCAGTTCGGGGATGTCCGCTATCCTGTCAACGGTGCTGGCGCTGCTGTCGGCAGGCGATGAAATCGTTGCGTCGCGGTCATTGTTTGGTTCAACGGTCAGCCTGTTCGATAAATATTTCGCCAAGTTGGGTATTACCACGCGCTATGTGGAGCTTTCTGACCTGGCGGCGTGGGAAGCGGCGATCACCCCCAAGACACGCTTGCTGTTTGCTGAAACGCCGTCGAACCCGCTGTCTGAAGTAGCCGATATCGCCGCACTGTCAGCGTTGGCTAAACGCCATGATGTCTGGCTTGCGATCGACAACTGCTTTTTGACACCGGCCCTTCAACAGCCCATCGCGCTGGGGGCTGACCTGGTGATTCACTCCGCAACCAAGTACCTCGATGGGCAGGGGCGTGCGGTAGGCGGTGCCGTGGTGGGTAAACACGAGGTGCTGGAAGAGGTGTTTGGCGTCGTGCGCACCTGTGGCCCCTGCATGAGTCCGTTCAACGCCTGGATATTTACCAAAGGGTTGGAAACGCTCTCGCTGCGGATGAAGGCTCACTGTGAACAGGCTCAAACCCTTGCCGAATGGCTTGATGCCCACCCAGCGGTTAACAAGGTGTTCTATAGCGGCCTGGTCGACCATCCGCAGCATGAACTCGCCAGGCAGCAGCAGGACGGCTTTGGCGCGGTGCTTGGGTTCGAGGTCCTCTATGGTCAGGAGGGCGCGTGGCAGGTGATCGATGCGACCCGCATGCTGTCGATCACCGGCAACCTGGGAGATGTCAAAACGACGATCACCCATCCCGCCACGACCACACATGGTCGCTTGAGCGATGAGCAACGAGCGGCTGCCGGTATTTCGCCGGGGCTGGTGCGTGTCGCCGTCGGGCTGGAAAACCAGCGAGACATTCAAAATGATCTCGCCAGAGGGTTGGATGCCTTGCTGGCAGGTTAGTCGCCTGCCAAACGCGATCTGAAACCGGCCCATGGCCGGTTTTTTTAGCCCGTCTTGATTATGTAAAGGCGTTGTCCAACGTTTTTTACGAATGGTGTGTTCTGCTTTTTTCAGCGGTTTACAATCCATTTTGCCGCTATCATCACTTTCAGATCACGCCTAAGGAAGGCGTCCAAGAAAGGAATATCCGATGTGGGGAAACACGCAAGCTGGCTGGGGCATCATCAGTATTATGTTGCACTGGCTAAGTGCCATCACGATTGTCGGGCTCTTTGCCTTGGGCTGGTGGATGACCGGGTTGGGGTATTATGACCCTTGGTACAATCTGGGCCCCTGGGTACATCGCTCGATTGGCATGCTGCTTTTCGCCGCGACCCTGGCGCGCATCGCCTGGCGGTGGTCGCAGCCTACGCCCCGGGGGCATGGAAGCCGACTTGCCATTCTGATGGCGCACCTGGGCCACGTAATGCTGTATGTCACCCTGCTTGTGGTCATGACCACGGGGTATTTGATCTCCACTGCGGATGGAAGTGGTATTAATGTCTTTGACTGGTTCGTCGTGCCTGCGCTGGTGCATGGTTTGCCACAACAGTCGGTGATTGCCGGTGACCTGCATTGGTACAGCGCCTGGGCCTTGATGTTGCTGGCTGTGGGGCACTCGCTGGCAGCCTTCAAGCACCACTTTCATGATCGCTACGACACATTACGGCGTATGTTGAAACCCACATCGCGTTGACGTATCAGGCTTTCCCGACGGGATGGCTTCAAGGAGCACCTTTCAAGACGGTGCTTTTCATCGAGAAAGGAGTTGCAGCATGTTGAAGAAAACCTTACTGACCACGGCCGTTGCCGCCGCAGGGCTTGTCACGCTGGGCCAGGCTCAGGCAGCTGATTACACCATCGATACTGAGGGGCAGCACGCCTTTGTACAGTTCAAGATCAGCCATCTGGGCTATTCCTACATCCTGGGTAGCTTTGAAGATTTCTCGGGTGAGTTCAGCTACGACGCCGATGATCTCGATGCATCATCTGTCGACATGGAAGTCCAGGTAAGCAGCCTGAACAGCAACCATGGCGAACGCGATCGTCACATTTTGAGCAGTGATTTCCTCAACGCAGAAGAATATCCCACGGCTACCTTTACCTCGACAGGTTTTGAGTCGACCGGTGATGATGAAGGTGTGGTGACCGGCGATCTGACCCTGCATGGTCAAACCCAGGAAATTGAAATGCCCGTCACCCTGATGGGCGAAGGCGAAGACCCCTGGGGTGGCTACCGTGCTGGCTTTGAAGGCAGCACCATGATTACGCTGGGCGATTTTGGTATTGATATGCGCGACTTCCCCGAAGCCATGCATGAGCTGGAGCTTTATGTGACCTTCGAAGGTATTCGCCAGTAATTCAGCGCTTCTAAAAGCGCCACCACGCCTTCGGGGGTGGTGGCGTTTTTTGCGTTTATTCAACAGGAGTATAGGTGTTGGCGGCTAGCACTCAGCAAACGGCAGGATTGGGCAAAACCCTGTGGCGGCAAACCTGGCCGATGGCGATTGGGGTATTGTCGCTACTTGGGTTTCAACTGGTTGATAGCGCCTTTATCGCCCGCTTGGGCACGGTGCCGCTGGCTGCCCAGTCGTTCACCTTCCCGCTGTCGTTTCTGATCATCGGGATTCAGGTGGGGATGGGGATCGCCATCGCGGCGTTGATATCCCGTGCGCTGGGGGCTGGTGAAAAGGCCCGTGCCAAGCGGTTGAGCAGTCTGGTGCTGATGGCGGGTGGCGCCGTGATTGCTTGTCTGGCTATGCTGCTGTGGGCCTTTCAGATGCCGATATTCAGTTTGTTAGGCGCCGAAAGCAACACCTTTGGGTATTTGCGCAGCTATTGGCCGCCGCAGCTGTTATCGGCCTGGCTAGGGGCACTGCTCTATTTTGTCTACAGCGTTTTTCGTGCCCATGGCGATACCCGGCTGCCGGGAAAAATGATGGTGATCACCAGTCTGATCAACCTGGCCCTGGATCCCGTACTGATCTTCGGCATAGGGCCGTGGCCCGGCTGGGGGCTGCCGGGAGCCGCCTGGGCGACGGCGATTGCCTTTGGCTTTGGGTTGCTGGCAACCGGGGGCCGTTTGTGGAAACGCGGCTGGGCTTCGCGAGAAGGGCTATGGCAGGAAGGTCGGCAGTCTTGGCGGCCTTTCATGGGCATTGCGGCACCGGCCATGGTGAGTCAGCTTATGCCGCCCCTGGCCGCCATGCTGGCGATTTCGGTGGTGGCTGGCCTGGGTGAGAGCCAAGTCGCTGCCTGGGGATTGGCAAGCCGCCTGGAAACGCTGTCGTTAATGGTGATTTTAGCCATGACGATGTCGTTGCCGCCCTGGCTGGGGCGTTGCTATGGGGCCGGTGATTGGGACCAGATCCATCGTCTCCTGCGCCTGGCGCTGGGTGTGGCGGTGGTCTGGCAGTTGACCCTGGGTATATTGCTGGCGCTGGGGGCGCCCTGGCTTGGCATGGCGCTGGCAGGCAACCCGGATGTGCAGCATGAACTGGTGCTGCTGATTCGCTTCCTGCTGCCAAGCTATGCGGCGCTTGGCGTCTGTATGCTGGTGGTATCCGCGGGCAATGCGCTGGGGTGGCCATTACGTGCGATGCTACTGTCTGGCGCACGCTTGTTTGTGTGCTACTTACCCTGTCTGTGGCTCGGTGAGCAATTGGCCGGATGGTGGGGATTGGCCGCCGGAGCGGCCTTGGGTAATGTGCTTGCCGGGTTAGTCGCCTGGCTGCTGCTGAGACGTATTCTGTCCCGTCCTCACCGGCAAGCGGGGGTTACGGGCTAGATGATGTGGGCTTTTCCTGAAACGCAAAGTAGCCGAACAAAAGTGCCATCGCCAGATAGCCCATGCTGAAACTGGGTGCCGCGTTGATGCCGAGCTCTGACGCGTGCATCAAGCCGACAAACGAGAAAGCCGCTGCGATCAGGGCGAAGATGGCTGCCCGTCGAAACTGATGATCGATCACGGAGACCGTCATGGCGCCCAGGAAAATGGCCATGAACATGGCGCCCTGACCGGTGGCCACAATGGCGGTGGAAATATCGCTGACGATGTCTTCAGCGCCGCGGTTAAAGCGCGTCATCACGTAGTTGGCAAAGTAGGGCAGCATGGCCAGCGCGACCGCGGGGTAGTAACGGCTGTCGTTGGACTGAAACGCCGTGGCGATCATGGAAATGCCCACAAAGACCAGGATAGGAGCGACCACCGAGACGGGGATGATCGCCGAAATCATGGCGATTAACCCGAACATGGTGGCGATGGCGTAAACGGCCCCGTTCAGCAGGCTATAGCCACGCCCGGCCCCCATCCACTTCGCCCCAACGGTGGCAATATACACCGTGGTGGGGAAGACGCCGCCAAACAGGGCTCCCAGCATGGTGCCTACCCCATCGACCGCCTGGCATTCACGTACGTCGTACTTGTCGCCGGCGGCTTCCATGGCCTCGACGTTGTTCATGGTTTCGATGGCGTTATACAGCGTAATCGGCAACACCACGGTCAGAATGGCGAGCATGCCAGTGGCCAGCAGCCCCAGGCCTTCCCACCAGGCCAGATTGGGCAGCAGCGGGTAAAAACCCAGGTGAGTAAAGGCGTCGCTGAAGCGATCTCCACCTGCATCACCAATCAAGTAGGCCATTGCGGTGCCCAAAATGATCGCGAATAGCGAGGTGGGGATTTTCAGTGGCATGCTGACCCGGGCAAGCAAGCCGACAATAATGATGGCCAGCACCAGCAAGCCAATCACCGGCATTTCCAGCGTTTTGAACAACATTTCGCCAGCAATAAAGGTCAGCGCCACCCCGGCAACGGCGCCGAGCATGGCAGCTCGCGGAAGATGATATTGCACCCAGCGGCCGATCAGGCTGATGGCGGCTTCAATGGCGCCGCTGATAAAGCAGGCGGCTACTGCCACTTGCCAGGCGAGGGTGACATCTCCTGTCAGCTCCTTGGCGGGCAGCAAGACGCCGAACAGGAAGACGAACATGACCGGCGTGGAAATGCCGTAGGACAAGGCGGTCACATCCGTGCGCTGCTCTTTGCGGGCTAGCCGTGAGGCGCTCCAGGCGTAATAGAAATTGCCGACCATCACGGCAACCGCCGCGCCGGGCAGCACTTGTCCATAGACGATGGAGGCAGGAAAACCCATGCCAAGCATGGTGATGGCAATGATGACAAAGTTCGCAATGTTGTTCTGGAACAAAGCGAAGAATGCGTCGGTGTCTTCTTTCTTGTACCACGGGTAGTGATGTTGCGTCGCCATGACTGCCTCTGGTTAATGGGGTATCGGTGAGGGGCTAAACAAAAATGCCCAGGCAAGCCTGGGCATGGAAACGCACTTTGCCTGCGTGTCTAGTCGTTAACCGCGGCAATCGCCTTCGCCAGGTAAGGCAGGTTTTCCTGGGAGAAACCGGCCACGTTGGCGCGACCCGAGCGCACCATATAGATACCGAACTCGTCGCGCAGTCTGTCGACCTGTTCCGGCGTCAGGCCGGTGTAGGAGAACATGCCGCGCTGCTCGGCAACACACGCATACTTCTCATCCAGCCCGTAGGGTTTCAGGGCTTCGACGAAATCACGACGCAGGGTGTTGATGCGGTCGCGCATTTCGGTCAACTCCTCGCGCCACATGGCGGACAGTTCAGCGTCATGCAGAATCTCGCTGACAATGGCACCGCCGTGTGCGGGCGGGTTGGAGTAGTTTTCCCGCGCGACAATGGCGACCTGTGAGCGGATGTTTTCCATCTGCTCGGCATCTTTAGCCACCATGATCAAGCAGCCGGTGCGCTCGCAGTAAATGCCGAAGTTTTTCGAGCACGAGCTGGTGATGATGACCTCGTCCAACTGCTCGGCAAACAGCCGAACACCGTAGGCATCTTCATCCAGGCCTTCTCCGAACCCTTGATAGGCAAAGTCGATGAGCGGCAGTAGCTGGCGCTCTTTAACCACCTCGAGCACTTGCTGCCACTGGGACTTGGAAAGGTCGAACCCGGTAGGGTTGTGGCAGCAGGCGTGAAGTACGACCACATCGCCTTTGGGGATCTTCTTCAACGCCCCCAGCATGCCGTCAAAGTCGAGGCGGTTATCGGGGTCGACATAGGGGTACTTGTGCAACTCGATACCTGCGGCGGTAAAGATGCCATGGTGATTGGGCCAGGTCGGGTCGCTGACCCAAATGCCCCTGTCGGGCAGTTGGGTGGCAATGAAATCGGCCGCTAGACGCAGTGCCCCCGTACCCCCAGGCGACTGGGTGGCACTGGCACGATTGGCTTCCAGTACGGGTGAACTGGCACCCAGTACCATTGGCAGCACAACGCCCCCGTAGGCGGGAGCGCCGTGGGAACCAATATAGGTTTTGGTGGTTTCATTGCTGAGCAAGCGAGCTTCGGCCTCTTTGACCGCACGCATTACCGGCGTATTGCCGTGCGCATCGCGGTAAACGCCAACGCCTAAGTCGACTTTCTGAGGATTGGTGTCTTTTTTGAAAGCTTCGATTAGCCCAAGAATGGCGTCTCCGGGGACTCGCTCAATATGCTCAAACATTTATTCGGCTACCTCGTCGGTTCTAGCGGCAAGAATGAAATCATTTTGGTGCAGACCATCAATCGCGTGGCTCCACCAGGTGACCGTGGTTTTCCCGTACTCGGTGGTGATCACGGGGTGGTGGCCCGCCTGTTCGGCCAGTTCGCCCACGCGCTGTGTGAACGCCAGCGCATTGGCAAAATCACGAAACGTAAAGCTGCGTGACAGCTTCATAATGCCATCGTGATCGACAATTCGCCACTCGGGTAGGGTCTTTAGCTGGCTTTCGCACTCGCTACGCGTCATGGGCCGTGCGTCGCCGCTGCAGGGTTCACACTGTTGTTGGGCCAGTGAGGTCATTTGACTACCTCCTTAATAAGGATGATGAATGTCTTGCACTATCAGGATAGAAGGCAGACGCAGTCACGACCAACATCTTTGGCACTGTAAAGCGCCTGATCCGCGCGCTCGATCAGGCTCGCGATGGGTTCGCCACAACGATATTCGGCAACTCCGATGCTCAGCGTGACCTTGCCGACGCCGATGCCGAAATCATGTTCAGCAATTTGATGGCGTAACCGGTCTGCCAACTGATGGCATTGCTTGACCGGGGTAAGTGGCAAGAGGGCCATGAATTCTTCACCCCCCAGCCGGGCAATCATGTCCTCACTGCGCAGCAGCGATTGCGCCAGGGTGGCCAGCCGTTTCAGGACGTCATCGCCCTGGAGATGCCCCCACCGGTCGTTGATATGTTTAAAGTGGTCGATGTCGAGCATCATGATGGATAGCGGAGTGCCGTGTCGCGAGCTCAGCGATGCCAGGTGGGTCAACTGGACCATTAGCTTGCGCCGGTTAGGCAGGCTGGTAAGGGGGTCGGTATCGCACAGCTTGCGAAGCCGCTGTTCTTCGCTGACCTGGTCGCTGATATCCATCATGATGCCATGCCAGCGAACGCCATTCGGCATGGGTTCGGGGGTGGCGCTGACGCCTATCCACTTTGCTTTATGCCCGGGTGGCGCAAGGCGGAACCGAGTGGCCAGCGGCAGCATGCCCTGGGCCGAGCGTTCAATGGCTGACATCAGTTTCGGATAATCCGCGCCGGTCAACTGCTCGAGCGCCGTATGGGCATCCTCTGCCAGTTGGTCGCGATCAATCGGTGCTGACGTCACCCCGGCGCCTTCCATGAACGGAATGGACATATGGCCATTGTGGTGCCGGAAGAACTGAAAGACGACGCCAGGAATCTGACTGATAAGTTGCTCGGCGTTGAGCGATAAGGGGATATCATTCACGGACATGCGTGAATCTCCGAAGCTGTACCATTGGAAAGCGGTGCCATCAAAAAACAATCGGCTAGGATAGCCTTAAAAACGTAATTGGAATGTAAGCTATTTCCTACAATTTGATACATTTACATATTTTTTTGCTATATCTAGAAAAGCAATGAGACTAAAAAGATATATAATACGTTGGTTTAACGTTGCTAATGGCATATACGAGCGAAAAGCATTACGTTTGTGCATATTAAATAGTCTTTTTATTCCGATGAGGTGTGTTTTGTCGCACAGCACGTCTATACAAGATGACGCATGCATGCAGGGGCGCGTCAGCCTGGTAGGGGCTGGGCCAGGGGATCCTGAGTTACTGACGCTCAAGGCGTTCAAGCGCTTGCAGCATGCGGATGTGGTGTTGCACGACCGCCTGGTAAGCGACGAGATCCTGGCGCTGCTGCCGTCAAGGGTTCAGCAGTTTTATGTTGGCAAGGCACGTTCGTCGCACAGTGTTCCCCAGGAGGGTATCAACCAGGCCCTGGTGGACTGGGCCAGAGCAGGCAACCGCGTGGTTCGGCTCAAGGGGGGCGACCCGTTTATTTTTGGCCGTGGAGGGGAAGAGCTTGAAACCCTGATAGAGGCGGGTGTCCCCGTGGAGGTGATTCCGGGGATTACGGCAGCGTCGGGCTGTGCAGCCTATGCGGGTATTCCGCTGACCCACCGCGACCATGCGCAATCGGTGCGTTTTGTCACCGGCCATCTCAAAAACGGTGAGTGTGATCTGGACTGGCAGACATTGGCGCGCCCGGGTCAGACGCTGGTGTTTTATATGGGGTTGGGGAGTGTCGAGGTGATCTGCAAAGCGCTGATCACTCACGGCATGGCCGACGATACGCCGCTGGCGCTGATTGAGCAGGGCACGACACAGCAGCAACAAACGCATATTGGCAGCTTGCGCGCCCTGCCTGATACTTTCTATACCGGTTACATAAAGCCTCCGACCTTGTTGATTGTCGGTCATGTGGTGTCATTGAACGCACAGCTGGCATGGTTCGACGTGGATCAGACCGATGCCAAGGGGTTTCGCCAAGGTAAGCATCCAACGCCACCCGCCGGTTCTGGCGACTAGCGTTAAACTATCAACGCTAGCGTCTTGCCCTCAGAGTGGCTAGATACTCTAAGCTGTGTATGCTGGTAGCTAGCAGGCTGATAGTTATCACTGTCTGCTGCCCAATGCGCAGCCAACACCGGTACGCGTAACGCGCAGCGAATACCAAAGGGAGAGGCGACATGTCAGACGAGCAGCAAACCGATCAAAAGCCGACCGATAGCAAGCCGGATATGAAGACACTGTTTCGTGATAATCGCGTGAAGGGGATCGCGGGTATCGCCGCGATTGCCGTGATCTGGGCGATAATGGCTCAGTCAAACGTCGGCACCAGCCGGGACCGTGTCGCGGCGCTGGAAGAGCAGGTGGCAAACGTTGAGGAAGAAAACACATCGCTGACCCAGCAACTCAACGAAGTTGACGATGCCGAAGCGGATCTGTCGGCACTGCAGGAGGAAATGAGTACGCTTGAAAACCAGCAGTCCGAAGAGCAGCAGGCCCTGGAAAACCTCCAGCAGCAAGTGAGCGATACGCGTTCTGAGCTTGAGTCACTGCAAGAAGAGCGCGACTCGCTGCAAACCAGCGTTGACGAACTGAACCAGCAGGTAAGCGACGCGGAAAGCGAGCTGGAAACCCTGCGCGCAGAGCGTGATCAGGTTCAGCAGGCCAGCGAGGAAGCTGATCAGGCGCGCCAGGAAGCCGAAGAAGCCCGTCAGAATGCTGAAGATGCGCGCCAAGAGGCAGAAGAAGCCCGGCAGGAAGCGGCCAACGAACGTCAGCAGGCGGTTGAAGAGCGTGACGCCGCCAGAGAAACGCTGGATGACGTCAACAGCCAGATTGAGCAGGCGAATGAGCGCTTGTCCAGCCTTCAAGACGACATCGCCAACGCTGAAGCGGAGCGCGATGAGGTTCAGCAGGCCCGTGACAGCGTTGCCAGCGAGCGCGATGCGTTGCAAGAAGAGGTCGATTCGCTGAAAGCGCTGCGCGAAGAGGAAGAGAGTAGCCTGAACGATGTGCGCAGCGAGATGGAAGATATCATGGTCGCCATCGAAATGGGCCGCGAGGAACTGGCCAAGATTGACGATCAGGTGTCTACCCGTGAAGAGCAACTGGAGCGCTTGGAAACCCAGTTGAATGAATGGCGTGATGAGCTCTCCACGCTGGATTCGCGTACTGGTAATGCGGCCAATGATGCCGGTGAAAGCGCCAATCAAGGGAGCGGCGATGACGATGCCAGCCAGAGCGGTGACGAGCCATCGTCTGACAGCGAAAGCGACAACCAGGAAGACGAAGCCAGCTAGGCACTTTTTACAAGCGTTGTAGCCTGGATGAGCGGGTGCTGATACGTCAGCACCCGTTCTTTTTGGTGCCGGTTTATGATTTGGCCCGCGAGGAGTATGATTCTTGCACTTATTGATTCAACGCCAGACGAGGAGTCTGTCTAAATGGAAGGCGTAAAACATATCATCGCTGTGGCCTCGGGTAAGGGGGGCGTCGGCAAGTCTACGGTTACCGTGAACCTGGCGCTGGCGTTATCCGCCCAAGGCTATCGTGTGGGCGTTCTGGATGCGGATATCTATGGCCCCAGTCAGGCGCAAATGCTGGGAGTCGCCGAGGGAGTGCGGCCGCAGGCGTCGGGTGACGATAAATTCCTGCCGCTGGAGGCCCATGGGCTGCAAGCCATGTCGATGGCGTTCATGGTCAATACCCGTGAAGCCATGGTCTGGCGTGGGCCCATGGTGGTGGGCGCTTTCCAGCAGATGCTCAATCAAACCCAGTGGGATAACCTGGATTTTCTGCTTATCGACATGCCACCCGGCACTGGCGACATCCAGTTGACCCTGGCCCAGAAAGTTGCCGTTTCCGGGGCTGTGATCGTGACCACGCCGCAAGATATCGCCCTGCTGGATGCGCGGAAAGGCATCGAGATGTTCCGCAAGGTGAATGTGCCTGTACTGGGTGTGGTGGAAAACATGAGCCTTTACCACTGTGAAAAGTGCGGCCATGAAGCCCCGATATTCGGTGCTGGCGGCGGCGACCGTATTGCCGAGGAATATGAAACCGAGGTATTGGGTCGTTTGCCATTGACCCTGTCCATTCGTGAGCTGACCGACTCAGGTCGGCCAAGCGTCGTTTCGGAGCCGGAGGGGTCGGTCAGCCAGACGTTTGCCGCGATTGCCACGCGGGTGGCGCAAAGTGTTGATGACCAGAATAAAGAAAGTCCCACTATTTCCTTCAGCGAGTGACGATGTAACCAATGAGCATCAAGTCCGATAAATGGATCCGGCGCATGGCAGAAAGTGATGCCATGATTGAGCCTTTTGAAGCGGGCCAGGTCCGTTACATTAACGACCAGCGCGTTATTTCCTACGGCACATCCAGCTATGGCTATGATGTCCGTTGCTCCGATGAATTCAAGGTCTTTACCAATATTCATTCGGCGATCGTGGACCCCAAAGCGTTTGATGATAAAAGCTTTGTCGACGTCAAAGGCGATGTCTGCATTATTCCGCCCAACTCCTTTGCGCTGGCGCGGACGGTGGAGTATTTCCGTATTCCGCGCAATGTGTTGACGATATGCCTGGGTAAATCCACCTATGCCCGTTGTGGGATCATCGTCAATGTCACTCCCCTGGAACCGGAGTGGGAAGGGCACGTCACCCTGGAGTTCTCGAACACGACCAATCTGCCGGCCAAAATCTATGCGCACGAGGGTGTCGCGCAGATGCTGTTCCTGGAATCCGACGAAGTGTGCGAGACCTCCTACAAGGATCGTGGCGGCAAGTACATGGGCCAGCGCGGCGTGACGTTACCGCGTACCTGAATGATGCCTGTCTGCCAAGCAAAAAAGCCGAGCGGTGTTGGCCGCTCGGCTTTTTTGTACGTTGGCGTAGGACCTGCCTAGACGGACTCGGACTCGTCGAGCTCTTCGGCGGCGTCGGCGTGGGACAGTCGCATGCCATGGAGGGGCAAGAGGTGGCCGTCCATGGTGGCGCCGTCACCGCTGTATTGAAGGCGCCCCTGTAAAAACCATTGTACGGCGATGGGCAGGATCAGGTGTTCACGGGCCTGGACTTTCTGCTTCAGCGATTCAACGTCATCGTCAGAGGTGACGTTGAGTTCGGCCTGTAATACCACCGGCCCGCCATCCAGTTCCTCGGTAACGAAATGAACGCTGCAGCCATGCTGCTTGGCCTCGTCCGCGAGGGCGCGGGCGTGGGTGTTGAGACCCTGGTAAGCCGGTAACAGCGAGGGGTGGATGTTCAGCATCCGGCCCAGGAAGCGCTGCACAAAGCGGGGAGTCAAAATACGCATGAAGCCCGCCAGTACGATGAGGTCGGGCTCATGGCGTTCAATCACCTTGATCAGTGCCCCGTCGTAAGCCTCACGACTGTCGTATTCCCGGTGCGGCAGTGCAACGGCATCAATACCGGCGTCACGGGCGCGCTTGAGGCCATAGGCATCGGCCTCGTTGGATATAACGGCCACAACCTCGCCACCCAGGCGGTCGTGTGACTGTGCCTCGATAAGCGCTTGCAGGTTGCTGCCACTGCCGGAAATCAACACGACCACGCGAGGCGGCGTAGTGGGCTCGGGGGTCATGTCCGTCAAGGTGTCGCTGTTGTAGTCGGTGCTGCTCATGCCGGTAAATTCTCCAACACCACGGCATCCTGCTGGCGTGGTTCAATCTGTCCCAGTCGATAGACGGTTTCGCCTTGGGCTTCGAGGTGGCGCATTGCCTGGCTGGCCTCGGCTTCAGGGACGACGACGACCATACCGATACCGCAGTTAAGAACCCGGTACATTTCGGTGTCGGTGACATTTCCCTGGGTTTGCAGCCAGTCGAATACCGCTGGTCGCGTCCACGCCTGGGTATCGATGCGTGCTGCGAGAGAGTCGGGGAGCACGCGGGGAATGTTCTCGAGCAGCCCGCCACCGGTGATGTGGGAAAGCGCATGAACCGATAGGTCGGTCTCCCGTAGCAGGGAAAGCAGCGCCTTGACATAAATGCGCGTCGGCGCCATCAGGGCATCGCCCAGCGCAACACCGTCGACCTCGGTATCCAGTGGCGCATTGCTGTGCTCGATAATCTTGCGAATCAGCGAGTAGCCGTTTGAGTGAGGCCCGGAGGAGGCCAGGCCGAGTAAAACGTCGCCTTCCGCTACGCGGCTGCCATCGAGGATCTCGCTTTTCTCGACCACGCCAACGCAGAATCCGGCCAGGTCGTAGTCGTCCCCTTCGTACATGCCGGGCATTTCGGCGGTCTCGCCACCGACAAGCGCGCA
The DNA here is from genome assembly GCF_001663515.1 of Halomonas sp. G11. Classification (NCBI taxonomy): domain Bacteria; kingdom Pseudomonadati; phylum Pseudomonadota; class Gammaproteobacteria; order Oceanospirillales; family Halomonadaceae; genus Halomonas; species Halomonas sp. G11. Next base: position 70,545 of record NZ_LYXG01000002.1, read on the forward strand.
GCCTGCCTGTTCACAGCCGACACCGATACCGGTGACCACGTCCGCCGCGATATCGACATTTAATTTACCCGTGGCATAGTAGTCGAGGAACAACAAGGGCTCGGCACCGGCAACGATAAGATCGTTGACGCACATGGCCACCAGGTCAATGCCGATGGTGTCGTGTTTGCCGAGGGTCATGGCGAGACGCAGCTTGGTGCCCACGCCGTCGGTGCCGGAGACCAGTACCGGCTGTTGATACCCTTGAGGTAGCTCGCAAAGCGCGCCGAATCCGCCGAGCCCGCCCATGACTTCCGGGCGCGTCGTGCGCTTGGCAACGTGCTTGATGCGATCGACCAGCGCATTGCCAGCATCGATGTCAACGCCTGCGTCTTTATAACTGAGTGACGGTCCCGATGAGGCGTGCGAAGAAGAGGTGTCGGTCATGACAGGTCCTATGGAGCAAATTACGGTGCGATAGTGACTGGCGAACGCCGCCAGAGCCGGGCAATAATTGAACGGGATTGTAACACCCGGTGGCAAGGCTCGCATCGGCTCGCGTATGACGTTAACAAAAGCAGGCGGTTTTTCTTTATATCCGGCATAGTAGGCTATCGTGACAGTGGCCATCTAAAGGAGTTATATGCGCAATTCATGGTGGGGGATTCTGCTGTTAATTCTGGTGTTTGGAATCTTGTATCTGCTGGATGCCGTTTTAATGCCGTTTATTGCCGGTATCATCCTGGCCTATCTGGCGGACCCGCTGGCCAATCACTTCCAGCGTTGGGGGATGAATCGTGCGGTGGCCGTCAGCAGCGTTTTCTGTGTGCTGCTGCTGGTGCTGGTTGTCAGCCTGCTGATCATCATCCCCCTCGTGATTCAGCAGTTGAAGCAGTTAAGTGACGCCGTGCCGGGTATCTTTGCCTGGGGGGAAAATACCCTGGCGCCGCAGGTGTTCGAATGGACCGGTTACGACCTACGTTCTGAACTGGTCAATGTGCGCGAGACGCTGGTCGAGAACTGGCGCGATGCCGGTGGTTATCTGGCCCAGGCACTCGGGCAGATAGGCCGCTCCGGGATGGCCTTCGTGTCTTGGATCACCTACGTGGCGCTGATCCCTGTCGTGACGTTTTACCTGCTGCTGGACTGGGATCGCCTTATCACCAATATTGGCAACCTGATCCCTCGCCAATGGGCGGATGATGTTAGCCGTCTGGTGAGCCGCTGTGATGAAGTGCTGGCGTCGTTCCTGCGTGGCCAGCTGCTGGTCATGCTTTGCCTGGGCATTATCTACGCAAGCGGGTTGACCCTGATCGGGCTGGACTTTGGCTTGTTGATCGGGGTGGTTTCCGGCCTGGTGAGCATCGTGCCGTTTCTTGGCTTTATCCTGGGGCTGTGCGTGGCGCTGATTGTCGCGCTTTTCCAGTTTGGTACCTGGTGGGGGCTTCTGGGTGTTGTCGCCGTGTTTACGATTGGCCAGGTGGCGGAAAGCGTGGTTTTACAACCCAAGCTGTTAGGCGACAAGATAGGCCTTCACCCGGTCGCGGTTATTTTTGCAGTGCTGGCGGGTGGGAACTTGTTCGGCCTGACGGGGGTGTTGCTTGCCTTGCCCGCCGCGGCGGTCATCATGGTGCTGCTGCGTGAGGCCAGGGACCGTTACATCAACAGTGATCTGTATAACGCCGATGACGATCACAACGCCCACGAGATGCCCGCGATCGGCGATGATAGGGAGTCTTCATGAGCCAGGTGCCGGCGCAGCTCCCCCTCGGGGTGGGTTTGCGCGACGACGCTACGTTTCATAACTATTACGCTGGGGAGGTCAATGCGGCATTGCTTGACCGCCTAAAGCAGCAGTGGGCGCAAACCGGCGAGGATTTCATTTATCTATGGGGCCTGCCGGGTTCAGGGCGTAGCCATTTATTGCAGGCTGCCTGTCATGCCGCTTCCGATCGAGACAAGCGGGCCCTTTACCTGCCGTTGGCCGAGCTAGGTCATTTTCCACCCTTGATGCTGGAAGATATCGAGCGGCTCGACTTGGTCTGTATCGATGATCTGGAGCAGGTGATAGGCCGGAAGCGCTGGGAGGAAGCGCTTTTTCATGCTTTCAATCGCCTGCGCGATGCCGGCAAGCATCTCGTGATTGCCGCCAATGCGCCGCCTCGCCAATTGCAGGTGGTTTTACCCGACCTGGCTTCGCGGCTGACCTGGGGGACGGTGTTCCACCTGCATCCGCTCAATGACGATGACCGTCTGGCGGCGCTAAAGTTAAGGGCCCATGCCCGTGGGATGCAATTGCCCGACGACGTAGGCCGCTATATTCTGCATCGCGGGCCGCGTGAACTTGGCGCGCTTTGCCGAGCGCTGGAAACGCTGGATCAAGCCTCGCTTTCCGCCCAGCGTAAGTTGACCATCCCGTTTGTGAAATCCGCACTGGGCTGGTAATGCTGGTCGGGTAATAAGGCCAGGGCAATAAAAAAGCCACCAGCGGTGGCTGGCGGCTCGTCAATTATCGTCTACCTTTATGCGCATGACACTCAATCATGCAAGCGACCTGTTATGCCAATCAGGCCGTTTTACCCATCTTGCTGGCAGCCGTTTGCGCCTGCTTGATGTTGTCTTCGGTAATCTTCTGGCTTTTCTGAACGAAGTCCTGCTGTAGAGAAACAACGTTATCCGCATCGCTTTTGAGGCGTTCTGCCACTTCTTTAGCCACTTTCTGCTGATTTTCCATGTAGCTGCGAAGTTCTTCGGCGTCTTTGACGCTCATCAGCTTGCGTGCCTGGGCAAGGCTGGTATCGACGTAGGCTTTCTGCGCATCAAGCTGCGCATTGAAAAGCTTTTCTGTCATGTCGACACTCAGCGCGGCATAAGCGCGTGCTGGAGCCATGAAGAAATTGTCGAACTGCTGTGTCCACTCGTTGGTGTTGAAAGTGCTCATGATCAAATCTCCTGATTAGCGGTGCTAACGCATCTAAATGAAAGGGGTAGCATCGCTGGACGACACATCGTCCTGTGGTGCTTTTCCCTTGTGTTATGCGTTGCAGCATAGCAGGCACTTTTGTGCAGTGCAACATGCGTGCGGTGCAACATGATCGTGCAATAAGGCTGATGGCAGGTCGCTTGAGTTTTATACTGCGGCCACTAGTCTAGAATTAAATCCGTTTCACGATGGCATGTTGGTAAATTACCGTACCGACGTTTAGCTGCCGATATCGACAAGGAGGATTACCATGAAAACGCGCATTGAACGCGACAGTATGGGGGAGCTGGATGTTCCTGCCGAGGCATTGTATGGTGCCCAGACGCAACGCGCAGTGAATAATTTTCCGGTCTCGCACAGCCCGATGCCGGTCGCCTTTATTCATGCCATTGCACGCATCAAGCTTGCCGCCGCCCAGACCAATCTCACGCTGGGTGAGCTGGATCCGGATCGCGCCGAGGCGATCAGGCAGGCTGCCCAGGAAGTGATCAATGGCGATCACGACGAGCACTTTCCCGTGGATGTGTTTCAGACCGGCTCGGGCACTTCCAGCAACATGAACGTCAATGAAGTCATCGCCACCCTGGCCAGCCGTCGGGGTGTTGAGGTCCTGCCCAATGACCACGTCAATATGGGGCAGTCGAGCAACGATGTGATTCCGACAGCGATCCATGTATCGGCTGCATTGGCGGTGCATGAGTCGCTTCGCCCGGCGCTGGTACATCTTCGCCGTACCATCGATTCACGGGCTGACGAGCTTTCGGATGTGGTCAAGACCGGCCGCACCCACCTCATGGATGCCATGCCGCTGCGCATGGATCAGGAGCTGGGCGCCTGGTCGAGCCAACTGGGGCAGGCCATCGAGCGGCTGGACAGTTGCCTGATGCGGCTATGTCGTCTGGCGCAGGGTGGTACAGCTGTCGGTACAGGCATTAACGCACCGCAAGGGTTTGCCGACCAGGTGGCCGCTCAGCTAACCGAGCAAACGGGGCTGACGTTTACGCCCAATGACAGCTTTTTTGCCAGCATTGCCTCCCAGGATGCGGCCGTGGAGCTGTCCGGGCATCTCAAGGGCTTGGCGTGCATTGTCATGAAGATCGCCAATGACCTGCGCTGGATGAACTCCGGGCCGCTTGCCGGTCTGGGTGAAATCGAGCTCGAGGCGCTTCAACCGGGTAGTTCGATCATGCCCGGTAAGGTGAACCCGGTGATCCCGGAATCCGCTGCGCAGGCCGCCGCCCAGGTGATTGGGCTGGATACGGCGATAACGGTGGCCGGGCAGAGCGGGAATTTTCAGCTGAACGTCATGCTGCCCCTGGTGGCCTATAACTTGCTGACGGGCATCACGCTGATGACCAATACCACGCGGCTGTTAGCCGACCGTGCCATTGCGACGTTCAAGGTGCGGCGGGACAACATTGAGGCACCGCTCGCTCGCAATCCCATTCTGGTCACGGCACTTAACAGCGTGATTGGTTACAATGCGGCAGCGGCCATCGCCAAGGAAGCGTATCAAACCGGGCGGCCGATCATTGATGTCGCCGAGGAGCACACCGACCTTGGGCGTGACAGCCTTGAACGCCTGCTTGACCCAGAGGCGCTCACGCGAGGTGGCGTGCCGGATAACGACAACGGTTAAGTCTGCTGCTCTTCGCGCTGCCCCTGGCGAATGGTCTGACTTGCCTCGCTTTCCTCCTCAGTGCTTGCCTCGGGTGTCTCGTGCTCGTCCTGGCGGGCGGGCCGGTAGCTAAGCGTGGCAAGCATCGGGAAGTGATCCGAGCCAAAGCCCTTCAGGCGATGCATGCGGCCGAGCGTGAAGTGCTCGCTGACAAAAATATGGTCGAGGGGCCAGCGCAGAATCGGGTATTGAGCGTGAAAGGTGCTGTACATCCCCCGCCCTCGACGAGGATCCAGCATGCCGGCAACGCGGCAGAAGCGCCGAGTGGTGCGCGACCAGGCGACATCGTTAAGGTCGCCTGCAACCAGCGTTGGCTGCGGTGTCTGCTGGATCTGCTTGCCCACCCATAACAGCTCGGCATCCCGCCAGAGCGACTTCTCGCTTTCACCCGGCGCGGGAGGGCGGGGATGCACCGCAAACAGTCGAATCGCCTCGCCACTCGGTAGCCTGACATGGGTATGGATAGAGGGGATGTCGTCCTGGATAAGCCACTTGATGGATGTGTCCTCAAGCGGCAGGCGTGAATAAAGATGCATGCCGTAGAGGTTATCCAGAGGGATCTTGACGCTATACGGCCACTGTGCGTTCAGCGCCGGGTCGAGCTGGTCCTGCCACCATTGATCAGATTCCAGCGTGAGAATGATGTCGGGCTTGTGCGCGTGGATCTGATCGATAAGGCCAGAAGACCAGCGGTTAGTGGTCAGGACATTGGCGACGAGTAGCGTAATGTCGCGGGCTTCATTGCAAACCTTGGTCGAGCGGACCTGTTTGGGCCATAGGCGCGTCCAGGGAAGGATATAGCACGCCTGGATGATAATGACGGCCAGGCAAATGACGAGCGTAATCATTTGCCATCTAGGTGAGGCTGGCATGAACAGCGCCGCTATAAAGCAGGCTGTGGCCAGGGTCGCAATCTGTAGGCGTGGAAATTCAAAGCTACGAATCCACCACCAGCGCAGTCTGATGCGGGCAATCAGTGTTGCCAGTAACAGGACGATCGCGATGCTTCCCAGCAATAGGCCTGGCATGGCCGGTCTCCCATGTTGTCGTGCGTTCGTCGAGTGGCGCTTTTCCAGTGTAGCATTCGGTCGATTCGGGGAGTGCGATAAGTTCCCGCAGGCGACGTGGCCGTTATCGACTGGCGATACCTTGCTAGATCGATAAATAGCTTGCAATTCAGTGGCGGAAACGTAAAATACGCATCCGTTGCTCGGCAGGACCATAGCTCAGTTGGTTAGAGCGCCACGTTGACATCGTGGAGGTCGGCGGTTCAAATCCGCCTGGTCCTACCATCTTGATTGCCGTCAAACGGCCAAGTAGCAATGGCACATTTCAGGACCATAGCTCAGTTGGTTAGAGCGCCACGTTGACATCGTGGAGGTCGGCGGTTCAAATCCGCCTGGTCCTACCAGATTTCCGATTGCGCCCCGTCATTTTCCTCATGGCGGGGCGTTTTTGTTCTTGCGTGATGGGGTTTGCGGGAGGGCGTATCGCGTTGTCAGTGACGTTAGTTCGTCAGTGATCCCAGACAGGCAGGTCGGTTTGGCGTTTAAAGGTAGTCAGCAACGCTTCAATACCGGTTTGGTCTGCATGACTGAAGCGTGCTTCCAGCGGGCTGTCGATATCCAGCACACCCCATAGCTGATCATCGTTGACAATCGGCACGACCAGTTCCGCCCGGGACTCGATATCGCAAGCGATATGGTCGGCAACGCTGTGAACATCGTCAACGCGCTGGGTGGCACGCGTTCGCGCTGCAGCACCGCAGACCCCCTTGCTGAAAGGAATGGGATGGCAGGCGGGCTTGCCCTGAAAAGGGCCCAGCGCAAGCATTTCGGGTGAGCGTTGCAAATAAAAGCCGACCCAATTCAAGTGGGGTAGCGACTGCATGATGAAGGCGCAGGTCTGCGCGCTATTGGTTAGCCATTCGCGGGTATCCAGCAGGGCGGCGAGCTGGCGATCGAGGAGGTCATAGTTGACGGTATCACGTGACATGGTGGCTCCCTGGTTATGCATATTCATAACGACACCGGGCCGACAGTTGTCGGCCCGGTGTCGTTGGTCTCTTGTCTAGCTGGGGCGGGGTTATTTCCAGCCGGGTACGGCGGCACCATCGAAAAGCTCTTCGGCTTTCTCGATCACTTCTTCGCTCTGGTAGGCGTCAACCAGCTGCTGGATCTCTTCGCGGTCTTCATCACCCCCGCGAACGGCAATCAGGTTGACGTAGGGCGATTCCGGACCTTCCTTGATCAGCGCGTCGTCAAGGCTTAGACCGGCAGGCTGGGCAAAGGTGTTGTTGATGAAGGCCATGTCGACATCCGGCAAAACCCGCGGTAGCTGCGCGGCTTCGATTTCGCGGAAACGGAAGTCGTTGGGGTTCTCGGCGATATCGATGGGCGTCGCTTCGAGGTTTTCGGGATCATTCAGCGTAATGAGGCCTTCATTATGCATCAGGATCAGCGCGCGACCTTCGTTGGACGGGTCATTGGGCAGCGCAATCTGGGCACCTTCGGGCAGTTCGTCAACGCTGTCGTATTTCTCTGAGTATGCGCCGATGGGGTAGACGAAGGTGTAGCCTGCAATGGCGAAATCATAGCCACGATCATTCACCATGGACTGCATGTAGGGCTCGTGTTGATAAGCGTTGGCGTCCAGGCTGCCATCTGCCAGTGCCGCATTGGGCGTTACGTAGTCTGTGAATTCGATAATTTCGACGTCAAGGTTGTACTCTTCCTTGGCAATTCGGGCAGCGACTTCCATGACTTCTGTTTCAGGGCCGGCAACGGTGCCCATCTTGATGCTGGCGGCTTGAGCACTGGCGCTAACGGCCAGTGCGAGTGCGGTAATGGTGCCGAGGGCTAATGTCTTCATGGCAACTCCTGTCGAGTGTCAGCTTTGATGAATGGTGATAATAAGGGTAATTTTAATGCTTTTTCGTTATATGTCCACTGAAAAGCAATGCGGTCATTTGCGGTCGGTTTTGCGCACCAGGTAATCCCCCAGGCTCTGGAAGCCCTGTACCATGACAACGAGTACCACTACGGTAATCAGCATGATGGTCGGGTTGAAGCGGTTATAGCCATAGCGGATACCCAGGTCACCCAGACCGCCGCCGCCAACAGCGCCCGCCATGGCGGAGTAGCTGACCAGAGTGACCAGCGTGATGGTAAGGCCGGTGATAATACCGCCCCGCGCTTCGGGGATAAGCACCTTGGTGATGATCTGCCAGGGGGTTGCGCCCATGGCCTGGGCAGCCTCGATCAAGCCCGGTGAGAGCTCATTGAGGGCGCCTTCGATCAGCCGGGCAACGAAGGGAATCGCGGCAATGGTCAACGGCACTGAAGCCGCATTGATGCCGATGGAAGTGCCCACCAGCATCCGCGTGAAGGGAATGATCGCCACCATCAAGATAATAAACGGAATGGAGCGGCCAACGTTGGTCACAATGCCCAGGGCATGGTTCAGTAATGGCTTGGCCAGAATCTGCCTGGGTCGCGTTACATAGAGCATCACGCCCAGCGGTAGCCCGAGTAATGTCGAGATCAATCCCGATATGCCGACCATGTAGAGGGTATCGAGCGTTGCCTGAATAATAAGCTCAATCATTGCGCTGGACATAGCCTAATACCTCTACCTGTAATTGATGGTCTGCCAAGTAGTCCATAGCGGCTTGCGTCTGCTCAGACGTTCCCAGCAGTTCGGCAATCATCAAGCCAAGCGTTCTTTCCTGAATCGATTCCACCTTGGCCTGCAGGATGCTCACATCGACGCCGCAATCCCTTGCCAGGCGGGAAATAAGCGGCGTGGATACCGCATCTCCTGAAAACGTAAGCCGCACGACCGGGTGCGCGTTGGCATCGGGGTTGTCGCTGAGGCGTTCAAGCAGCTCCTTGGGGGGCGACAGCTGCAGAAAATCGTTGAGAAAGTCGCGCCCCAACTGTGTGCGGGGTGCGGTGAAGAAATCGCCGACTTCGGCGTCCTCGACCAGCTCGCCATTGGATATCAGGCCGACACGATGGCAGATCGATTTAACCACTTCCATTTCATGGGTAATCAATAAAATGGTGATGCCGAGCTTATGGTTGATATCGCGCAGCAGCTCCAGAATCGAGCTGGTCGTCTGCGGGTCCAGTGCGGAAGTGGCCTCATCGCAGAGCAGGACGCGAGGGTTGCTGGCCAGCGCCCGGGCAATCGCAACGCGCTGTTTCTGCCCGCCGGATAGCTGCGCCGGAAATTGATCCGCCTTGTCGGACAGACCAACCATTTCAAGCAGTGGGCTTACGCGCTCACGAATATCTCGCCTGGGCTGACCCATCAACTCCAGTGGCAGCGCTACGTTGTCGAAGACATTGCGCGTGGTGAGCAGGTTGAAGTGCTGGAAGATCATGCCGATGCGGTGGCGTGCCTGGTTCAGCGCCGTGTTGCTCAATCGGGTGATCTCTTGCCCATCGACGGTCACCGTGCCCTGGGTGGGCCGCTCAAGCAGGTTGACGCAGCGAATGAGCGTCGACTTGCCCGCGCCGGACAGGCCGATAACACCGTGAATGGCGCCTTTGGGGATCGCCAGGTTCACGCCCTTGAGGGCGTGAACGGCGTCGTGGCCGGAGCCGTAGGTTTTGCTGACATTATTCAGTTCGATCATGGCGTCTGCCTTTTCTATAGGCCGAAGACGAAGGTGAGCGCGCAAGCGTAGGGGAGGGAATAAAAAAAGGCCACCCTTTCGGGTGGCCATCAACGCTGGACACACCCTTTTAGCTGCACTTCACCAAGCATTCACTCGGCGGACGCCCGCAATCTGGGTACAAATCGGCGTCTTTACATTTGCGGCGGAAGTCTAGAGAGCTAGCCAGGCGATGTCAAACCAAAAGAATAACATCTTATATCGCTGTTCAATTTAATAATTTTTTTAACTGATTTTTGCTTCTTTAAAAGTGTTAATTTCTCTTTTCTGGAGGCCTGGGTTTTCTGCAGGCATGAATACTGGGTTACGTTGATTGGTCGCGCATGCCTCTGGGGTGCACAAACAGGTTTGTGCAGTAGTAAGCTTGCGCACGGATCACTTAAAGCGAGGGCGCTATGTTCACTGGCATCGTGCAAGGCAAGGTAGAAGTCGTAGAAGTGCATGAGCTTGATAAGTTTCGTACGCATGTTGTGCAAATGCCCGATGCATTGCGCGAGGGATTGGCAACCGGCGCTTCGGTGGCGCACAACGGTGTCTGTTTGACGGTCACGGACATTTCAGGTGACCGGGTGAGCTTCGACTTGATGCGCGAAACGCTGCGGCTGACCAATCTTGGTGCAGTCGAGGTCGGGCAGTGCGTCAATATCGAGCGAGCGGCACGCTTTGGCGATGAAATTGGCGGGCATTCGATGTCGGGCCATGTGATTTGCATGGCGGAGGTGACCGCCATTGATGAAGCGCCCAACAACCGTCGGCTGTGGTTTGCGTTACCGGCTTCAGTGGGGCGGTTTGTGTTTGAGAAAGGCTATATTGGCGTCGATGGTATCAGTCTGACGATTGGCGATGTGCGACCTTCGTCCGAGGGCGAAGGCGTCGAGTTCAGCGTTAATCTGATCCCTGAGACGCTGGACCGCACAATCCTGGGTGAGCGGATGCCAGGTGACCAGGTCAACATTGAAATCGATCCCCAGACCCAGGTGATTGTTGAAACGGTTGAGCGCGTTCTGGCCAGCCAAATGCGCTGATGGTCGGTATTGCCCAGGGGGTGCGTTTCTGACCGATTGGTTAGAAAGTGGCCTGAAGTTTGCTTATGTGAAGTTTGATTATGTTAAGCGAAGGGAAGTAACAGGCGGGCACCGGCCCGCGTTCGACAACTGCACAAGGTATTCGCATCAGGCGTTACCTTTCGGTAATATGTGCGGCTTTTCGCGCTGCCAGGGTGCATTCAGCGTTCACGCGAAGGATAAAAAAACCTATGAATTTTCTGGATAAGCAGTTCGGGCTCACTGAGCACAAAACCAACGTTAAAACAGAAGTCATTGCCGGGATAACCACCTTCCTGACGATGGCCTACATCATTTTCGTCAATCCCAGCATCCTTTCTGAGGCCGGGATGGACTATGGTGCGGTGTTTGTTGCCACCTGCGTTGCCGCCGCTATCGGCTGTCTGGTCATGGGGTTGTGGGCGAACTATCCCATCGCTCAGGCGCCGGGTATGGGGCTCAACGCCTTCTTCACTTACGGTGTCGTGCTCGGGATGGGGTATACCTGGGAAGCAGCGTTAGGCGCTGTCTTCTTCTCTGGGTTATGTTTTTTCCTGCTGAGTGTTTTCAAGATCCGTGAATGGATTATCAACTCTATTCCGCTTTCACTGCGACTGGGCATTGCCGCGGGTATTGGCTTGTTCCTGGCCATGATCGCGCTTAAAAATGCCGGTATCGTGGTCGCCAATGACGCTACCTTTGTTGCGCTGGGAGATCTTTCCGAGCCTGCTGCCCTGTATGCGCTCCTGGGCTTTTTCGTGATAACCGCGATGTCCTATCTAAGGATCACCGGTGCCGTCATGATCGGTATTCTTGGCATTACCATTGCGTCGACGCTGCTTGGTCACAATGAATACGGCGGTCTCATGTCCATGCCACCCTCTATTGCACCGACCTTCATGGCAATGGACCTGATGGGGGCGTTGGATGTCGCCATGCTCAGCGTTATCTTTGCTTTCCTGTTCGTCGACCTGTTCGATACGTCCGGCACGCTGGTGGGGGTTGCGCATCGTGGCAATCTACTGGACAAAGACGGCAAGCTGCCTCGACTCGGTCGCGCCATGATGGCCGACAGTACGGCATCGATGGCCGGTGCTGCCCTGGGTACTTCGACCACGACCAGCTATATTGAGTCGACGGCGGGTATTGCATCGGGTGGACGAACGGGTTTGACAGCGGTCGTGGTGGCCGTGCTCTTTCTGGTCAGCCTGTTCTTTGCTCCGTTGGCTGGCTCCATTCCTGCTTTCGCCACCGCGGGAGCGCTGCTCTACGTGGCCGTGCTGATGGCGGGTAGCCTGGCACATGCCAACTGGGAAGACCCTACTGACGCCGCGCCGGTATTGATTGCCGCCCTGGCAATGCCGCTGACCTTTTCGATTGCCGAGGGGATTGCTCTCGGGTTTATCAGCTATGCAGCGATCAAAACCCTGTCGGGCCGTTTCAAAGACCTCAATCCAGCAGTGATCATTCTGGCGCTGCTGTTTGCGGTGAAATTTCTGTTTCTAGACTAACGTGGTTTTATTAATCCAATGAGAGACGCGATGAGCATCTACGGCGATTACATCAAGTCCGTGATACGCACAGTGCCTGACTGGCCTGAGCAGGGGGTCAATTTTCGTGACATTACCCCGCTGCTGCAAAACAGCGCGGCATTTCGCAAGCTGATTGACAGCTTTGTACACCGCTACCAGGAAATGAACCTGGATGCCATCGCGTCGATTGATGCGCGGGGCTTTATTATCGGGGCCCCGCTGGCCTATGAGTTGGGCTGCAGCTTTGTCCCGGTTCGCAAAAAAGGCAAGCTGCCGTTCAAGACCATCAGCGAAACCTACACGCTAGAGTACGGTCATTCGGAAGTCGAGCTTCATTCGGATGCGTTTCAAAAAGGTGACCGTATCTTGCTGATGGATGACCTGATTGCCACGGGCGGCACCATGTTGGCGGCGGCCAATCTTATACAGCGCAGCGGCGGGCATGTGGTCGAAACAGCGACCATTATTGATCTACCCGAACTGGGTGGTTCGCAAAAAATTCGCGATGCGGGCTATAGCGTCTTCGCGGTTTGTTCTTTTACAGAAGACGAGTAACGAACCTATGAGCAGTGAACGCTACCATCAGCACTTTACCGTCTCCTGGGATCAGCTTCACCGCGATGTCCGCCAACTGTGCCATCAGCTGGTCGAGCGAGACTTCAAAGGCATTGTGGCGATTACCCGCGGTGGTCTCATTCCTGCCGCCTTGATCGCGCGCGAGCTGAATGTCCGGCTGATCGATACCGTGTGCATCAAGAGCTATGACCATATGGAGCAGGGCGGACTGGATATCCTGAAAGGGGTTGATCACGACGGTGAGGGTTGGCTGCTGGTCGATGACCTGGTGGATACCGGCAAGACGGCGCGGGCGGTAAGCGAGATGCTGCCCAAGGCGCACTTTGTTACCATTTACGCCAAGCCGGAAGGTCGCCCCCTGGTTGATCAGTATCTCACCGAAGTGGCCCAGCACTGCTGGATCCAGTTCCCCTGGGATATGGGGGTTGCCTATGTTGAACCTCTGGTGGACCAAGTGAAGAAATAATCATGTCGACCCCGCTTCCCGAAGACTGGAATCAGTGGCTTGGCAATGAGTTTCAGGCCGACTACATGCAGTCACTGAAACGTTTTCTGGCCGAGGAAAAAGCGGCCAAGAAAGTCATTTATCCTCATTCATCGCAGTGGTTTCGTGCCTTCGAACTGACGCCGCTCAGTGACGTCAAGGTGGTGATTCTGGGGCAGGATCCTTATCACGGCCCCAATCAGGCGCACGGGCTATGCTTTTCCGTCCAGCCGGGAGTGCCGGTTCCGCCGTCGCTGGTCAATATCTACAAGGAGTTGGCGAGCGATGTAGGTACGGAGCCCGTCAACCACGGGCACCTGGAAGCCTGGGCGAAGCAGGGCGTCTTGCTGCTCAATACCTCGCTGACGGTCGAGAAGGGCAACGCTGCCTCGCACCGGGGCAAAGGTTGGGAGTCTTTCACCGATAGCGCGATCAAGACGGTAAGTGCCCATGCGCAGCCCAGTGTCTTTCTGCTCTGGGGTAGCCACGCCCGGCAGAAAAAAGCCTTGATAGACACTCAGCGTCACCTGGTGTTGGAAGCGCCACATCCCTCGCCGTTGTCCGCCCACCGCGGCTTTTTTGGTACTCGCCATTTCTCCCGGGCGAACCAGTTTCTTGAAGCGCAGGGGCGTGCACCTGTTGATTGGCAATTACCCGCCACCCCTTAACCTGGTGATGGCTTACGGGTAGAATACCGCCCGATTTTGCAAGTTTATGATCACCCGTGTTGCCCATAACCACCTGCTGTGAGGAAGTCCCATGAGTGTCCATGCCATTAACCATCCGCTTGTTCAGCATAAACTGGGACTGATGCGCGAAATGGATTTAAGTACCAAGAGCTTTCGTGAGTTGGCGGGGGAAGTGGCCAAGCTGTTGACGTATGAAGCAACGAAGGGGCTTGAGCTCGAAGATCATACCATTGAGGGGTGGAATGGCGAGCCGATTGAGACACGACGCCTGAAAGGCAAGAAGGTAACGGTGGTGCCGATTCTGCGTGCCGGGCTTGGCATGCTGGAGGGCGTTACTGACCTGATCCCCAGCGCACGGGTGAGCGTTGTCGGGCTATACCGCGATGAAGAAACGCTGGAGCCGGTACCCTACTTCGCCAAGTTCGCCAACGATATCGAAGAACGTATGGCCATCGTCATTGATCCCATGTTGGCCACCGGTGGCTCGATGGTCGCGACATTGGACATGCTGCGTGAGCGTGGCTGCGAGCATATGAAGGTGATCGTCCTGGTGGCAGCGCCCGAAGGAATCAGGCGAGTCCAGGAAGCCTACCCGGATATCGAAATTTATACAGCATCGGTGGATGAGCGATTGGACGATAACGGTTATATCGTCCCGGGTCTTGGCGATGCGGGTGACAAGATTTTCGGCACCCGATAAGAATTGATGATTCAGCGGCCCCTGGCGTTTTGCGTTAGGGGCCTTTTTTTGCCCAGCACTACCCCAAAGACCTGTGAGGAGTTTGCATAATGAATGATACGCCTAGCCAGTCTGCATCCTGGCCTCGCGTGTTGCTGACCGGGGCGCAAATGCTATTCGTGGCGTTTGGTGCTCTGGTTCTAGTGCCGCTATTGACCGGGCTTGATCCAAGCGTTGCATTGTTTACCGCCGGGATAGGCACGCTGCTGTTTCATACGGTGACCCGCGTGACGGTGCCGGTCTTCCTGGCTTCTTCGTTTGCCTTTATCGCGCCGATTCAGGGCTCGATTGCCAGCTTCGGGGTGTCAGCAACGCTCGGTGGCTTGATGGCGGCTGGCCTGGTCTACGTGGCGATCTCGGCGGCGGTGCGCGTCAAGGGTACCGGCTGGCTTCATCGGCTGTTGCCACCGGTGGTGGTCGGCCCGGTGATCATGGTCATTGGCCTTGCCCTGGCGCCGGTGGCGGTGGATATGGCGACAGGGGAAACCAGTGACCACATCGGGTACGGCGCGGCGCTTTTCCTGTCAATGGCAAGCTTGCTGGTAACCCTGATATTGGCCGTGTTTGGCCGTGGTTTGCTGCGGTTGATTCCCATCATGGGCGGTATTGTCGTGGGTTATTGCCTGGCGTTGCTGATGGGGCTGGTCGACTTCACACCGGTGCATGATGCTGGCTGGCTGGCGATTCCCGCGTTTACCGCCCCGAGTTTTCACTGGGCGGCGATTCTGTTTATGATTCCTGTCGCCATTGCCCCTGCGGTGGAGCATATTGGTGATATGGTGGCCATCGGCTCGGTGACCCGGCGTAACTACCTGGAGAAACCGGGACTGCACAGAACCTTGCTGGGCGATGGTCTGGCGACGACAGCGGCCGCATTATTCGGCGGCCCGCCTAACACCACCTATTCAGAGGTGACCGGGGCCGTTACGCTGACCCGGGCGTTCAACCCTCACTATATGGTCGTGGCCGCGGTGCTGGCCATATCGCTGGCGTTTATCGCCAAGCTGGGGGCGCTACTGCAAACCATCCCCGGCCCTGTCATGGGGGGAATCATGACCCTGCTGTTTGGCTCCATTGCGGTAGTGGGCATGAACACGCTGGTCAGGGCAGGGCATTCGTTGACCGCGCCGCGCAACTTGGTCGTCGTGTCGTTGATCCTTGTCTTTGGTATCGGCGGCATGCAGGTGGGTAATGGTCAGTTTACACTGCAAGGCGTTAGCCTGGCGGCGCTTGTGGGTATCGTGTTGAACTGGGTGTTGCCGGACGAGCCAGCAGATGAAGCTGATCACACCCATTAACCTTTTTCATTGGGAGCCAAGCGCTTATGCCGTTAGATCCATCGCTACCCTTTCCCGTGCTGGGAATTGCGGCCTGGAGCGGGACGGGGAAGACGACGCTGCTGGAGCAGTTGTTACCTCGTCTGCGGGTAGAGGGTATCCAGGTGGCGGTGATCAAGCACGCTCATCATCGGTTTGATATCGATCAGCCGGGAAAAGATAGCTATAAGCTACGTAGTGCAGGCGCAGCCCCCATGCTGATTGCATCCCGCCAACGCCTGGCGCTGATGCAGGAAACGCCAGACGGCGAAGAGCCGGACTTGAATCAGTTGCTGGCAATGGTAGCCGTGCATCAGCCTGACCTGGTGCTGGTGGAAGGCTTCAAGGCCTGGCCCCTGGCCAAGCTGGTGCTTTATCGTGAGGGGATAGGCGATGCGGAAATTCTGCATAGCCAGGGTGTCGAAGCCGTCGCGCTTCAGGGGGAGCCTCCCGTCGCGCTGTCGGCCGCAACGACGCAACTGGCACTTGATGATAGCGACGCGATTACACGCTGGATAATCGGTTGGATGGCGGGCCAACGGCTCGATGATGTTTCACGCACTGATAGGTGACTCCATGCAGTTAACGCATCTCAATAGCCGCGGCGAAGCCCGCATGGTGGATGTTGCAGATAAACAGGAAACGCGCCGGGAAGCGGTGGCTTCCGGGCGTATTGTGATGCAACCCGCTACCCTGAAGCAGTTGAGCGAGGGAGCTTTACCCAAGGGTGATGTGTTGGCCACCGCCCGTATCGCGGGCATCCAGGCGGCAAAGCGCACCCATGAATTGATCCCGCTGTGCCACTCGTTGGCACTTTCCAAAGTGGCCATAGAATTTGATGTCGACCCCGATGAAAGCTGTGTCCATGTGACCGCGAACTGCCGCCTGAATGGCCGCACGGGGGTCGAAATGGAAGCGTTGACGGCTGTCTCCGTGGCCTGTCTAACGCTTTATGATATGTGCAAGGCGGTCGACAAAACCATGCGCATCGACGCGGTACAACTGGACAGCAAGCGCGGCGGTCAGCGGGGCGAGTACCAGCGCGAAATGGCACCTGAACCGGCGACGCCGATCGTGACAGGCCAGGGGGCTGCGGGCGAAGTGAGCCTGGGAGGGCGCTGTCATTCGCCCTGCGTGCTGGTCAAGTTTCTTGCCGAGCTGCGCGAGCAGCTGGGTGAAAACGAGCGGGTAGTGACTTTCGATCAACTCGAAAGTCGCGATATTGCGGGCCTCAAAGTAGCGCTGGCGGCTCAGGACGAACGTTTTCAGCTGTTGCAGGACCAGCGTACGCTATGCGCCATCAACCAGGTCATGGCCAATGATGACGCGCGAATTACCGACGATGACGAGGTTGCTTTCTTTCCGCCGGTCACCGGGGGCTAAACATGGACATTACCATTCGCGTTCAAGAGGCACCTTTCGACATGGCCTATGGCTATGAGGCCAGTATTGCAGGCCGCACGGATATTGGCGGCGTCGTCAGCTTTACCGGCCTGGTGCGTGATTTCAACGAAACGCCCGATGTCACTGGGTTAACCCTGGAACATTATCCAGGCATGACCGAGTCAACCTTGCAGCGTATTGCGGAAGAGGCGGGAGAGCGCTGGACGCTAAGCGCCGTCACGATTATTCATCGTGTCGGCCACATGCGCCCCGGCGATGCCATCGTCAGAGTGCTGGTGGCGAGTGCCCATCGTCGCGAAGCCTTTGAAGCCTGCGATTTCATCATGGACTGGCTCAAGACCCGGGCACCGTTCTGGAAGAAAGAGCATGGTCGCCACGGGGATTACTGGGTCAAGGAACGTCACTCGGATATCGAGGATGCCGCCCGCTGGTAACCTTATGGCATTGGCGGGCGTGGGGAGGCTATTCGTCAGCCATTGTCGCTGGCAGCTCGCTGGCCATGATCTGCAGATGAACGTCAGGTAAATGCTGTAGCCGTTCTGCCAGCCAGGCAATCAGGCGGGGCTGGAGGCCCAGCCGCAGGTCCGCCAGGGTATCTGCATGGAGTTCGGCAAGCTGATCATCCAGCCATTCACTGAAGCTGTCTTCGTCGAATGAACTGGCACTGGTATTATCCAGCATCAACCGCCCGACGCGCGTCCATCCGGTCTGGGTGGCCGTCACCGGTAGCGCCAGATAGAGGCTGCCCCGTCGAGGGAGGGTGCTGTTTTCACTCTCCAGCCCAGGGTGGGGCACCACGCTGTTCTGACTGACGATGCACGGCGGTTGCGGGTAGTGCTGCTCGTGATGCAGCCCTTGCTGATCGAAGCGGATCAAGTCGCCATTGACCGGCGCCAAGGGCGCTTGAATGCCCAGCGACGTCGCCAGCTGCTGGTGAGCCTGTTGATGAAGACTCTCACCGTGAACCGGCAACAGGTGGCTTGGCGTCAGCCACTGATAAAAGCGGGTGATTTCGTCCTGTGCCGGATGCCCGGTCGCGTGAAGCTGCGGGTGACTGAACTCATCGAAGAGCTTGACGCCCAACTGCTGCAGGCGCTTTTTCAACTGTTCGATGGGTCGCTCGTTACCCGGAATGGCTTTGGCGGAAAAAATCACGTTGTCACCGGGCTGTAAGTCCACGTGAGGATGACGCCCCTGGGCAAGTCGCTGCAGGGCGGCGCGCGGCTCACCTTGGCTGCCGGTGGCAATGACCACGACTTCATCCGGCGGCAAATACCCCAGATCGTGAGCGGGCACCACGGCGGGAAAGTCGTCCAGATAGCCGAGGCCGCGTGCGACACCCACCATGCGCTCCATCGAGCGCCCCATCAGGCTGACGCGCCGACCACACTGGTAAGCTGCGCGGCCAATCGCCAATACGCGGGCCAGATTACTGGCGAAGCAGGAAACAATGACGCGCCCTTCGCAGCCAGCGAGTGTTTCAACAAGCGCTCTTGCAACATCGCCTTCGCTGCCCGAGTGGCCGGGGATAGGGGCATTGGTGGAATCACCCACTACCAGGTCAACCGGCGCCAATGCCTTGAACTGCGCCTGATTGATCGGCGCACCGATAATCGGTTCAGGATCAAGCTTCCAGTCCCCGCTATGCAATACCCGGTAGCGGCCTGCCATGACCATCAGCGAGCAGCTCTCGGGTATCGAGTGCGGAACCGCCAGGTAGCGCAGGGTGAAGGGGCCGCTTTCCAATGCCTCACCGGGTTCGACCACGTGAATGGCGGCGCTGCTTAGTTGGTGTTCGGCAAACTTCAGGCGCAGCAGGCCTGCCGCCAGCGGCGTCGCATAGATCGGGCACTGCCAGTGGGGCCAGAGCCAGGCGACCGCCCCAATGTGGTCTTCGTGTCCGTGGGTGATGTAGAGCGCTTGCGGTGAAATGCCCAGGGCTTTGGGGGTTTCCAGGTTGGGCACCTGCAACGGCGCATTGGGTAAATCCTGGCGGATCATCATGCCGCAATCCACGGCGACCCAGTGGTCTTCGTATCCATAAAGCGTCAGGTTCATGCCAATTTCCCCGCAGCCGCCTAACGGCAAGAGGCGTAAGGGAGGGCGACGACGGGGACGAATATGAACGCGCGGTGGATGCATCAGAGTAATAAAGCCTAGAAAGTAATTGGTTAACTATACGGGATGGGGCGGGCGGCTAACAATCGCTGCCGTTGCGGGCGGTGATTGCGGGCGCTGCATTCTGTACACTAGACGTTTGTTTAATGCCAACGGACGGCCCGATCGTCGCCGCCCGGCAACTGTGAACGGCAACTTTGAAGAGTAATGACTATGTCGCATTTTTATCGTCTGGTGGTGTCCTGCCCGGACCAGGTGGGGATCGTCGCGAAGGTTTCGAGTTTTATCGCGGATCAGGGCGGGTCGATTACCGAGGCCAGCCAGCATTCCGATCTGGAAACCGGGCGTTTTTTCATGCGCTACGAAATATTGGCGGATTCGCTGGGCATGTCGGCAGAGGCGTTACGTTCGGCCTTCGAGCCGGTGGCGGAGCGGTTCGACATGCAATGGGCGCTGGTCGATACTCAGAAACGGCAGCGGGTTGTTCTGATGGTCTCACGAGAATCCCACTGCCTGGTCGATCTGCTTTACCGCTGGCAGGTGGGGGAGCTGGACTGCGATATCGTGGGCGTTATTTCCAACCATGATGACATGCGTTCGTTAACCGAGTGGTATGGAATTCCGTATCACCATGTGCCGGTAGATCCGGCGGACAAGACAGCGGCCTTTGAGCAGGTGCAGGCGCTTATTGACGATGCCCGGGCCGACAGCATCGTGCTGGCGCGCTACATGCAGATTCTACCGCCAGCGTTGTGTGAACGCTACGCGGGGCAGGTAATCAATATCCACCACAGCTTTCTGCCGTCTTTTGCTGGCGCCAAGCCTTACCACCAGGCTTATCAGCGTGGCGTCAAGCTGATAGGTGCCACCTGCCATTATGTGACTCAGGAGCTGGATGCAGGACCCATCATCGAGCAGGACATCCACCGGGTCAGTCACTGTCACACGCCGACCGACCTGGTACGTTTTGGCCGTGATGTGGAAAAAGCCGTTCTTGCTCGCGGCCTTCGCTGGCACCTGGAAGACCGCGTGCTGGTGCACGGCAATAAAACCATCGTGTTCAGCTAGCCGAGCGACTGGCCATTGCCGCCGCGGATGACGCCGACCCCAACCCCTTCAATATCGAGCGGTTGGGTGCGTAAATCGATATTGATCGGATCGAAGTCGGGGTTTTCCGCAATGAGTGTGACCTGGTGGCCCTCGCGTTTGAAACGCTTGACGGTTACCTCGTCTTCCAGGCGGGCGACAACAATCTGGCCATCGCGGACGCGCTGGGTACGATGCACGGCAAGCAGGTCGCCTTCGAGGATGCCAACGTTCTGCATCGACAGCCCGCGCACGCGCAGCAGGTAATCGGCCCTGGGCGTGAAGTAGTCGGCGGGCAGGGGGCAGTAACGATCGATGTGCTCAGCGGCCAGGATGGGGCTCCCCGCTGCGACTTCGCCAATGATGGGCAGGCCGCTGGCAGCGTCTGAGGCTGGCAGGGCGTCTGGCGTTTCCTGGGGCTCCTGGTTGGGCAGGCGTATGCCACGAGACGTATTGCGAATAATGCGAATGACACCTTTGCGCTCGAGTGCGCGCAAATGCTCTTCCGCTGCATTGGGTGAGCGGAACCCCAGCGCCTTGGCTATTTCAGCCCGAGTGGGCGGATAGCCGAGCTCACCCATGGTCTTGACAATAAAGTCGAACACATTTTGTTGGCGAACGGTTAATGGCCGCGACATACCAGCCTCCAGATTGAATAAGTGAGCAAGACTGCGTTTCTGTTGACCTATCCGGCGTGGTTAACAGTGCGTAATTAACAGTATGTGGTTAAGTATACAGCATGTTCTCCTGTCCAGTATATCTTTGAGATAAGTCAGCTAACAAATTGATGTATATAGGGATGCGAGGTCACGATGGGGACGGGGCAAGTGCTCAGGTAAACGTTGAGAGGTAACAACCGATAACGTAGTATCCTAGTTTGTTTAAAACATCCGTTTTTTATGGCCCGCTTTTTTGGCCCGTTTTAGGAGAGCAGCATGGCTCAATCGGATACGGTGACGCGCATTCTGGATACCGCTGAAGTGCTTTTTGCCGAGCGCGGCTTTGCCGAAACCTCTTTACGCAACATTACCAGCAAGGCACGGGTCAATCTTGCCGCGGTGAACTATCACTTTGGATCCAAGAAAGCACTCATCCAGGCAGTGTTTGCTCGCTATCTGGATCCGTTTTCCCAACGCTTTCATAGCGCCCTGGATGAACTTGAAGCCCGCTACGAGGGTCGTGACATCCCCCTTGAAGTGCTCCTCGAAACCATGGCCACAACCGTGCTGACGGTGCCTGCCGAACGCAATAGCCTCAAAGTCTTCATGCGTTTGCTGGGGCTTGCGTACAGCCAGGCTCAGGGGCATTTACGGCGCTACATCCAGCAGCAATACGGTGATGTGTTCAGCCGTTTCACCGAGCTGGTTCGCCGTGCGACACCGGATCTGCCGGACGCCGAGCGCTTCTGGCGGCTACACTTTATGCTCGGTACCGTCATCTTTACGCTTTCAGGACTGGATGCGCTGCGCGATATTGCCGAAAAGGATTACCACCAGCATGTCTCGGTCCGCGACCTGGTTCGCCGACTGCGGCCGGTAGTGGTGGCGGCGATGAACGCGCCATTACCTGATGAGAAGGACATTGAGCACCATGCAGACACCGTCGCTCATTGACATGCCGCCCCGGGAGGGGCTGTGGCTTGAAATCGACGCCCACTCACAACGGTTGCGCGCCTGGCAAGGCGATATGTGCCGTCATGAGTGCGACATTTCCACCGGTCGCCAGGGCCTGGGTAATCAGCAGGGTAGCGGGCAAACGCCGCTGGGCTGGCACTATATTCGTGCCGCCATTGGCGCCGATGCCCCGGAAAATGCTGTCTTCAAAGGACGCCGCTGGACGGGAGAAGTCTTTAACGCCGAGCTGGCTGAGGCGTTTCCCGAGCGAGATTGGATTCTGACGCGCATTCTATGGCTGTGTGGCCTGGAACCGGGGATAAACCGCGGTGGTCAGGTCGATTCCCAGCGTCGCTATATTTATCTGCATGGTACGCCGCCGGACCAGCCCATGGGACAGCCCGCCTCCCATGGCTGCGTACGGCTGCGTAATGCAGATCTTCTTTGGCTGTTTGAGCATGCGGCACCAGGGACGCCTGTCTGGTTACACGACAGCCGTTGATCGTTGGACTCCTCGCTAATCATCGTCTAGAGTTAGCGCCTTTTTTTGGACATCCCGCTATGACACATCCTTTGGGCTCGGTCATGTTGGACCTTGAAGGGACAACGCTGACCGCCGCGGAGAGGCAGTTGCTTAAAGCCCCCGCGGTGGGTGGCGTTATCCTGTTTGGACGCAATGTCGAAGATGCCCACCAGGTCAGAAAACTGTGCGGCCAGGTGCGTCAGCTTCGCCCCGACGTGTTGCTGGCAGTGGATCAGGAAGGCGGTCGCGTCCAGCGTATCAAGCAAGGACTGACGCGCCTGCCACCGATGGCCCGGCTGGGCGATTATTACCAGCAGGATCGTGCGGCGGCCCTGGGGCTTGCTCAGGACACCGGTTGGCTGCTGGGCATGGAAATGGCCGCCTGCGGGTTGGATATCAGCTTTGCTCCCGTGCTGGATGTCGATAGTGGCTTGAACAGCATGATTGGCGACCGCAGCTTTGGCCCTGAGGCCGCGCAAGTTACTGAACTGGGTGGCGCGCTGGTGGCCGGGCTACATGAGGCCGGTATGGCAGCGATCGGCAAGCATTTTCCCGGTCATGGCGGCGTGGCGGGCGATTCACATCTTGCCTTGCCCGTTGATGATCGGCCTTTTGAGACGCTCAAACAGCACGATCTGGTGCCTTTCAGCGCCCTGGCCAAAAAGCTTGATGGTGTCATGCCAGCGCATATTGTTTACTCGGCATTTGACAAGCGACCCGCCGGCTTTTCACCCAGTTGGCTGGGGATGCTGCGTCAATCGCTGGGATTTAAGGGCTGTATCTTTTCCGACGATTTGAGCATGGCGGGTGCCCATGAGGCCGGTGGGCCCCGCGAACGCGCAGCGGCTGCGCTTGCCGCGGGCTGTGACATGTTGCTGGTATGCAATGATCGCGAGGCGGCGCTTGAGGTCGTTGCCGCCGTTCCAACGCCTCAGTCTGTCAGGCCCGGCAAGCTACGCTACAAACGCGCGCGTCCCGATCTGGATGCGCTACCGGCGCTCAGCCGCTGGCGGCGTACGCATGCCCAGCTAGAGGCCATGGCCGCTCATTCACGCAGCAGTTAACGATTGTTTTACCAAGTAGACTGGAACTTCAATGGCAAAGCTAGACAAAGAAGCGCTCGCATCCCTCGACACCATGCGCGAGCTCATGGACAACGCAGACTGCTTGATTTCCCAGCAGCAGGTGGAGCAGGCGCTGGACCGAATGGCTGAGCAGATCAGCGCGGATCTGGGCGATAAACTACCGGTCTTTTATTGCGTCATGAATGGCGGCTTGATCACCACAGGCCACCTGTTGACCCGGTTGGGCTTTCCGCTTGAGGTCGACTACCTGCACGCCACGCGCTACCGCAACGAAACCCGTGGCGGAGAGCTTTTCTGGCGGGTGTCGCCGGAGATTCCCATGGCCGGTCGGCATGTCGTTATCGTCGACGACATCCTCGATGAAGGCACGACGCTGGCGGCCATTCTGAACTATTGCCAGGAAGCGCAGGCTGCCAGCATTACCACGGCGGTCCTGGTCGACAAGCGCCACGACCGCAAGGCAGTGCCCGGGCTGAAGGCTGACTACTGTAGCCTGGAGGTCGCCGACCGGTACGTATTTGGCTTTGGTATGGATTACAAGGGTTACTGGCGCAATGCCCCTGGCATCTTCGCGCCCAAGGGCATGTGATCTCATGGGCCCCTAGCGGGGTGAAAATCGCCGTGCCAAGCCGGTTTCAGCAATCATGCGAGTGGATATTTCTTCCACTGAGAAGCGCGTGGCGTCGATATAGGGGATGTGCAGGCGGCGGTATAATGCTTCAGCCTGTTCGATCTCCTGCATGCATTGGTCCATGGAGCTGTAGCGACTGTTGGGCCTGCGTTCGTTGCGAATGGCGGCCAGCCGCCTGGCGTCGATTGTCAGGCCAAACAACTTGTGCCGATGGGGGGCAAGAACCCGGGGCAATTTCAGCATGCCGTCTTCGTCCAGGTCGTCTTCCGTGAGGGGGTAGTTGGCGGCGCGAATGCCAAATTGTAGCGCCAGATAGAGCGACGTGGGGGTTTTGCCGCAGCGCGAAACCCCGACCAGTATAATGTCGGCTTTATCGTACTGGTGGGTGCGTGCGCCATCGTCGTTGTCCAGCGCGAAGTGCACCGAGTGAATGCGGTCCATGTAAACATCGTCGCTGCCAATCGAGTGCGTTCGCCCAACGCTGTAGGAGGAATGGGTCGCGAGCTCCTGTTCGAGCGGTTCCAGAAAGGTGGAGAAGATATCCACCTTGAAGCCGGCGGCCTTGCGAATCACGTCGCGGATTTGCTGATCGACAATGGTGTCGATAATGATCGGCCTTTGGCCGTCCCGAACGGCCGTCGCATCGATGATCTCGGCCAGGGCCTGGGCTTTGTCCAGAGTGTCGATATAGGGCTTGGTCTGCATGTTGATCTCGACATCGCTGAACTGGGCCAACAGGCTTCTCCCCAGGCTCTCTGCGGTGATGCCCGTCCCATCCGAAATGAAAAATGCCGTGCGCTGCATGGTGTTTGCTCTCCTGAACGTTGTGCCTATTGTGGGTCGGGATGACGTCCGGCACAACGGTGCTCGAGTCGCGACTACAACAAAGGTTCAAAAAGGCCGCCTGTTGTAAAAATCCTCCATCGCCTTCGCTATTAGACCAATGGCGAATACACCGGGGCGGTGCTAGGGTGTCCGCATTCATCTCTGGCGGTTGTCGTGATCGCTGGCCTATCGAGCGAGGGGGTTGCGTGAACAATTACATTCTATGGTTCGATCAATTGGGTATGGCTGACGTCGAACGCGTGGGTGGCAAAAACGCCTCGCTTGGCGAAATGATCTCCAATTTATCGGGAGCGGGGGTCACGGTGCCAGGTGGCTTTGCTACCACGGCTCATGCCTACCGAGAGTTTCTCGCCCATGAAGGTCTCAACGAGCGTATCAACCAGATGCTGGCGCGGCTGGATGTCGACGATGTCAAAGCATTGGCCGAGGCCGGGAAGACGATCCGTCAGTGGGTGATCGACACGCCGCTGCCCCCGACGTTCGAAAAAGAACTGCGTAGCGCCTACGAAAGCCTTCAGCAGCGTCACCCTGCGTTGAAGGTTGCCGTGCGCAGCTCGGCCACCGCGGAAGACTTGCCGGATGCCTCCTTCGCCGGCCAGCAGGAAACCTTCCTCAATATCGAAGGGTTCGACAATATCAAGCGCGCCGTCCACGAAGTGTTCGCGTCACTGTTTAATGACCGGGCCATCTCTTACCGTGTTCATCGCGGCTATGCGCATGAAAATGTCGCGCTATCTGCGGGTGTGCAGAAAATGGTGCGCTCGGAAACGGGCGCGTCGGGTGTCATGTTCACGCTGGATACCGAGTCGGGCTTCCGCGACGCCGTCTTTGTGACAGCTTCCTGGGGGCTGGGTGAAACCGTCGTCCAGGGGGCGGTGAACCCGGATGAGTTCTATGTTCATAAGCCGACCCTGGCCGCGGGCCGGCCCGCTGTGCTGCGCCGCAACCTGGGTTCCAAGCTGATCAAGATGGTCTATACCCAAGATGCCAGCGCAGGCAAGTCGGTCGAGACCATTGACGTGCCGCTACAGGATCGCGGTCGTTTCTGCCTCAACGACCAGCAGGTCATGGCGCTGGCGAGCCAAGCAGTGACCATCGAGCAGCACTACCAGCGCCCCATGGATATCGAGTGGGCGCTGGATGGCGACGATGGTGAGCTCTACATTGTGCAGGCCCGGCCGGAAACTGTCGTCTCCCAGCAGGAAGGCGGCAAACTGGAGCGTTTCCAGCTACGCGAGAAAGGCCGCACCCTGGTCACCGGCCGCGCCATCGGCCAACGCATCGGCCGTGGTACCGCCAAGGTGGTCATGACGCCAGACGACATGGACAAGATCCATGACGGCGATGTGCTGGTAACCGACATGACCGATCCCGACTGGGAGCCGATCATGAAGCGCGCTTCAGCCATCGTGACCAATCGCGGTGGCAGGACCTGCCACGCGGCGATCATTGCCCGTGAACTAGGCATCCCTGCGGTGGTCGGCTGTGGTGATGCCACCACGCGGTTGGTCGAAGGCAGTGACGTCACCGTTTCCTGCGCTGAAGGCGATACCGGGCATGTGTATGAAGGCCTGCTGGATTACGACTGCAAGGTGTCCAACGTCGATACCATGCCCGAGATTCCTTTCAAGATCATGATGAACGTGGGCAACCCCGATCGCGCCTTTGGGTTTGCCAGCCTTCCCCATGCCGGGGTAGGGCTCGCGCGGCTTGAGTTCATCATCAACCGCATGATTGGTGTTCACCCCAAGGCATTACTGGAGTACGACACCCTGCCGTCTGACCTTCAGCAGGTGATCGACATGCGCACGGCCGGTTATACCGACCCGGTCAGTTTCTACGTCGATAAACTCGTTGAGGGCATTTCGACACTGGCTGCTGCCTACTACCCGCAGCGCGTTATCGTGCGGCTGTCGGATTTCAAATCAAACGAGTACGAAAACCTGATTGGCGGCAAGCTCTACGAGCCTGGAGAAGAGAATCCCATGCTGGGCTTCCGGGGTGCCTCGCGTTATATTTCGGAGGCGTTCCGCCCTTGTTTCGAGCTGGAATGTCGGGCGCTCAAGCGTGTCCGCGACGACATGGGGCTCGACAATGTCGAGATCATGGTGCCCTTCGTGCGCACCACGGAAGAAGCCCGGGAAGTGGTCGAGCTGCTGGCGACCAACGGGCTCAAGCGTGGTGACCATGGTCTCAAGGTCATCATGATGTGCGAACTGCCCGCCAATGCGCTGTTGGCCGACGAGTTTCTCGAGCATTTCGATGGTTTCTCGATCGGTTCCAACGACCTGACACAGCTCACCCTTGGGCTTGATCGTGACTCGGGTATCGTGGCGCACCTGTTTGACGAGCGTAACGAAGCCGTCAAGAAACTTCTTTCCATGGCGATTCAGGCCTGCAGGGCCCAGGGCAAGTATGTCGGCATCTGCGGTCAGGGACCCTCTGACCACCCTGACTTTGCCAAGTGGTTGATGGAGCAGGGGATTGATTCGATATCCCTCAACCCGGATGCGGTGCTCGAAACCTGGTTCATGCTAGCAGGTGAAACCATCGCTGACTGATCGGCAGCCGGTTTGATGCAACGCGCCCAGCCATTGTGCTGGGCGCTTGGGTTTAATAGGCTACGCTCTAACTTTGGTCTGTATACATTGGCGGAGTCGGTCGTGATGCCCTCGAAAAAAATGCGGTGGCTGCTACCCAGTCTTTTGGTAGTGCCTTTACATGGTTGGGGCTTCGACTATGAAACCCCCTCCATCTCACCCGAAAGCGAATCTGGCTACGAAGAAAAACCTGGCTGGTCTGCCGATTCCTTCGCGGTGGCCGCTGCCAACCCACTGGCCACCGATGCGGGCTACCAGATATTGAAGGCCGGCGGAAACGCGATCGACGCAGCCATCGCTGTCCAGTTGGTGCTGGGACTGGTGGAGCCGCAATCAAGTGGCCTTGGCGGCGGGGCGTTCTTGCTTTATTACGATGGCGATGATGTGCGCGCGTACGATGGGCGTGAGACGGCCCCCGCCGCGGTGGATGGTGAACTCTTCATGCAGGATGGCGAGCCGTTGGCGTTCATGGATGCCGTGGAGAGCGGCCGGTCGGTCGGCGTGCCGGGAACGCTGCGGCTAATGGAAAAAGCCCACGCGGCTCACGGCAGTCTGCCCTGGGAGGACCTTTTTGTGCCTGCGATGACGCTGGCAGAAGAAGGCTTTGCTGTCAGTGAGCGGCTTCATTCGAGCCTTGCCGATGTTGATGCCCTGCGCGATGACGATCTGGCGCGGGATTTCTATTATGACTCGGAAGGCGAGCCCATTGCCGTGGGCGAGACCCTCAAGAATCCGGCCCTTGCGGCGCTATTAAAGCGTATCGCCGAGGAAGGCAGCGGTGCCTTTTATCAGGGAGACGTTGCCCAGGATATTGTCGATGAGGTCACCCAGCATCCCGCTCGGCCCGGCGCGATGACGCTGGATGACCTTGAAGGTTATGACGCCATTATCCGCGATCCTATCTGTACGCCCTGGCAGCAATGGGAGGTCTGTGGTTTCCCGCCGCCATCGTCCGGCCACCTCACGATCATGCAGATCCTTGGCATGCTCGATCAGCAGCCCCTGCTTGAAGCCCCTCTGGACGACGGAGTCACCAGCAGCGGCTGGTTGCACCAGTTTCTGGAAGCCTCCCGGTTAGCGTTTGCCGACCGCAATTACTATATAGCCGACCCGGATTTCGTCGAGGCCCCCGGTGGTGATTGGTCGACAATGCTGGCGCCGGACTATCTCGCCAAGCGCAGCGCGCTGATTGGTCAAGAAAGTATGGGAGGCGACGCCGAACACGGTCGGCCCGGCGATATGGATACCAGCTGGGCGGCGCAGCCGACCCAGCCTGAATACGGTACCAGCCATATCAGCATCGTCGATGCCGAAGGCCGGTCGGTTGCCATGACCACGACCATCGAGCAGGCCTTTGGCTCGCGCATCATGAGCGATGGGGGGACCGACTTGCCGGGCGGCTTTTTGCTCAACAATGAGCTGACCGATTTTGCCTTCGAGCCGGAGCAGAACGGTGAACCGGTGGCCAATCGAGTTGAACCCGGCAAGCGCCCGCGTTCCAGCATGAGCCCCACGCTTATCTTCGATCATGACAGTGGCGAGTTGGTCGGTAGCCTTGGGTCGCCCGGTGGCGCAGCAATCATTCATTACACCGCGCGAACGCTGATAGCACTGCGTGACTGGGGAATGAATGCGCAAACGGCGTTGAACCTGCCCCATGCGGTGACCCTGGGCGATCAGGTTTGGGTTGAGGAAGGCCGTTTCCCGGAGGCCACCCTCGACGCTCTGAGAGAGCGAGGGCATGACATCAGCGAGCGCGAGCTGACCAGCGGGCTTCAGGCGATCATGCGCTTCGAGGATGGCACGCTGTTTGGCGGCGCGGACCCACGCCGGGAGGGCGTGGTGATGGGCGATTGAACGAACCTAGCGCCGGAGCCAGTTGCGTAGCTTCACCAACATCAGTGCGCCGTCGCTCAGCGCGCGACGATCGTTGCGCAAAGCGACCAGCCGTTTGGGATAATCGGTGATGATCGCGTCCACGCCAAGATCAATGAGCGTGGACATGCGGCTCCGGCTGTTGACCGTCCAGGCGTGCACTTCATAGCCATAAAGCTTCGCCAGCTTTATTTCCTGCGTGGTGATACGATTATGGCGAAGGCCCAGGGCGTCAAAAGCACCGCGATCCAGTGTGCCTGGCAAAATCAGCTGGGCGATAAGCGTGACCTTGAGTTCTGGCGCTTGCCGTTTGATGAACGGCAGCAAGCCCGGCGACGTGGTGGCCATGCGCATGCTGTGCATGGCATTCGGGTAGCCGCACTGGGCGTAGGCGGCTATTGGGCTGTCAGCCGATGCCCAGCACTGATAGCGGGCATCGGTCTCTTGCTGCAGCTCTCTTAAGACGGCATTGCTGAGCGCCTGCCCCTGGCCCGACAATGGCTTTATGTCGATCATCAGGTCGGCGCGCCCGCGCACCAGTGCCAGCGCATCGTCGAGCCCAGGAATGGACTCCCCCTCATACACATCGCCAAACCAGCTGCCAACGTCGTAGCGCTCGAGCTCCTCACGCGTCAAGTCCCCGAATGCCTGCTGGTCGCCTGTCAGGCGTGCCATGTTGCGGTCGTGATAGAGCATGACCTCCTGGTCGGCTGTCAGGCGAACGTCGATTTCAATGGCGTCGGCACCGTCCACGATCGCCTGATCCACCGCCGCCAGGGTATTTTCCGGGGCGGCCATTGAGCTGCCGCGATGGGCAATGATCGTCACGTCGTCGCGAATGTCGAAGCTTGTCAGTATCCACCAGGCCTGAAGGGCTGCAAAGGCCAGCACGCTGAGCTCCACGGCCCAGGCAAAGCGCCCCGGGTGGGCATCGGCAGGTGGCGCTGGACGTGCCTCGCGGTGGGCCAGCTGAAGGTACAGGCAGGCTGACAAAAGGACATTGACGGCAATGCCCAGAAAGGTGATCGCCAGTGTGATCAGCACATAACCGGTCAAATAGCCCAGCATTGCCGGTACCAGGACAGCTGTATGCTCGGGTAACCACCACAGTAGCGGCGTGAATAAATAATCAAACAGCAGGGTGGTGGCAATCGGCAGCACGATAATCAGTAACAGAACCAATATGACGGCAATGCCAATCGAGCGATGCCAGCCTCGGGTGAGAACGACACTGCGGCGAAGCGCCTGCCACGGCGAATATTCATCCAGGGCCACCAGAGGTAGCGCCAGCAGCCAGCGTAAATAGAGCTTGGCGGCCAGGAACATCCACACCAGCAATAGTGGGGTCGCGCAGGCAACGAAATACCACAATACAGGGGGCTTGATGCGCTGAAGGTAGTAAGGATCGATACCACTCAGCCAAATGTCATACAGCCAGGTCAGGGCGAACATGAAGGGGGTCAGCAGTATCAGGTGACTACCCACCTGCAAGATCACCAGCCCCGTCAGTGCAGGTAGTCGGCGGCTGCTGAGCCAGAGCGCCTCAAACGCAAGGCGATAGTGATTGTCGCGAGGCCTGGTCGCGACCTGGAGCATGCCGGCCTGCTGCCAGTAAAGCACCACGAAGAACAGTCCAATGCCGATCAACATGCCCAATAAACCCAAAGGGCTGAACACGAGCGAGACCAGGTCGTTATTGGTTACGACGCTACGCCGCAACTGGGAGAGCAGGGCACGCATGACCCAGGCGATGGCGGGTAATAAAAGGGCTGACGCTAGCAGGGTGAAAAATAAATGAAACGCAATCAGCGGACGTAGGTGATCACGTAATGTGCGGGCGAGGGCATAGCCAAGCTGATTCAAAGGCTGCATGGACACAAAAAGGTAATGAAAAGAGACTTTAGGGTGGCAGCAAGCGCCACCCCTGACAAGTCACGCTTGATCAAGCGGAAGTTCGCGATCGGCGATCAGGATGCCGTTATTGTCAGCGTACAGCCAACTGCCCGACGTGATGGTGACGCTTGCAAAGCTTATGGCCACATCGCGCTGTCCTTCTCCACGCTTTTCGCTTTTACGTGGATGACACCCCAGCGCCTGAACGCCCAGGGGCAGGGTGGCGAGGATGTCCACGTCGCGAACGCAACCGTACATCACGACGCCAGCCCAGCCATTCTCGACCGCTTGTTCAGCCAGCATATCACCGAGCATGGCACAGCGAGGGGAACCCCCCGCATCCACGACAAGGATGGCGCCATCGCCAGGTTCAGCGACGGCTTGCTTGACGAGCGAGTTATCTTCAAAACACTTGACTGTGCGTACCGGACCGTAGAATGCATCAACGCCGCCAAAGCTGGCAAAGATGGGTTCCAGTACCTGGACGTCTGGAAAGGCATCGCATATATCGGGGGTAATAATCGTCGGCATGGCGAATTCCTGTCTGGTGACTCAGAGTCTAAACATAAGAAAAAACGCC
This sequence comes from Halomonas sp. G11, assembly GCF_001663515.1. Taxonomy (NCBI): domain Bacteria; kingdom Pseudomonadati; phylum Pseudomonadota; class Gammaproteobacteria; order Oceanospirillales; family Halomonadaceae; genus Halomonas; species Halomonas sp. G11. Next base: position 102,499 of record NZ_LYXG01000002.1, read on the forward strand.
CCGCCCTGTAGAACAGTGGCGGGGCGTTCGTTCATCGGCTCAAAAGAGCGCGGAGCTCTTCTGCGATGGTGCGAGCATCGGCGATGGAGCGGTAGCGTTGAAGCTTACGCTTCTTGAGCCACCGGAATCACGTTTGAGGCGATCTTCTGATACTCCTCAATTTCGTGAAAGTTCATGTAACGATAGATCTCGCCTGCCATGGCGTCAAACTCTCCCATGTAACGGCGGTACTCGTCGACCGTAGGCAGGCGACCTTCGACGGCAGCCACTGCCGCCAGCTCGGCTGACGCAAGGTAGACGTTCGCGCCATCGCCGAGCCGGTTGGGGAAGTTGCGCGTCGAGGTGGACACAACGGTGCTCTTGGCGGCGACGCGCGCCTGGTTGCCCATGCACAGCGAGCAGCCGGGCATCTCCATGCGTGCACCGGCACGGCCGTAGATGCCGTAGTAGCCTTCTTCGGTAAGCTGGTGCTGATCCATCTTGGTTGGCGGTGCCAGCCAGAGGCGGGTCTTGAGGCTGCCTGCGGGCTGTTTCTCGAGCAGCTTGCCGGCAGCGCGGAAGTGGCCAATGTTGGTCATGCACGAACCGATAAATACTTCGTCGATCTTTGTGCCGGCAACGTCTGAGAGTAGACGCGCATCGTCGGGATCATTCGGCGCACACAGGACCGGCTCTTTGATTTCGTCGAGGTCGATTTCGATCACTTCGGCGTATTCGGCATCCTTGTCGGCACGCATCAGTTTAGGATCGGCAAGCCAGGCTTCCATCCCTTCGATACGGCGGCTGATAGTGCGCTCATCGCCGTAGCCATTGGCGATCATCCACTTGAGCAAGGTGATGTTCGATTTGAGGTACTCGGTCACGCTCTCATCGGAGAGGGTGATGGTACAACCGGCGGCCGAACGCTCGGCAGAGGCATCGGAAAGCTCGAAGGCTTGCTCGACGGTGAGGTCCTCAAGGCCTTCGATTTCCAGGACGCGCCCCGAGAAGGCATTTTTCTTGCCGGACTTCTCGACCGTCAGTAGGCCCTGCTTGATGGCATACAGCGGAATGGCGTGAACCAGGTCGCGCAAGGTGACGCCAGGCTGGCGTTTGCCCTTGAAGCGCACCAGTACGGATTCAGGCATGTCCAACGGCATCACGCCCGTTGCAGCGGCGAAGGCGACAAGACCCGAGCCTGCCGGGAAGGAAATACCCAGCGGGAAACGGGTGTGGGAGTCGCCACCAGTGCCAACGGTATCCGGCAGCAGCATGCGGTTGAGCCAGCTATGAATGATACCGTCGCCGGGGCGCAGCGAAACGCCTCCACGGTTCATGATGAAGTCGGGCAGGGTGTGGTGAGTATCCACGTCGACCGGCTTCGGGTAAGCGGCGGTATGGCAGAACGACTGCATCACCAGGTCGGCCTGGAAGCCCAGGCACGCCAGGTCTTTCAGTTCGTCGCGGGTCATGGGGCCCGTCGTGTCCTGAGAGCCCACCGTGGTCATCTTGGGTTCGCAGTACATGCCGGGGCGAACGCCGTCCATGCCGCAGGCCTTGCCGACCATTTTCTGGGCCAGGGTAAAGCCTTTACCCGTGTCGTTGGGTTGCTCGGGCAGACGGAATACATCCGAAGGGGCAAGGCCCAGGGATTCCCGAGCTTTGCCGGTCAAGCCACGACCGATGATAAGCGGGATACGCCCGCCTGCACGGACTTCGTCGAGAATCAGCTGTGTCTTGAGCTCGAAGGTCGTCAGTACCTCGTCAGTTCCATGCTTGCAGACCTTGCCTGCATAGGGGTAGACATCGATGACATCGCCCATGGCCAGCTTTTCGACATCCATTTCGACCGGTAAAGCGCCGGAGTCTTCCATGGTGTTGAAGAAGATGGGGGCAATTTTGCTGCCAAAACAGAACCCGCCTGCGCGCTTGTTAGGCACATGAGGAATGTCATCGCCGAAGAACCACAGCACGGAATTGGTGGCTGACTTGCGCGAAGAACCCGTACCCACAACGTCGCCCACATAAGCCACAGGGAAGCCCTTGGCCTTGACCTCTTCGATCTGCTTGAGCGGACCGGTCTTGCCCGTTTCCACGGGGTCGATGCCATCACGCTCGTTTTTGAGCATGGCATTGGCATGCAAGGGAATATCCGGGCGCGACCAGGCATCCGGTGCGGGTGACAGGTCGTCGGTGTTGGTTTCGCCGGGTACCTTGAAGACGGTCAGGGTGATCTTTTCTTCGAGCGCTGGCTTGGAGAGGAACCACTCGGCGTCGGCCCATGACTGGATAACATCCTTGGCGACACTGTTACCTGCCTTGGCACGTTGTTCGACATCATGGAAGGCATCGAACATCAGCAGGGTATGCTTGAGCTGTTCGCCGACTTCACGGGCGAGTTCGTCGTTGTCGAGCAGTTCGACCAGGGAGACTATGTTGTAGCCGCCCTGCATGGTGCCAAGCAGCTTGACGGCATGCACTTTATCGATGAGGGGCGATGTGGCTTCGCCTTTGGCGATGGCTGTCAGAAAACCGGCTTTTACGTAAGCCGCTTCGTCAACACCCGGGGGAACGCGGTTGGTAATGAGGTCGAGAATGAACTCTTCTTCGCCAGCCGGGGGCATTTTAAGCAGCTCGATCAGAGCGGCGGTTTGCTCGGCATTCAGGGGCTTGGGGGGAATGCCCTCTGCAGCGCGTTCCTCGACATGTTGGCGGTAAGCTTCAAGCACGTTTGGGGCCCTCTCATCTGCTTTTATGGTGGCGACGGCACGTGGGCTGTGCGCTTCACAATGCCACCGGACACTGACATACGCTTGACAAACAGCGTTGGTTGGATGGCCGCAATTCTACGTCAAACTGTCGACAATGTTAAGGTGAGTCCGCTGCCATGGCGTTGTACTTTATGCTGATGCGCATGAACAAAGGTGTGAAACACGCTAGGACCAAACGTTCTGGCATGCTTTACTAGCAAAAAAGCACTCGCTATCGACAGAGGTTGCATAAAGTGTGATTCTCGTAACGCCGCGTTACCATCTGTCGGGTTGATGACCTGCGTCAGGCTGATCAGCTGACCGTACTGGCATATTCGAATTACCCAAGATGTTATAATTGTTGTACAATTATGTGATAGTTATTTAGTGATGGTGTTATGTCGATACAAGTAATCCCTGACAAAGCGGGCCATTCGCTCGATGCGAGCGACCTGTTGCCTGACAGCTTGAATGACTTTCTGGGATGTACGACGCCAGATGCCTGGCTTGTCTGGGCCCTGGAGAATCCCGAAATTCTGCTGATTGACCATGCTCAATGTGAAAAGAAGGCCGCCTCCACGGCGATGAGTCTGCTGTATCGCTATGTGGACCAACCGCTGTTATTGAGCAAGATGTCGCAACTTGCCCGGGAAGAACTGCTGCATTTTGAGCAGGTCGTGACCCTCATGGAAGGCCGGGGGGTAACCTACAGGCACTTGACGGCTTCGCGCTATGCGGAAGGGTTACGACGCCATGTTCGTCCCCAGGACCCTGAGCGATTGATTGATGTGTTGATTATTGGCGCGCTCATCGAAGCGCGGAGCTGCGAACGCTTTGCTTGCCTGATTCCCTACCTTGATGAGGAACTGGCAAAGTTCTACCGCACCCTGGTCAAGTCTGAAGGCCGACACTTCGAAGATTACCTGTTGCTTGCCCGGCAGCAGACCGATCACTCGATTGACGAGCGGATCGCGTTCTTTGTTGCCTGTGAAGCAGAGCTAATCAGTTCGCCGGATACGGCTTTCCGTTTTCATAGCGGCGTGCCAGCGTAAGTTGCCGTTCGTCCAGACAGGATGTTTACTATGCGCGATGCTCAAAAGTATGACCAACTGACCCTGTTCGGTCATTTTGCCCTGACCCAGGGTGATGATGTGCTGACCCACTTTAGCTACGATAAAGTGAAAGCGTTGCTTGTCTACTTGCTGCTGCATCGACAACCTGTCAATCGCGCTGCACTGGCCGAACTGCTGTGGCCTGATCAGGGCCTTTCGTCAGGCCGCACCAACCTGCGACACGCCTTGCATTGCCTGCGTCAATCATTGGGCGAAGATGCAGAACAGGTGCTTAACGTATCGCGCCAGACCATTGCCTTTCAGCTTCCGGCCAATTGGCAGGTCGATCTGCATGAACTGCAGACGCTGCTCGAAGGGCCGCGGGATCTGGCCACCCTGGATGACGTACTCACCTGTTATCAGGGCGACTTGATCGAGGAATTGCAGCTCGCCAACTGTAGTGAGTTCCAGCGCTGGCTGGTGCAGGCGCGCAACGAATGGCGTCAGCGGGTTATCCGCTTTGCCGAACAGGTGCTGGATAACTATCAGGAAGTCCCTGACGGCCTTCTGGAAACGCTGGTCAGTCGGTTTTCCGGCTATGGCCCTTTCCATGAGCGGTTGGTTAAACAGCTCGCTGAACAAAAGCAGATGGCGGCAGCCCACGAGCAATACAACAGCTACCTGCAGTTGCTCGCCTTGTCAGGCCAGCAGCCGGAGCCTAGCTTCTTGCAGCTGGCAAGCTACTGGTCCGATGGCCACCCGGACGCCCGCGTCATGTCGCCTCAAGGCGCCTTTTCGCGAGCGCTTGCCACCGACAGCCAGCCCTTGCGTGAAGATGAGATCGAGCTTCGCCAGCTCTCGGTGATGGCCATTCGGTTGCGACTCCAGGGGGACTGGCAGGATCGCGCCGCGACGCGTGACTGCCTCGCGCTGCAACTGGAATTACTGCGCTGGCTTGAGCAGCAATGCCATCATTTGGGTGGTTTCTGGTTGCCGGGTGCTACAGGTGGCCTGGGACTTGCGTGTTTTGGTACCCATGGCCCAGCCCATCAGCTGGCTGAACTGGTCGCGCTTTATGAGCATTGCCGTCAGACGCTCCCCCAAGAGTCTGCCAGGCACTGGACGGGTGAAGGTGAGCTGCCACAGTTCGAACTGGCAGCCGGGCTGCACAGCGGGCGAGTGGTTTATTTACCGGAGCGGCAACTGGCGGATCCGTTGGGCCAGGTAACGCAAATATCCCTGGAGCTGATGAGCGCTGCCGAAGGCAGCGAGCTGGTCATCTCGCAGGAGTCGAGCCAGCATATGCCACCGGCGCTGGACCTTCAGCCTCGTCTGGTCTCGCGGGTCATGTCCAGCGATGGTCGGGTACGCCAACGAGCCTTGGTGCTGGGCCAGAACGAAGGTGGCCGTGATGCACTGCCGCCGAGCCTGGTGGGTCGCGAAACCTCGTTAAGAACCCTGAGAGATGCCCTGGCCCGAGCCGGTATCGGACTGCGCCAAAGTGTGCTGGTACGCGGCGCGTCAGGCATGGGGAAATCGGCCCTGATGGTTGGCTTCCGCCAGCTTGAGATAAGCCGCGACGCCGCTATTTGCTGGCAGCCCACCACCCGCCTTTCGGTGCTGGAGCCCTATGGCGTTGCGCGCACGCTTCTGTCCTGGTATCTGGATGGGGCGCCGGACCAGGATGCACTGCACGCCCTGCAAACCGATCTGGCTTTCAATGCGCTGAGCGATGAGCAGCAATGCTTGCTTGAAGAAGCCCTTGGTGTGCGTAGCGTGCAGGAAGTGTCCCAGTTGACACAGAACGGTGAAGCGGTCGAGCTGGTGGTGATGCTGTTACACCGCTTGATCGAACGGCAGGCGGCCACCCACACACTTGTGCTGATGGTGGATGACCTTCAGTGGTTAGACGAACCCTCGTTCAAGGTACTGTCAGGCCTTCAGGCGCGGTTGCCCATCAACACGGCCTTTATGCTGGTGGCCAGTCATCATGGCCGTGAACCCCTGCCGGTCAAGCTGCACTGGGATCAGCAAATCACCCTGGGCCGCCTGGGTGAACTCGAGTCCTCTCGGCTGTTATCGCAACTCTCGCGTCGTTACCGTATTCACCTGAGCCCACGGCTGCGTAATCAGATTATCGAACGCTGTGATGGCGTACCGCTGTATTTGCAGGAAATCTGTCGGCGCCTGGATATGGATCGCCGGGAAGGACGGAGCGTCCAGTTTGATGAGTTGCCCAAAGGGTTGCTTGGTCTGTTGGCCAGTCGCATCGACCAGTTGGAAGCGGACCGTGACATTGCTCACATTGCCGCGGTACTGGGCAAACGCTTCCGGCTGGACTTCCTCAGCGAATGCAGTGGCTATGACACAGCGCGTTTGCAGCAGGCGCTGGAGCATATGCGCCAGCTCGAAATTATCGAGCCGGTGGATAACGGTTCAAACGAACAAGAGTTCCAGTTCAGCCACCAACTGCTCCAGGAGGCGGCCTATCTTTCCTGCCCTCGCGACGTGCGCGTTACCCTTCATCAGCAGGTGGTGAGCCTGATAGAACAGCGCTTCCCGATGTGGATCAGCCGCCATCCCGGTGATTTTGCCACGCACCTGCGGCGAAGCGGTCACTACGCGCGCGGCGCACGTTATTTTGAGCTAGCCGCCCGGGAAGCGCTAAAAGTAAGCGCCAATCGCACCGCATTGCGCATGGCGGATTTTGGACTGGCCAGCCTGCGCCACGTGGAGCACGAGGTCGAGCGCGAGGTGAGTCTGTTAACGGTGCGCGGGCAGGCTGCCTTTGCGCTCGAGGGGCATGGCTCGCCCACCGCCCACGAAAGTTTCGTGCGTGCCCGTGAGTTGTTGCGCCACTCGGGCGCAGATGCCCTGGAAGACCCTGAAGACCTGGAGCAAATCTTTCTGGTCAAGTGGGGGCTGTGGGTAGGACGCAGTCAGCGCTACGCGCATGCCGATGCCTTCGCGCTGGCGTCCACGCTTGGTGACATAGCCGTACGGCTCGACGACCCTCGCTACCAGCGACTGGCTGACTACGCACGTGCGCATTGCGAATACTGGGCGGGGCGTGTGCAGCAGGCCAATGACCATCTGAATGAAATCGACCCGCTCAACTCGCCGATGATGATCGAGTGGCTGCCGTTCTCTGACCATCCGCAGGTAACAGCGGCGTGTTTCCAGGGCTGGGCGCTATGCCTATGTGGTGATTACCAGCGTGCCGAACGACAGGTCTCTGCCGCGATACGGCTCGCGGAAAAGCTGGGCCATCCCGGTACGCTTGCCATGGCGCTACTGTTTGCCGCCTCGCTCTATCGTCAGCTTGGTCATGTGCATTTAGCGGCGCGTCATGCTGAAAAGGCAGCGGCGATGACCGCCACGCCGGATTTACAGCTGTGGCAAATTAGCGCCCAGGGGATTCTGGGTTGGCAGCGTGCGCTGGCGGGCGATCACGGGGGGCTGACCCAGCTGCGCGATAGCCTGGACCAGATGGCAGAGCTTAACGGGCGTGATCGCTTCAAGCGTCCAGTGCTTTGGTACTCGGATGCCTGTATTGCCCTGGGAGAACTGAGTGCTGCAGAAGATTACCTGGATCAGTGTCTGGTGATTGCCAAGGAGAGGTCCACGCTGTTTCTGCCCGAGCTTGCCACCCAGCTTGCCCGGGTACGTATCATGCTCAACCATCCGGCCAATGAAGTGCGTGCGTTGGCCGAGATGGCGATTTCCCAGGCGCGGGAGCACGGTAATCGCCATCAGGAGTTGGCAGCACTGGAGTTATGGTTGACGCGCATCGCCCCCGACGACGAAGCGGCGCGGGATGCCTTCCATCGTCTGTTGAGCGACGTTAGCCATAGTGACGCGCCGGTCCTGGTCCGTTGGGTCAGCCTGGTGGATCGTCGTCTGGCCTATCCCGAGCGCCTGGAGAGTTAGCAGCCTGTCGGCCTTAACACTGATCGACTGCGAATCCGTGATTCTCGCGACGATCGATCAAGCCCGACAGGCGGCTAGGTGTTATCTTCCAGCCATGTCAGGGTGATCAGTGCTTCTTCCCGCTGCCGTCCGCAGACGGCAGTGTCAAACTGAAACTGTTCGCACACGGTCGGTCGACGGGGATCTCCGAACAGGCGGCATAAATTATGCTCGTCCAGTTGCGCGCAACGCAAGCCTGCCGGTTTGCCTTCGGGCATGCCTGGTATGGCTGAGCTGATCGACGGTGCAATACAGCATGCCCCACAGCCTGCCCGGCACTCATCACTCATGGGCTTGCCTTGGCTATCGCGCCTTTATTAAACCCCTCGAATGCGTGCACTGTTGAGGCTTCAAGGCTTTGAGCAGCAAGCTGTTCCGCCAGCCAGTGGGCAATGTTTTCCACCGTTGTGGGGGTAGTCAAGACTGCGCAGCGCTCCTCGGGTAGCGTGAGGGTAAAGGTTCCCTGATCCGCTTGATAGCGGCACGTCAGGGCCTGCTTGTCGCGGGCGATAATGTCATTTTCTTCTACCAGGTAGCGATTATCGAGCCAGGCCGCCCACTGCCGTTCGAGTTCATGCTGGCGGTTTCCCCGTTGCCAGATATGCAGGCGTGAGCGATGCCCATGGGCAATGCGCTGGCAGTTGCCCTTGTGCAGTTTCAGACCATGACTATACCCATAGGCAGCGCCTTCGATGGCTTCATCACTGAGGCTTAGCTGAACCCGTGTAACGTTTGCCGGCCGCTGCTCAGTGAGCGTCTGGCTTAAACTGGCGGCGACGGCGTCGCGCTCGATGGTGGCAACGGGCAGCAGGGTGAAAGCCTGTTCCGGCCCTTTTACTTCCATGGCATAGGGCGTCGTGGTGCGCACGCACAGGCCTTCCTCGCAGGGGCTGACAGTGACCCCGGAAGCCTCGACAGGTACCAGAAGCGTGTGGTCCAGGCCGCTATCGAGGTGATGCTTGATCCATGGCTTGACCTCGCCAAAATCCAGCAGCATGCCGTCTTTGCCAAGCTCGCCATCAAGGACCGCGTCGACTTGCCAGCTAATGCCCTTGAGGCCCTCTTCTGGGCACCACAGCGATGCGTCGATATGGGTGAGTTGATTAACAAATAAGGACATCAGTCAAAGCCTGCGATTTTGTGCGTCTGAAGCGATAAACGCCATTGCGGGTTGGCTAAACAATAGGCCGTGGTACGCGCGACAGTGTCGTCGTCTTGAGCGTCTGAAGGGGAAAGGTCCATTGGCTGAAGAAAAAAGTGGCGAAAGTCGAGTTTCGCAAATGCCTCGGGCGGTGCCTCGGTCTGGGGATAGACCAACTTGAGTTCGTCGCCCTGATCAATCACCAGCGGGTTCTTGCCCTTGGGGCTCACGCACAGCCAGTCAATCCCGGCGGGAGGGGTGAGCGTCCCATTGGTTTCAACCGCTACTTCAAAACCCACGCTGTGCAGCGTGGCGATCAGTGCCGGATCAAGCTGCAGCAGTGGCTCGCCACCGGTAAACACCACATAAGGAATGGCAGTACCTGAGTCACTGGGCCAGAGCGTGCTGATGTGGTCGGCCAGGGCGGCGGGTGTTTCGAAACGACCTCCGCCTTGGCCATCGGTGCCGACAAAATCGGTATCACAGAAGGTACACCGGGCGGTTGCCCGGTCCCGTTCGCGACCGCTCCATAGATTGCAGCCGCTGAAACGGCAAAAGACGCTTGCCCGGCCGGCCTGGGCGCCTTCCCCCTGCAGCGTATAGAAGGCTTCTTTTACCTGATACATCAGCGTGCCTCCTGTTGTGAGGCGCAGGGGTGTGAGGCATAGGGGAGTGGGTCGGTCACGCCATTCGCTGCAAAGGCGGCTAGCCGTTCGCGGCAGCTTCCGCACTGCCCACAGGCCAGTTCGCCTCCTTCATAGCAGGTCCAGGTGTTTCGGTAGTCAAGCCCCATTGCCAGGCCTTGCCGAAGGATGTCGGCCTTGCTGGCATGCAGGTAGGGGGCATGTACCTTGACGGGGGAGAAGTTGGCAATCTGTGCGACCTGATTCATGGCCTCCACAAAAGCCGGGCGGCAGTCGGGGTAGAGGACGTGGTCACCGCCATGGGCACCGTAGTCAACGCGCTCTGCGCCGATGTTGACAGCGTTCGCAATAGCCAGGGACAACAATATCATGTTGCGGTTAGGGACCACGGTCGCCGCCATGTTGTCGCCGTCGTAATCGCCCTGGGGCATTGCCTGGTCGGTGTTGGTCAATGCTGAGTTATCAATCAGCGAGTGAATCGCCCGGATATCCACGACCTGATGGGGGACATCCAAGTGTTGGCATACCTGGCGGGCAGCATCGAGTTCACGGGCGTGGCGCTGGCCGTAATGAAATGACAGCGCATGAACGTGATAACCTTCATTCAGCGCCCGGTGGAGAAGGGTGAACGAGTCCATGCCGCCGGAATATATCACCACGGCGGTGGCTCCATGCGGAGCTTGGGAAGTTGACATGATAAGTACTCTTATGCCGGAGAATTTATTGATCGTAGCGTGAAGAAAGCCGCTACTGCGTTCCGGGGTCCGGTCCGGAAGGTTGCAAGTGTACGCAATCGAGGTGTTTCTGGCTAGCGCCAGCATGCTCACAATATGGGCTGAAAGTGCTACGCTAGGGGCTTCATTCAAGGGGTTTTATATGGCCACTATTGAACATAGCGCCATCGTCAGGGCCGCGCCCGAACGGGTATTCGCGCTGTTAAGGCGCGTCGAGGACTTTGCCGATTATTCGGACCTGATCAGCGATATCGAACCGCTAGGCGACGAACGCTATCGCTGGCATGTTCGTGCACTCAGCATGGACTGGACATTTGACGTAGTGGTGACCGAGGTTAAATCGCCGGATGTGCTCGCCTGGGAATCGGTCAATGGGGTCAAAAACCAGGGGCGCTATCGTTTGCGTGAAGTGCCGGAAGGCACAGAAGTGGCGCTGACGCTGAGCTATGAAATAGGTAACCGTTTCATGGCAAAGGCCGTGAACAAGGCGGCAACACCGCTGGTGGGCAAGGTGAGTCGGCAAATTCTCGAGCGGGTTGAAGCGCGTCTGCAGGGATGAGTGGCGCGGCGCTCGGGTAGCGCCCATTGGCCGATGCCATCCAGGGCGCCCGGAAACGCCCTGCATTGACATTGACGCGGCTGGTTTACGCTGGCTTGTGCATGGATGCATCAAGATGGTCGACGACTTCCGCCCAGTCGGCATCTTCCTCGACGGCTTCCTTGAGAAACTCTGCCTGCCCTTCATTCCAGCAGGGGGCGTCGGCCAGCGGCATTGTCTCGGGAAGAGGCGCGTGGCGTTGAATGAATCGCTCAATCGAGGCTGCGTCAGATGCAAGGCCCAACTGTTCGAACAGCTCGCTGAAATAATGAACCGGCTTTTCCATAGAGGTTATTCCTGTTGATCCGACGAGTGTGCTGTCACTCTCACTCTAGCGTTAAACGCCGTGATTGCCAGGCGCATATTTAACGTTCGCCAACCAGGGAGCTCAGGAAACGACGGCGACGATCCTCTTCCGGGATCGGCTGGGCGAGCAGGTGCACAAGCTTTCCAAAGGCGGCTTCAGGGGTCATGTCGTCGCCGGATAACACGCCAGCGTCGAGAAGCCCTTTGCCGGCAGCATAAGCGCCCAAATGAACGCTGCCTTGAGGGCACTGGCTGATGGCGGCCAGCATTTTGCCCTCGCCGCTGGCCTTGGCCAGAACGGCGAAAAGCGCCGGGTCATCGGGCAGGTTGCCCGCCCCCCAGAGCTGAAGGATGCCACCTTTAACACGCGGATCCTCCAGCCAGGACGCTAGCTGCCAAGCGGTGATGCCCGGCCAGAGCGCTAATCGAACAATGGCTCCATCGCTCACCGAGGTGTAATCGGGCAGCTCGAACCTTGGGGCGCCACGTTGCTGATCCGCCAAACCGCGACCTGGGTAATGGACAACATGGTCTCCCATGCGCTCGCCGAGTAGCGGATAGTTGGGGCTGGTAAACGCATCCACCGCCTCACTGTGCTGCTTGGTTGCGCGAACACCGCGAAGTAACTTGCCGTGAAAGTAAATCGCCACTTCTTTTACGTGAGGTTGTTCAGCACAGCGTAGCGCCCAATATAAGTTGTCGAGGGCATCGCTGCCGGGAGCTTCCAGGGGTTGCATGGAACCGGTGAGAATGACCGGCCGGTCAATTCCCTGCAGTTGATAGGCGAGGCTGGCTGCTGTCCAACTGAGTGTATCGGTGCCGTGAATGACCACGAATCCCTGGTAATCGCTCAGTCGCTTGGCGATATCATGGGCAAGCTGCGACCAGTTGTCAGGCGTGGCGGAACTCGAGTCGATCAACTGTGGATAGCTTAACACCTCAAAACTTGGCAAGGCCTGCTGCTGAAGAAGGGGCAGTTGGTTAAACGCTTTGGCCAGCCGCGATTCAATGTTGCCCGAGGGGGTCAACCCTTGGTCGCCTGGGCACATGCCAAGCGTGCCGCCAGTATAAATAATCAGCAGGCGAGGGTGGGCCATCACGGTGTCTCCTTATGTAAGCGATCTGCCTGTCCGCTATTGTGCACGACAAGCTGCCCGGAGCTATCGTCGAGGCAGCGTTGGCGCCCGGCAAGCATTGCAAAGCCGCCGCACACTGCCAGCAGGGTAATCAGCAGCCAGGCGATCTGGGCGCCGCTGGCACCGTGTTGCAGCAATAAGCCTACCCCGAATGGGCCAAGTGCGGCGATGGTATAGCCGCCGCCTTGTACCAGCCCGGACAACTGGCCGGACAGGCGGGCATTCGCCGTGCGCAATACCAACAGGCTGAGTGCCAGGCTGAAGCTTCCTCCCTGGCCCAGACCGAGAAGCACGGCGCCGGGCCATTGCCACGATAATGGACCAATCAGCAGCATCGATAGCCCGCAGGCGGTGCACAGCAAGACGCAAAGCAGTGCCGGGCGCTGGTCACGCCCCAGGCGTGCAAGCCAGGGGGCACTGAGCGCTGAGGCAAGCTGACAAAGAATGGAAATGGCCATGGTCCACCCCGCCGAGGCTTCATCATATCCGCGATATACCAACAGTGTAGGCAGCCATCCAAAGACGATGTAGGCCATTGATGACTGAATACCCATGAAGAGCATGACGTACCAGGTCAGCGGTTGACCGAGAAGCTTGAGTGCACCGGCTTGCGGGAGCGAGGCTGGTGAGGAGGTAGTTGACGTCCTGGGCATGTAAATGACCCAAAGAACCAGGGCGGCCAGGGCGAGTAGCGCCCAGCTCATCAAACTGGCCTGCCAACTGCCAAGGTAGTGGGTTAACGGCACGCTTAACCCTGCGCCGAGCGCACCGCCCAGGCACAGCGCCATGGTATAGAGGCCGGTGAGGAGGTCGGCGCTTTGGGGCAACTGGCGTTTGACCAGTGCGGGAAGCAGAGTGCCCGCAAGCCCAATGGCCGCGCCGGAAAGCGCTGATCCCAGGAAAAGAACGCCAGGGAGGGGCAAACCACGAATTATCAGGCCCGTCATTAGCAGCCCCAGGGCAGCACTCAAGGCTCGCTCGCTTCCGATACGCTGGGCAAGCATCGGGGCGAGCGGTGCGGAAAGCCCCAGAAAAAGCACCGGTAGCGTGGTCAGTACGCCCGCTGCAGCCGCCGATAGACCGGCGACTTCCTGCAGCCGGTTGAGTAATGGCGCGACCGATGACATCGCAGGGCGGAGGTTAAGCCCGACGATGACCATGAGTGCAATAAATACGCTGTGGCGTGCCCTCATAAATACGTCTTATTCTAGCAATACGCTTATTTTAGAAATCCGTCTTATTTTAAATAGGGGCGCAAGTCTCCGCGGACGGCATCCAGCAGCGTGATGAAGTGATAATCCTCGGGCGCGTCCAGGCAATCGACCCTTACGCTGGTCCGCATCCCTTTATCCACCTGCACCTGTTCAAAAATTTCCAGGGTCAGCTTGCGGGCCGGTTTATCGCCGGGTGCCAGGGTGCCATCTTCAAGCGTAAAGGTTTCGACCAGTGTGACTCTCACGCGAGTGCTGTTGCCTTCGCTGAGTACCCGGCGAACGAACAGCCAGCCTTCGCAGGGCAGTGCATGCTGGTCATCCCGCTTGCGTAAAAACAGGGTGCGGTAGCAGGCGCCTTCCTTTGAAGCTTTCTCCGCCATGCTGCGATACGCTTCGACGACTTGTTTCGATGTGGCTCGGGCATCTTCCAGGCGTTGCACAACGCCAAAGTGCTCCCGGCTTAATTGGTCTTGCCGCTGAAAGGTTTGCCACTGACGGTATTGTTCAATGAGTTGGGACGACGCCATGATCACTCCGTGAAAACAGGTGCTTGATTAATAGCCTGATAGTCGCGCTACCATCACATGTTCAGATAAGCCTGACTAGCGGCGAGCACGACGCTTGGGCGCCGCATCGCGGTCACTATGCTGGCTGGGTTTACGTTGACTGCGTGCATTACGCGGTTGCCGACGGCCATTTTCGATAGGTTGTGGGGTGGCGTTCGGGTCCGGTTCAAAACCGGGCTCGACGTGCTTGGTCAGGGTCTGTTTTATCAGCCGCTCAATGCCGCGTAACAGGGCATGCTCATCGACACAGACCAGTGAAATCGCCTCGCCATCACTGCCTGCCCGGCCAGTACGCCCGATACGGTGCACATAATCTTCCGCCACATTGGGCAGTTCAAAGTTGACTACATGGGGCAGCTCGTTGATATCCAGCCCGCGTGCGGCAATATCCGTGGCAACCAATACCTGCAGGTCGCCGCTTTTAAACGCCCCGAGCGCACGCGTGCGAGCGCCCTGGCTCTTGTTGCCATGAATGGCCATGGCGGGGATATCCTGCTTGGATAACTGTTCTGCCAGGCGGTTGGCGCCGTGCTTGGTGCGCGTGAAAACCAGCACTTGATACCACTGGTGCTGCTTGATGAGGTGCGCCAGCAGCTCGCGTTTTTTCTCCCGGTCCACCTGGTATACCGACTGGGCGATTTTGTCTGCCGTGGTATTGCGCGGGGCGACGTCGATAAACGCAGGGTCGTTCAAAAACTGCTGCGCCAGGGTTTGAATCTCGTTGGAGAAAGTGGCGGAAAACAGCAGATTCTGGCGCTTGCTGGGGACCAGCTTCAAAAGGCGTTTAATGTCGTGGATAAACCCCATGTCGAGCATGCGGTCGGCTTCATCCAGAACGACAATCTCGACGCTTGACAGGTCAACGTGCCCCTGCTGTTGCAAGTCGAGCAAGCGCCCCGGTGTCGCCACCAGGATATCCAGGCCGCGTTTCAATGCGTCGACCTGGGGCTGCTGGCCGACACCACCAAAAATGATATGCGAACGCAGAGAGAGGTGTTGTCCGTAGGTGGTAACGCTCTCACCCACCTGGGCGGCCAGTTCCCGGGTCGGGGTTAACACCAGTGCACGCACCTGGCGTTTGGTGGCGGGCTTGCCTGCCGATAAACGCTGCAGCATGGGGAGTGTAAAACCGGCGGTTTTGCCCGTTCCCGTTTGCGCGCTGGCGAGCAAATCCCGGCCTTGCAACACGACGGGAATCGCCTGTCGTTGAATGGGTGTCGGCTCGCGATACCCTTGGTCTGTGACAGCGCGCAGCAAGTCGGCGTCGAGGCCGAGGTCAGAAAAGTTCATGCGTTCTCCCAGCGGCTGTTTATGCATGCGTATGGCATCGTTAAACAGCGCACTGTTGAATGATTGGAAATGAATAACCGTAATGAATTGAAGATAACAAGGGCCGGTCACTTATGAATTGACGATTGACGTCCTCTGGCGGCATATCAGAAAGCGCATTCATGGCCGGTGACAAGATTCACTCATAACAAACGATCGATTAAGTGGCCATCATATCATGCCATGAACCGTCAGTCTGGTGTCTTGGCTTGATGCGCATTATGCAGCGATGTGACACGCGCAAGTGAGGCGGGAGGCAAGTCAAGTGTTTCAAGGGTGTGAGCAGGGAGGGCGAATAGCTGTTCGGGGGTAAAAATGCCACGCTCGAATAGCTGGTTGGTCGTCGCGGGGCCAATGCCATCCAACGCCATCAAACGGTTACCGAACAACGCAGTCCGCTCGGCGTGTTTGAGTGACGTTTCGGCGTCGTCGGGTAGCTGACGATAATACGCATCGGCGGAGGCAACAATAAACTGTTCTGTACGAGCCAGCGCGCCTAGGGTAGTACCAGAGGGGGCGTCAGCGGTCAGTATGTGACGTACGCTTATATAATCCGTCATGGCGCTAATCAGCAACGCCTCACTGGCAGGCGCGTGGATGAGCTGTTCCGCTGTCTGATGGAGCCTGTGAACGGCCTCGATGGCGTCTTCTGAGTACCGGGCTGTGTCCGTCATGGCCTTTCAACTCCCTTTGTTGATGGCTTAGGGGCGTGCAGCCATCGTTGCCTGGGCAATCTGCTCGCTGACTTTGTCCCAGCTTTTACCCAAGGCACGGACAAGAGCAGGGTAGCCGTCTTCTTCGAGCGGGGTATCGGCATTGAAGGTTTCCATTGCCAGCACATCGCCCTGCGGACCGATCAGTTGCCACTGCCCGCTGGCGATGGCACGACCATCCTGGCGCCCCTGAAACTGGTCTACTTCCAAGCGTAGCGTGATTGCCTGGTCGTTGCTAGCGGCGTCGCGCACCACTCGCCATCTGGGCAGCGCCTTTGACAGGCGAGCCCGCATTCCGCGTTCCAGTTGACGGCCAATGGCTTCTGCCCACTGATGGGTGTTTGCTTCCCTCAGGGTAATATCATCGGTTTGCATGACAATACCCTCGACATCCAGATAGTGCGGGAGGCGAGGCGATGTCACCTGGAGGGTGCCTGCGGGGGAGGCTGGCGGGCTGGCTAATTGCGCGCCCGGCAATACGTAGCGGGTGGCCGGCGTTGATTGGCTGGCGCAGGCACTCAGCAGCAACGGTACCAATAACATCGCCCCCAGTTTTCCGATCGAATGTCGCATTGTGTATCCTTACTCGCGCGGTGCGCGAGGAATCGGGTCTTCGGTTTCGATACTCTCGAACAGCAGTGCGCGTGGGTTCTCGCTCAGTGTACGAGTCAGCGGCTGGACATCGCGAATGACGCGGTCGAGTCGTTCGACCGTTGACATCAGCTCCTGGTAGGCGGCCGATTCCGGAGACAGGCCTTCCAGCGTGTTCTGCAGCTCTTCAAGCGTACGGTTTACGTTGCCGCCGATAGACTGGGTGTCAGGGTCGTTAAGTAGCTGATTCAGGGATTCGCTAACGGCGCGAACTTCCTGAAGCACAGATTCAGATGCTTGTAGATTCTGATCAAGCCCCGTTAATAGCGGCTCGATTTCCAAGCCATTCAGCTTTTCCAGTAAGTCGGTCACCTGTGCCTGAATTTGTGCAAAGCCACCTGACGTTGTGGGGAACACCGTATGCCCCGAGAAAGACTCCGGCACATAGTGAGCGGCCAGATCCTCGCGGAAGTTCAAGTCCACAAACATCGCCCCTGTCAGCAGGTTGCCGCTTTTGAGGGAAGCACGTAAGCCCAGTGTGAACATGCGCTTGAAGCGAGCATCCCACTCGTCAAGATCCACGTCGGCATTCTCGATGCCGAGTCGCTGGGGTTCGATGCGAATCAGCAACGGGATGGCAAACTGTTCCCGTGAATCCGGCTGAGGTGCTGTGAAATTCCAGGGGACGGCGGCAACGGTGCCGAGCCTAACGCCACGAAACTCAACAGGTGCTCCTTTGGAAAGCCCGCGAACAGTATCGTCGACAAGTAGGACATATTCCAGATAACGGTTAAAGGTACCCTGGCGAGCGCTATCTTCATCGGTATAAAGCTCGAAACGGGTGTTGTTGTCAACGGGCTGCCCCATCGGCAGGTCTTCAGGGACGCCAAAGGTGACGCCCCCGCCCAGCAAGGTCTCAATGGAGTCCACGTTGACACGAACGCCGTCGGCATCAAGTCGAAAATCAATGCCGCTGGCACTCCAGAAGCGCGTGCTTTCTGTGACGAGCTGATCATACGGCTCTTCAATGAATACCTGATGGTGCATGGTGCGTGACTCGGCATCAAAGCGGGTTTCCTCGATCCGGCCGACAGTGAAGCCCTGATAGGAAACCGGGTCGCCCACGCGCAATGAATTGCCTAACTGGCTGATAAGGCTGACTCGCAAGCCTGCCACGCCAGCCGGGGCAACAGGCGGGGTGTCCATGACTTCAAATTCGCGTTGAGGCTCGGAGGAAGAACCCGGCTGAAGTTGTATGTAGGCCCCCGAAAGTACGGTGCCCAAGCCGCTGATCCCTTCGCGTCCGATCCGCGGTTTGACGACCCAGAAGCGGCTATCCTCGCGCAGCATGGCTTCCGCTTCAGGCTGTATGCGGGCGCGTAAAACGGCTTGGGAAAGGTCGTCGGATAGCTGAACGCTTTGTACGCGGCCGATTTCAACGTTACGACTGCGTATCAGCGTATTGCCAGCTTCGATCCCCTCGGCGTTCGGCATCGTCAAGGTGATCATGGTGCCCCGGGAGGAATAGTTGTCGTATACCAGCCATAAGCCAATGACCAGCGCGACAATGGGTACAATCCAGATGGGCGAAAGCCGTGTCTGGGGGCTGGGTTTGGCACGATGCATTGCCGCTTCGCCCTGTGGTTCGTTGGAGGGCATGTCGTTTTCGTTAGCCATTAATCACTTCCTTACGGGCGTCGCTTTGTCCTGGCGATGTCGTTATGGGGGTATCCCAAAGCAAACGTGGGTCAAAGGTCATGGCGGCCAGCATGGTCAGCACGACCACTGCTCCAAAGGCGAGGGCTGCCGGCCCCGGGTTGATCGTCATTAGCGAATCGGCGCGGATGAGCGCTACGAGAATGGCGACGACAAACACATCGACCATCGACCATCGACCGATAAACTCGGTGATCCGGTAAAGCGTTGTTCGCGTTTGTGCATTGAAGGCGTCGCTACGGTGAGCCACGCTGCATAGCCAGGCCAGCGCGAACAGTTTGCCGACGGGAACAATGATGCTGGCCACAAAAATGACGCCTGCTATCGGCCAGGAGCCGCCTTGAATCAACTCGACAATGCCGCCCACGATCGTCGAAGGGGAGCTATTGCCGAGGCTGGTTGTGGTCATGATGGGAAATACATTGGCCGGTATGTACATGATTGCGGCAGCAGCGAGTAATGCCCAGGTGCGTTGGACGCTATGCGGAAAGCGAGGGTGCAGCCGCTCATGACAGCGCACACAATAATGCTTGCCGTTTGGCGCCAACCGATTGATCAGCCCACAGGTGGGGCAACTGGTAAGCTGCTGGGACGCGGCTGACATGCCTGTTTGTGTGCCTTCCGGGGCCAGTGGCTCGCCCTCCAGGGCAAACCACATCCAGTCGGCATCAATCGATTGCACTGTCATCAACAGAAGAAAGGCAAAGGCGCAAAACGCCCAAAACGACAGACCCAGTTCAATATCAGCAAGCCCCGCCACTTTGATCAAGCTAACCAGGGCGCCCACGATAAACACATCGGCCATCATCCAGGGCGTTAAATGGCTCAGTGAACGAGCCGTTGAACGGCTGAATGGCAATGGTGCGTTGCGTAACAAACCGTATTGCAGCCATAAGGTGCCTATCAAATACACCGCGGGCAACACCACGATGGTCATGATGACGCCGATAGCCACCAAGGGTTGATGAAAGGCAATCAGCGTGGTTGCCGTTTCGGAAAGCTCGATACGGTTGCTCACCCCGCTATAGCTGAAACTGACAAAGGGGTAGGAGACCGCCAGTAAAAGAGCAATAAGCGATGCCATCGCGAGTGCCATGCTGCGCTGGGCTGGGTAACGATTGCGCTTGACCAGGACATGCGAGCAGCGCGGACAGCAGGCTTTTTCACCGGATTTGAGGGGCGGTAACGCCGATACCCAGTCACATTCATGACAGGCGCGCAGGCGTCGCCTTTGAGTGCGGGCCTCAGGTGGTTGTTGGTCAACAAGCGGCGCATTGACCTTCAAGTTGGGATGTCTGCTTAGCCAGTTCTGTGACAAATGATGATCTCGCTCGCGTGAGTAGGCAAAGCAATACGCTCTCGGTTATAAGTCTGTCAAATGTTGGGTAAAATTCACCTGATCGTTATCAGGTTGTCGTTGACCTTGAGCGATGAATGAATAATGATCGCCACGCGAATTTGCAGCCTCTCCGGCATGGCGGGTCATTCAATGCCCAGGCCATTGCCACCTTGTGAAAATGCCATCCAAAGGAACCTTATGTTACTTGCTCTTATCGCCGTTGTCGTTGGCTTGATACTGCTTATCTGGAGCGCTGAGAAATTTATTGATGGCGCCGCGGCGACGTCTCAATGGCTGGGGCTATCCCCCCTGTTGATTGGCATGCTGGTGATCGGTTTTGGCACATCGGCTCCCGAGATGATGGTGTCGGTGCTGGCAGCAGTGCAAGGTAACCCGGGGTTGGCCGTGGGTAATGCCTACGGTTCCAATATCGCCAATATTGGCCTGGTGCTGGGGTTTGTTGCTTTATTGGCGCCATTGGCCGTGCACTCGAGCGTCATTCGCAAAGAGATACCGCTGTTACTGGTAGTGATGCTGGTGACCGGGCTGATGCTGTTGGATGGCTGGGTGGCCCGCTGGGAGGCAATCTGTTTATTGTTGGCACTGGTGGTATTTATCGTTATCAGCGTTGTGCGTTCTAAAGGCCAGCAGGACGATGCGCTTATCTCGGAAGTGGCGGAAACGCTGGATAGCAAACCCATGTCGCGGGGTAAAGCCATCATCTGGACCCTGGTTGGTCTGGTGCTGTTGATTGCCAGTTCACGCCTTTTGGTCTGGGGGGCTGTCGAGATCGCCGTCGCGTTTGGCGTCAGTGATCTGATCATTGGTTTGACCGTTGTGGCGATTGGTACCTCATTACCCGAGCTGGCTTCATCGATTAGCGCACTGCGTCGTAATGAGCACGATATGGTACTCGGCAATGTCGTGGGCTCGAACCTATTCAACAGCCTTGCTGTGGTTGGGTTGGCAGGCGTCATTACACCGATTGAAACCGGTCAGGAGGTGCTTCAGCGTGACTGGGTCGTCATGTTGGTGATGACAGTGCTGATGATGCTGTTCGCGTTCTCCTGGAAAGGTCGCCCGCGGCGCATCAACCGCTTTGAGGGCGGTGGATTATTAGCGCTTTTTATTGCCTATACAGGCTATCTGGTGAGTGTGGTCGTGTTGGCCTGAGTTGTTTGTATAACCGTCGTTATCGCCTGGGGCTTAAAAAATTGACCTGCGTCAACGCGACACGGTGAAAACCCAAAACGCATGCCGCATCCATACCTTCTAAGCTGTAAACTCAAGGGGTTGTTGATCAAATAAGCTTAGTGACTACAAATAGAAGAGCGTGATCCAAAGGGACTCACCTAAGCTTGTTTTAAGCCTTTTAGAAAAAGGCTCCATGGGACCTTAGGAGGGAGTTATGGAACTTGATCCGCTATTGCTATCGAGACTCCAGTTCGCATTCGTCGTGTGTTTTCACGCCATCTTTCCTGTCTTCACGATCGGGCTGGCGTCCTATATTGCGGTTCTGCACGGGATATTCTACAAAACGGAAAACGACGCCTGGGATCGCCTGGCACAATTCTGGACCAAGATGTTTGCCGTTGTGTTTGGCATGGGGGTCGTGACAGGCATCGTGATGTCGTTTCAGTTCGGTACGAACTGGAGCAACTTCTCTTTCGCCACGTCAAATTTCCTTGGGCCTGTCCTCAGCTACGAAGTGGTGACCGCTTTCTTCCTTGAGGCGGCATTTCTGGGTGTTTTGCTCTTCGGGCGTGGCAAAGTACCAGAAGGGGTGCACCTGTTTGCCGCGATCATGGTGGCGGTGGGTACCTTTATTTCCTCGTTCTGGATCCTTTCCGCCAATAGCTGGATGCAAACCCCAGCAGGCTATGAAATGGTGGATGGACGCTTCCATATCACCTCCTGGATGGCGGCAATCTTCAATCCCTCCTTCTGGTACCGCTTTGTGCATATGGGCATGGCGTCGTTCCTGACCGGTGGCTTTGTGGTGGCAGGTGTCAGCGCCTGGTTCCTCCTGCGTAATCGTGATGTCGAAGCGAATAAAAAAGCCCTTTCAATGTGTCTGTGGCTGTTGCTTTTCCTGGCACCGGCGCAGGCTGTCGTCGGTGATTTTCACGGCCTTAATACGTTGGAGCACCAGCCCACCAAGGTGGCGGCAATGGAGGGGAATTGGGAAACTCAGTCCAATGTGCCACTTTTGCTGTTTGCACTGCCCGATCAGGAAGCTCAGGAAAACCGCTTTGAAATCGGTGTTCCCAGCCTGGCAAGTCTCATCCTGACCCATAGTGCGGACGGCGTAGTCCCGGGTATCAACGAAATGGCACCTGATGAACAGCCCCCTGTGGCGCTTGTTTTCTGGTCGTTTCGTGTGATGGTGGGGATTGGGCTTTTGATGATAGCCGTCGCGACAGTTGGCTTGTTTCTCCGCCGTGGAGGACGTTTCTTCCAGTCGCCGCTCTATCTTAAAACACTGGTAGGTATGATTATTTCCCCTTTCCTGGCCGTGCTGGCCGGCTGGGTGGTCACCGAGTCGGGGCGCGCGCCATGGCTGGTCTACGGTGTCATGACCCATGCTGAAGGGTTAACCCCTTCGCTGACAGGCGGTATGGCGCTGTTTACGCTGCTGGGCTACGTCGCCGTGTATGCCGTCGTGTTCTGGGTGGGTATTTACTACCTTACTCGTGTCGTGCGTAACGGCATGCTGGCGGACTCCATGGAAGTAACCGGCGAAGTCGAGCGAGCCAAACGTCCTTTCTCTGCGGCTCACACGCCTTTCGACAGTGATTATGAGGGAGCAACCAAATGATCAGCCTTGACCTTGCAATAATCTGGGCCGGCATTATTGGCTTCGGCGTTATCATGTACGTCATTATGGACGGCTTCGATCTGGGATTGGGGATACTTTACCCCTTTGCACCGGATGAAGCGTCGCGCGATGTAATGATGAACTCAGTCGCACCGGTGTGGGACGGTAACGAAACCTGGTTAGTATTGGGGGGAGCGGGGCTTCTGGGCGCCTTCCCGCTGGTTTACTCCGTGTTCCTGCCGGCGCTTTATATCGGCGTGTTTTTGATGCTGGCGGGATTGATTTTCCGCGGTATCTCATTTGAGTTTCGCTTCAAGTCGAAGAAAAATCGCCATTGGTGGAACCGCGCATTTTGTGGAGGATCCGCTGTCGCTGCTTTTGCTCAAGGCGCTGTCGTAGGTGCTTATATACAGGGCTTTGCGGTAGAGGATTTTGTCTATGTAGGCGGTGCGCTCGATTGGCTGACACCGTTTAGCGTGCTGACTGGTCTGGGCTTGATGGCGGGCTATGCCCTGCTGGGCTCGACCTGGCTGATCCTGAAGTCGGAAGGTTATGTGCAGCAGTGGGCCTACCGGATAACCCCGAAACTGTTGCTGGCCGTGCTGGTGGTGTTTGGTATTGTCAGCCTATGGACACCGTTGGTGAGCCCTGAGGTGCGCGATCGTTGGCTCAGCCAGATTCACTTGATCTGGGTGTTCCCCATCCTTGCGATG
Organism: Halomonas sp. G11; assembly: GCF_001663515.1. NCBI lineage: Bacteria > Pseudomonadati > Pseudomonadota > Gammaproteobacteria > Oceanospirillales > Halomonadaceae > Halomonas > Halomonas sp. G11. Next base: position 125,807 of record NZ_LYXG01000002.1, read on the forward strand.
GTCTGTGCTTATGTGCTTTTCCGCGCTGTTAAGCGCCAGCAAGAAGGCTTGCCGTTTGTCGCCTCGCTTGGCCTGTTCATTTTCACCTACCTGGGTTTGATTGCCAGCAAGTGGCCGGTGATCGTGCCGCCCAACTACACTATCTGGGATGCTTCCTCGGCCCCGGAATCCCAGCTCTTCCTGCTGATCGGTGTGCTGTTTGTCATCCCCATCGTGCTGGCCTATACCGCTTGGACCTACTGGGTCTTCCGTGGCAAGGTGCGCGTCGGAGAGGGTTACCATTAAGCCGATGGCAGCCGTTCCCAGCCATAAGAAGCTTACGCCGCGCCACTGGTTAACCTCGCTTGCTGCATCAGAACGCAAGCGGCTAGCGGGCGCGGCGTTCTTTGGTACCTTGGCAGGCTGTCATACCGTACTGATCGTAACGGGCCTGGCCTGGTTGATTGATCAACTGGTGGTTGACAGCCGGTCGCCAGGTGACTTGACGCCTGTTTTCGCGCTCCTGGTCGTCGCCGTGTTGTTGCGTGCGCTGTGCCAGTGGACCTCAGAACGATTGAGTCTGGATGCCAGCCTTCGCATCAGGCGCAGGGCCCGTGCTCAGCTGCTTGATAAAATCACTGCCTTGGGCCCCGCATGGCTGACATCACAGCAAAGCGGGGCCATTGCGGCTCAGGCGGTAGAGCATATTGACGCCTTGGACGGCTATTTTGCGCGCTATCATCCGCAACTGCGGATCACCATGTGGGTGCCGCTCGTCATTCTTGCCGTGGTGGTATGGCTGGATTACCTGGCTGCTGTTTTCCTGCTGCTGGCGGCACCGCTGATTCCGCTGTTTATGGCCCTGGTGGGGATGGGGGCAGAGCGCATGAACCGTGATCAGTTCGCCGCCGTTGCCCGACTGTCAGCGCATTTCATAGATCGAGTGCGCGGTATCACCACGCTTCAGCTGTTTGGTCACACAGCGGCGGCACAGCAGGCGGTCTGGGTGGCCTCAGACCAGTATCGACGTTTGAGCATGCGGACGTTGAAGCTGGCATTCTTGTCCTCGGCGGTGCTTGAGTTCTTTTCGTCGGTGGCCATCGCGGTTGTCGCCATGTATGTCGGCTTTGGTCTGCTGGGTTACATCGAGTATGGCCCCGCCCCTTCATTGACGCTGTTCTCCGGCCTGGCGGTGTTGCTACTGGCGCCGGAGTTCTTCCAGCCTTTGCGCACGTTATCCATGCATTATCATGATCGAGCGGCGGCATTGGGCGCCGCAGAGAGCATCGTCAATACCCTCAACGAGCCGCCTGTGATGCGCGACATTTCTCCCTCAACCACCCGAACCGACAATGCGCTGGTGGAGCTTGAGAAGGTTCAGGTCAGCTATCCGGGTCGTGGTGTGGTGATGGGCCCCTTGGATCTCACCCTAAAGCAGGGTGATGTGGTGGCGATCAGCGGAGAGTCGGGTAGCGGTAAGTCGACATTGCTCGCGTTATTGGCAGGGTTCATTGGGCCAAGCGATGGTGTGTGCCGCCATTCAGCGACGAACCAAATCGCGTGGCTGGATCAGCAGCCCTGCCTGTTGCAGGGGAGTCTGGCCGATAATCTGCGCCTGGCGAACCCCCAGGCATCAGAAGATGCGATGCAAGTCGCGCTAAGGCGTGCCGGTTTGCTTGATGTGGTGAATGGCCTTCCAGAGGGGCTGGATACCTTGCTTGGCGAGCGCGGTGTCGGTTTATCGGGTGGCCAGGCTCAGCGTCTGGCGCTGGCGCGTGTTTACCTGAGTGGCGCACCATTGATCCTGCTCGATGAGCCGACAGCTAAGCTCGACGAGACAACAGAGCAAGCCGTGGTAGGGGCGTTGATCGACTGGATAAAAGAAGGGCGCACGCTCGTCGTTGCCACCCATCACCCGGCGGTCATCAAAGCGGCGAATCGCCACTTCAAAATGACCCATGGACAGATCGAGGAGATGCCCGCTTGAGGGATATCTATCGCCAATTCTTACCGTGGTTGAGATTGCTTACCCGCCGTCGGCGCGCTTTCATGCTGGGGACCTTGCTGGCAGGGTTGACGCTTCTAGCCGGTGTCGCACTGCTGGGTCTGTCGGGTTGGTTTATCACCGCCAGTGCGCTAACGGGTATTGCACTGGCGTTGGGGGTGCCCGCCATCCTGGATGTCTATGTGCCGGGTGGTGGCATTCGCTTCTTTGCGCTACTGCGGACCGTCTCGCGGTATGCCGAGCGTGTTTATAACCACAATAGCGTACTGACATTGCTGGCGGATTTGCGCTTTCGTGTATTTGGTCAATTAACCCGCCTTGATGATTTGACGCTCGGCCGTCAGCGGGCAAGTGATTGGCTGACCCGCCTTACATCCGATATCGACACTCTGGATAATTTTTATCTCCGGGCCTTGATGCCGCCTCTGGTTGCGCTCCTGGGTAGCGCCATCATGGTACTGTTTGTCGCGCTATGGCTGCCTTACGCGGCCTTGCTGATGGCGGGCGTTCTCGGGGGGCTCTGGCTGGTCACGACAGTGGGGTTTTCCGTCTGGGGGTGGCGGCAAAGCCACCACCATGTTGGTGATCAGGAAGTCTTGCGTCACTTGGTGATTGATCAGGTTCAGGCCAGTGCAGAGTTGACCAGCTATTGCAGCGATCATTGGCACCGAGGCTTTGTCGACGCTCATGAGCAGCAGGTCCTGCACAATCAGCGCCAGGTAGGTAACAAGCAGGCGCTTGGCAATGCAGTTGTTGCTGCGGTGACTAGTTTGCTGGCGTTAGGGGTGCTTTGGCTGGCGGGAGAGGTGCTGGCGCAAGGCCAGGTTGACGGTCCCATTGTTGTGATGGCCGTGCTGATGGCGCTGGGTATCAATGAGGCGTTCAGCGTTCTACCCAATGCGTTTGTTCGGCTGGGGGCGAGCTATGCCGCTGTTGAGCGATTGAACAAGCTTGAGCCGCGCGATTCGTCGAACACTACTTTATCTCCAGCTGTCGTGTCGTTAGACGATGGCGTGATCTTTGAAGGCGTGTCGTTGCGTTATCCCGGTTCGCTTTCCCAGGCTTTGAGTGACATTGATTTTTATCTTTCCGCGGGCAAACGCGCTGTCGTGACCGGCATGTCGGGGGCTGGGAAATCAACCTTGGCGGCGCTCATCATGGGGCGGTTGGCGCCCACCCATGGGGTTGTCAAGGTACTGGGGGGAGCGCCCACATCGTTGTCCGATACACAACGCGCGGCGCATTTGGCAATGCTTACCCAGCACGTGGATCTATTTGATGCCTCCCTGGCCGAGAATTTGCTCATTGCGGACCCATCTGCAAGTGACGAGCGGCTTTGGCAAGTCCTCTCTGACGTGGCCTTGGCCGATTGGGTTGAAGGTTTACCCAGGGCGCTCGATACAGAGGTGGGCGAAAAAGGCCAGCAACTTTCTGGGGGGCAAGCCAGGCGGGTTGCATTGGCACGGTTGATGCTGCGTGACCCGCAGGTTGTGATCCTTGATGAGCCTTTTGCAAGCGTTGATGCAGTGACCGCCCAGCACTTGGCGGCTTCGCTTGATCGTTGGCTTGGCAGTAGAACAGTTATCTATTTTATCCATCAAGTCGATCAGCCTGACTTGTTGCCGCATATCGATTACCACTGGCACCTGGATGCAGGTAAGCTTGGCCTTGAAGCTAATTAGACAGGAGTCCTGTATGCACGATTTTTTGCGCCAGCTTCCCAAGGTAGAGCTGCATCTTCACATCGAAGGATCGCTTGAGCCCGAACTGATGTTCGCGCTGGCCCAGCGCAATAACATTGATTTGCCGTATGCTTCTGCCCAGGAAGCAAAAGAGGCGTATGACTTTAATGATTTGCAGGCGTTTTTGGACCTTTATTTTCAGGGCATGAACGTGCTTCGTCACGAGGAAGACTTTTACGATCTGGCGATGGACTATTTTCATCGCGCTCGCCGGGAGGGCGTCGTACATGTCGATATGCATTTCGACCCCCAGGCGCATCTGCAAAGAGGTGTGCCGCTGGAAGTGGTCATGGGCGGACTGCTCAAAGCCAAGCAGGAAGCCGAGGAATCCATGGATTTTTCGGTCGGCATGATCATGGCGTTTTTACGCGATCGCCCGGCAGAAGAAGCCTTGCACGTCCTCGAGCAAGCCGCGCCCTACTGGAAGTTTATCGATGCAATCGGTTTGGACAGTGCGGAACGCGATCACCCGCCATCTGAGTTCAAGACACTTTTTGCGCGGGCCAAAGAGATCGGTCTGGTTCGCTTAGCGCACGCAGGCGAAGAGGGACCGGCGGACTATATCATCCAGGCGCTCGATCTTCTGGGGGTGGAGCGTATCGACCATGGCGTGCGCTGCCTGGAAAACCCGGACCTGGTGGAGCGACTTCGTCGTGAACAGGTCGTCCTGACGGTTTGCCCGTTATCCAACGTCTGTCTAAAAGTCGTCGATGACCTGCGTGAGCATCCTTTGCCCACCCTGCTGCAGGAGGGCCTGAACGTGACCATCAGCTCCGATGATCCTGCTTACTTTGGCGGCGGAATGCTCGCCAATCATGTGGCTTGTGCTGACGCTTTCGGCTGGTCTGAAGATGTGTTTGTGCAATTGACCCGAAACGCAATTGATGCCGCGTTCGTATCCGCCGATCGGCGTGCCGACTTATTGGCCCGCTTGGCTGCTTGAACGACCATTGGTAAGAAATGTGTCGCAGCTGGTTGACCTCGCGTAAAAAAAACGTATCATACGCACCACATCGAACGGCGACGCCTTTCGATCGCTCTTTAATAATGTGATCAGGTAATTCATGTGGGCGCTTGCCGATGAGGGTGATAAA
>NZ_LYXG01000003.1:0-127825 GCF_001663515.1 Halomonas sp. G11
CTCATCGGCAAGCGCCCACATGAATTACCTGATCACATTATTAAAGAGCGTTTCGCTTTATAAAACTGGCCAACCGTTGAACTGCTTGGCCTCAGCGAGGAAGACGTATTCTACGTACTTCCTTGGGATTGTCAATGACTGATTGGCGAAAATCGAGGCGGCGTGACATGACACAGTAACCACGCTCGCTTGCCTAACCTGCTGACAAACCTGAGGTTTTACACCTCATCCACCGCTGGCAACGCTGGGCGTCCCCGGCAGCGGATGCGTACTTTACGGTGTTGCTGGCGGGTTGGCAAGAGGTTATGCGAAAAAGTTTTATGGCTAGACACTATCCGCCGTGAAAGCGCTTCGGCGACAGGCCAATTGGCGGTTACACTAGCGGCATTTACTTTATTGCCGAGGTCCGTGATGAGCCAGCGTCAGCATCTGTTAACTGTCGATTCATTAAATCGCGAACGCGTTGACCACTTACTGCGTGTCGCCACACGCATGGAGCCGATTGCCCAGCGTCGCCAGGTTACCCGTGTGTTGGAGGGGGCGGTTCTCGGCAACCTGTTTTTTGAGGCCAGTACGCGTACCCGCGTGAGCTTCAATGCCGCCTTTTGCCGGTTGGGCGGCAGCGTGTGCGACACCACCGGTTTCACCTTTTCATCGATGGCCAAGGGGGAGTCTTTATACGATACCAGCCGCGTAATGAGTGGTTACTGCGACGCCATTGTCATGCGCCACCCGGACCAGGGGTCTGTGGCAGAATTTGCTGCGGCAACAAATGTCCCTGTAATCAATGGCGGCGATGGCCCCGGTGAACACCCTAGCCAAGCGCTACTGGATATCTACACCATCGATAAAGAGTTTCAGCGCTTGGGTAAGTCTCTGGGCGGTGCTCACATTCTGCTCACCGGCGATTTAAAGTACGGCCGCACCGTGCACTCATTGATCAAGCTCTTGTCACTCTACGGACCGCTGCGCATTACCCTGGTATCGCCGCCGGGCCTTGAAATGCCTTCACAACTGGTAGACCTTGTTACCTCTCGTGGCCATCGTGTTGAACAGCGCAACTCGTTGGCCAGCGATTTCTCGGATTTGGATGTGGTGTACGCTACCCGGATTCAGAAGGAGCGCTTTACCGACGAGATGAACGAGAGTTTTCAGGGGCTTTCCAATGACTTTATGGTTAACCGCGACTTCCTGGATCAGCGCTGTAGCGACAACACCATCGTCATGCACCCGCTGCCCCGGGATAGCCGCCCGGGGGCAAATGACTTGAACGTGGATCTAAACGGCGACCCTCGGCTGGCCATCTTCCGCCAAACCGATAACGGCATTCCCATGCGCATGGCTATCTTCGCAACGCTGCTTGAGGTTGACGAACTGGTTGAAAAGGAAATGCGCCCCGTACGTTGGTTTGTCCCCGCCCAGACGGGAACGCTCGACCGTTAACCGCCGCTACCCTTAGTGGGATATGCGCCCACCGGGAAGCCCTTCCTGGTGGGCAAACCAGCCTTCCAGAATCAACACCGCGGCGATACCGTCGACACTCTCTTCACGGTAGTTGCCTCGGTGTCCCGCCGCACGGGCGATCTGTTTCGCTTCCTGGGTAGAGCCACGCTCGTCGACCATTTCGCAGGGTTTGCCGAAGCGGCCGTGAAGTCGGTTACCGAACTTGCGCGCGCGAAGACTCATGGCCGACTCGGTGCCATCCATATTGAGCGGCAAGCCCACCACAAACAGATCGGGTTGCCACTCCTCGACCAGGCGCGTCACCAGCTCCCAGTCGGGAATGCCGTCGCGGGCGGTGAGCGGCGCAAGCTCACGCGCACTGTTCAGAATCTCATTGCCGACAGCCACGCCGATGCGCCGGGTACCAAAATCAAACGCCAGCACAAGGCGCTGACCGCTTTCAGCCATTATGTTCAACCATCAGGCGTGACCTGCATCACGGGTCATCAGGTTAAGATCCACCCCGAGAATGCCTGCCGCCGCGGCGAGGCGTTCGGCGGGTGGCGTATCAAACAGTACCGATGCCTGGCCTTCCACCGTCAGCCAGGCGTTTTCTTTTAACTCTTCTTCAAGCTGCCCCACTTCCCAGCCGGCACACCCCAGGCAGACCAGAAACTGTTCAGGGCCTTCACCGTTCGCCAATGCCTGTAAGATATCCATCGACGTCGTGAGTGAAATGTTGTCCTCGACCTGAAGGCTGGAATCCCATGCCTGACTATCACCGGTATGGAGAATAAAGCCGCGGTCTTTATGCATCGGCCCGCCGTAATACACCGGCGAGTTGCGGTAGGGGCTTTGGTCGCCCCCTAGCTCCAATTGCTCGAAGAGCGCGTCGAGGGTGATCTCCAAGGGGCGGTTGGCAATCACACCCATGCAACCATTGTGATCATGATCGCACAGGTAGATAAGGCTTCCCGCAAAATTGGGATCGTCCTGGTGCGGCATCGCCATCAAAAAATGGTGCTTTAAACTTTGCATGCGTCTCCTGCGGCCCGCTGACAACATCAGCCAGCCTAAAAATCAGTAAATAGATCGCGACAGAGCGATAAAGAGCCGCTTACGCGGCAAGGCGGCGTTCTATGGCGTCCAGCAGCAATCCTGCGATATCCGTACCACGCTGATCGTCGATTTCGCGCACGCAGGTGGGGCTTGTCACGTTAATTTCGGTAATGTAATCGCCGATTACATCCAGGCCGACGAACATCAAGCCTTTTTCGCGGATCATGGGCTGTACTTGCTCAACAAGCCATTGGTCTCGCCGGGTCAGCTCACGACTCACGCCACGCCCACCGGCGGCCAGGTTGCCGCGCGTTTCCCCCGCTGAGGGAATGCGTGCCAGACCATAAGGTACCGGCTCGCCATCGACCAGCAAAATCCGCGTGTCGCCTTCCTTGATGGCGGGCAGATAGCGCTGTGCCATGATCTGGCGCTGGCCACGCAGGGTAAGCTGCTCGATCACGGCGCCGATATTGCGCCCTTCGGGACCAATGTGAAAGATACCGGTACCGCCCATGCCATCCAGCGGCTTGAAGATCACATCGCCATGCTCGGCGTGAAAGGCACGCAGCACATCGGCCCGGCTGGCCACCAGGGTCGGCGCGCAGCACTGCGGAAACTGCTGGGCAAACAGCTTTTCATTACACTGCAACAGGGCATCCGTTGGGTTGACAATCAACACGCCCTCTCGTTCAGCAAAGCCGAGCAGGTGAACCGCGTTGGTAAAATCCGCATCCACCGGCGGGTCTTTACGCATCAATACCGCGTCAAGCTCATTGAGCGGCCGGGCAGACGGTTCCCCCAGTTCATACCAATGCGCGGGGTCTCGATAAACCGTCAGCGGCCGCATGTGTGCGTATGCCTGCCCTGCATTCAAGAAAAGATCTTCCTGCTCCATGTAATGCAACGTATAGCCGCGGTCCTGGGCCGCCCATAGCATCGCCATGGTGGTGTCTTTCTTGTAAGCAATGTCGCTGATGGGATCCATCACGACACCAAGGTGCAATGTTGACTGACTCATCGGGGCACGATCCATCTATGAACATATAGGTGAGCAGTATGCCGCACTGCTTCTCAGGCTCCAACCGCGAGCCGTATTACTCGCTCAGCGCACCGGGCACCAGGCGTATGGCGTTAGGCTCAAGCGTAATCAGCTGTTGCTTGTAAAGTCGCCCAATCGCCTGCTTGTAAGCACTCTTGCTCACCCCCAGCCGCGCCTTGATATCATGAGCAGTACTTTTATCCCCCAGAGCCAGGTAGCCGCCGCTCTCGCGCAGCGCCTTGAGCACTTGGTCGCCTACTACATCCAAGCGGGCAGCGCCTGGCGGCAGCAGCGAAATATCCACGCGCCCGTCTTCTCGACGCTGCTTGACATACCCCGTTAACGACTGGCCACGCCTCAAAGGCTGGCTGATATCGTCCTGATAGATCAGCCCCCAGTAACGGTGATTGACGACGACTTTCATACCCAGATCGGTGCGGTCAGCTACTACAACATCTACTTGGTCACCGCTATCCAGCGCCCAGGCGTCGTCGGTTAAAAAACGATCCAAGCGCATGGTGGCCACGGGCCGCCCCTGGTCGTCGCTATACAGCATGACCAGCACGCGTTTGCCAGGGTCAGGACGAAAACGCTGCTCGCTGTAGGGCAGCAGCACATCCTTGGAGAGGCCCCAGCGCAAAAAAGCACCGGTATTGTTCACGGCGGTAACGGTTAAGTACGCCACTTCGCCCAGTTGAGCGGACGCATCGCTGGCGGGTCGGGGAGAAGAGTGAGGCTCACGAACCATGGGTGCCGTCCTTACAATAAATAGGCTTTCATTATGGGGGCTTGGTAACGTCAGGCAAAATGATAGGGATAAGGAGGGCTTACAAATCGCCGAAGTGATGCTGCAGAAGGGTTAACGCCACGAGCGGCGCCGTCTCCGTACGCAAAACCCGCGGGCCGAGTGTTAGCGGCGTAAAGGCAGCATTTTGGGCGGCATCAATATCACTCTCGCTCAAACCGCCTTCCGGGCCAATAAGCAGTGCAGCCGACGTGGGGCGGTCTTGGCGATCGAAGGCATGGCCAGTTGCAAGATGCAGCATTAAACGCAGCGGTTCCTGGCGCGCCTCAAGCCATACCTTTAGGGTGATGGGCGGATTGACCGGCGGCACGAACGCCCGCCCACTCTGCTCACAGGCGCTGGCCGCCACCGCCTGCCAATGAGCCAGCTTTTTGGCTTCCCGGTCGCCTTTAAGGCGCACGTCCCCGCGCTCGGTATACAGCGGAGTGATGGCCGATACACCAAGCTCGACGGCCTTCTGAATGGCATAATCCATCCGGTCGCCCTTGGAAATCGCCTGGCCCAGGTGCACGGCCAGCGGCGATTCGCCGTTACCCGGCCAGACAGCTTCAATACTCACCGTTGTCTGCTTGCGGCCTATATCGACAAGGCGCACACCCGCCTCCTCGCCATTGCCATCGAACAGCACCAGGGGCGAGCCTTCAACCAACCGCAGCACCCGTGTCACATGCCGCGCCGGGCCTTCCGGCAGCAGCACCTCATCGCCTGGGCGAAACACCCCGGGGACATAAAGGCGCGGCATTTTCCCATGCCGGGCGTACCAGTCGGCGGCCAACATCGCTTAGTGCGTGTTCGCTTCTGTCTGGTCAGCTTGCTGTTTCTCGCGTTGCTTACGCTGGGCGTACATCGCTTCGAAATTCACCGGCGCCAGCATCAGCGGCGGGAAGCCACCACGGTTGACCAGGTTATCCACGCATTCACGGGCATAGGGGAACAGCAGGTTCGGGCAGAAGGCGCCCAGGGTTTGATCCAGCTGGGCACCTTCGATGCCGGCAATACGGAACAGGCCAGCCTGCTCAACTTCCGCTAGAAAGGAGGTCGTGCCGGTTTCTTTATCATTAACCTGTGCCGTCACTTTAACGACCACTTCGTACTGGTCATCGGCAATCTTTGTGCTGCTGGTATTCAGGTCGAGATTGACCTTGGGCTTGAACGCGTCCTGAAACACCGACGGTGAATTGGGCGCTTCAAACGAAATATCTTTTACATAAATGCGTTGCAGCGAAAATTTGAGCTGCGGTTTGTCGTCGGCTTGCGCGCCAGCCTGCGGGGTGTTGTTATCTTCCGCCATGGGAGAACTCCTCGTTGTTGATGCAATAGTCAGTGCAATCGTTCATGCAATAAGTAACTGCGTACCTACGCTTACTTTTTAACCACTGGAAGGCCGTCAGCCTGCCACTGCGCCATGCCGCCTTTTAATTTAAAGGCGCGTTCAAAGCCTGCTTTGGCAAGCTTCGCCTGGGCTGCACCTGAGCCTTGCCCGTGTTTACACACCACAATGACCGGCTTGTCTTTCACTTTATTCAGCTCATTTATGCGGCTATCAAGGCTACTTTGGGGAATGTTGCGCGCACCCGCAATATGCCCCGTTTTGAAGTCTTTACTTTCCCGGATATCCACGACAACGGCGTCTTCACGGTTAATGAGCTGGGTTGCCTCGGTGGCCGTTAGCGCATTGGTTGACGCGCTGCGTGTTTCATACACAATCCACGCAATCAGCGCCAGCACAAACGCCCCCACCAATAGGGGATGATTCATTACAAATTCGAACAGCTGATCGATCATCGCGACACAGTCTCTTGGTCAATACGAAAAAAAGCGGCATTGCCACCGTTAAAACGCGACAAGTATACACGTCTGACGCCAGCGCGCGCAGGCCTGAGTCATGACGCTTAGCCACTGGCTGCGTTATGATGCCCCAAGCATGCGTTCGCCGCGACCCCGATTGGCTTTTCGTCGTCCGGTTTGCCACTCATCAGGAGAATTTTATGGACACTGCAAGCACTCCCCGCCCCGTCGCGTTAATTATTTTAGATGGCTACGGTCACAACCCCGACAGTGCGCACAATGCGGTGGCCGCCGCCAACACCCCGGTGATGGATAAACTCTGGGCCGACCGGCCGCATGCCTTTGTTCACACAGACGGGCGCCACGTGGGGCTACCTGATGGGCAAATGGGCAACTCCGAAGTGGGTCATATGAACCTGGGCGCCGGTCGCATTGTTTACCAGGACTTTACCCGTATCACCAAGGCGATTGAAGACGGCGCCCTGGACACCATTGACGTGCTGACCCGGCCCATCGACGAGGCAGTGGCCAATGGACGTCCCGTTCACCTGCTGGGGCTGCTCTCGCCCGGCGGCGTTCACAGTCACGAGGACCACTTTATCGCCATGGCCGAGTTGGCAGCGCGTCGCGGTGCCCAGCGTATCTATGTGCACGCCTTCCTGGACGGCCGGGACATGCCGCCGCAAAGCGCGCTAGGCTCCATAGAACGTGCCAACGCCCGCCTGGCTGAGTTGGTAGGGGCTGACAATGGCTTTGTTGCCTCGCTCATCGGTCGCTTTTACGCCATGGATCGCGACAACCGCTGGGAGCGTGTTGAGCAAGCCTACCGCCTGCTCACTGACGGCCACGCCGACTACCATGCCACCAGCGCCGAAACGGCCTTGCGTGATGCCTACGAGCGCGGTGAAACCGACGAATTTGTGGCGGCCAGCAGCATTCTGCTAAGCGATGGTTCCAACGACAAGGCGATCACGCTACAGGATGGCGACGCGGCGATTTTTCTTAACTTCCGCTCGGACCGCGCTCGCGAACTGACCCGCGCCTTTGTCGAGCCTGACTTCAACGGCTTCGAGCGACGTGTATGCCCCAAACTCGCCGGTGATGGGCTGGTCATGATGACCCAATATGCCGCCGATATACCCGCGCCAGCCGCCTTCCCACCCTCGGATTTAAACGACACCCTGGGGGAAGTGGTGGCCAAACGCGGCTTGAAACAGCTGCGCATTGCCGAAACTGAAAAATACCCCCACGTCACTTTCTTCTTTTCGGGCGGCAATGAGGCCGAATATGAAGGCGAAGAGCGCATTCTTGTCCCTTCACCGCGCGACGTGAAAACCTACGACGAAAAGCCCGAAATGAGCGCCGTCGAGATTACCGACAAGTTGGTTGAGGCCATTGATAGCGGCCGCTTTGACCTGATGGTATGCAACTACGCCAACGGCGACATGGTGGGCCACACCGGTGACTTTGACGCGGCGGTAAAAGCCATCGAAACCGTCGATACCTGTGCGGGACGCGTGGTGGAGGCCATTGAACGCGCGGGCGGGGCCTGCCTGATCACTGCCGACCACGGCAACGCCGAGCAGATGGTCCATCCCGAAACCGGGGCACCGCAAACCGCTCACACGACGTTTATGGTACCGCTGGTTTACGTTGGGGAACGCACAGGGACACTGGAGGATGGTCGGCTGTGTGACCTTGCCCCGACGCTTTTGCGCATGATGAATCAAGAGGTGCCTCAAGCGATGACCGGCCACCCATTGATCACCTTCGGTTAAGCCGCTTGATGCGACGACTTGTCAGTATAGCGGCTGGGGTAGCGCTGTTATACGCAACGCACAGCGCTGCCCAGCCCAGCGAAACCCAGGCGCGCCAGCAGTTGGATAACCTTGGCCAGGCGATCGAGGCGCTCTCCGAGCGCTTGAGCGAAACCGATGAAGCCCGCGAAGGGGCCAAACGCGAGCTGCGCGAGGTCGAAACCGCGCTTGCCGAGACCCACCAACGGCTTGATCAGTTGCAAAGCGAGCGCCGCCAGCTCAACGAGGAAACCGATCAGCTTCGCCAGCATCGCGACCGCCTCGAGGCTGACCGCGAAGCTCAGTCAGCCGCCCTCGGCCAACAGCTGGCAGCGCTTTATCGGCTGGGACCGACCCCCCAGCTCAAACTGCTGTTAAACCAGGGCGACCCAGCCGAACTTGACCGCATGCAGGCTTACTTGAATCGGCTGAGCGAGGCGCGTCAGCAGCGTATGGCCGAGATAGCCCGGCTGGATAGTGCGCTTGCCGACACCCAACAAGCCCTTGCCGAGCGCCAGGACCGACTGGCATCTCTGTCAGAAGAGCTGGAAGCCGAAAGCGCACGGCTCGCCGAACGCACCCAGGAACGTCGCGGCGTTGTGAACAACCTCGATGACCGCTATGGCAGTGAAGCCGCGCGTCTGGCCGAGCTGAATGAAGACCGCGAGCAGGCCGAACAGCGACTGCGCGAGATTCAGGCCGAACTGGCCCGCCTTGACGAGCCTACGCCGACGACCCATATTGCCCGTACCCAAGGGGATCTGCCCTGGCCGGTCCAGGGCGATATCACGGCGGCGTTTCAGCGCCGCGATGGGGTCCATTACAACGGCATTGTCATTCAGGCCACGGCAGGCACCTCGGTTAGCGCCGTGCACCCTGGTCGTGTGGTGTTTGCAGACTGGATGCGTGGGTTTGGCAATTTATTGATTATCGACCATGGTGATCAAATCATGACACTGTACGCCCACCTGCAGCAGTTCACCGCACGACCTGGCCAACGGATCGAGCGCGGCGACGAGATTGGCCGGGTTGGCAATAGCGGCGGTCAGCCACGCAGCGCGCTTTACTTTGAAGTTCGCAGCCGAGGGGAACCAATTAACCCGCAACGTTGGATTGCACGCCGCTGACGGGATAAGCTGGGTAATTCTTGTTGTCATTGGGGTAGCGGCGCGCGCTGCCCACCTATATCGTTTCGCGGAGTCTGCATGACGCTATCTGTTACCGAGAGATCGGCCCCTGCCAAACGCCTCTTGGCAACCCTGCTCCCTATCGCCTTACTTTCGGTCCCTTTGCCGCTGCTGGCTCAGCCCAGTAATGACAGCAACGGGACGGTTGATAGCGTCAGCGACGACCTGCCGCTTGAAGAAATTCAGACGTTCGCCGAGGTATTTGAACGCATCAAGCGCGCCTATGTGGAAGACGTCGAAGACCGCACCCTGCTGCGCAACGCCATGCGCGGCATGCTGAGCGAGCTGGACCCGCACTCTGCCTATCTGGATAAAGAAGAATATCAAAGCCTGCGCGAATCCACCGAAGGTGAATTCGGCGGCATCGGCATCGAAGTGGGTATGGAAAACGGTCAGCTCATGGTCATTACCCCGATCGACGACACCCCAGCCTCAGAGGCGGGGCTGATGTCCCGGGATATCATCATCAGTATCGATGGCACTCCCACCGAGGGCATGTCGCTGCAAGAGGCCGTGACCCTGATGCGTGGCGACCCCAATACGACGTTGGACATTTCCGTGCTGCGGGCAGGCGAAGAATCACCCCGTGAGTTCACCCTTACCCGCGAGATTATCCGCAGCGAAAGCGTCAAACACGAGTTGCTTGAAACCGGCTATGGCTATTTACGCATCAGCCAATTCCAGTCACGCACGCCGGAGCAGGCGAGGCAAGCCCTGGAGCGCATGTCACGTGAACAGCCGCTGGATGGCCTGGTGCTCGATTTACGTAATAACCCGGGCGGGGTTTTACAGGCCGCCGTTGGCGTGGCAGACCTGTTCCTGGATGAAGGGCTGATTGTCTACACCGAAGGCCGCATTCCCGACAACGAGCTATCATTCTCTGCCTCGGCTGATACACCAGCAGGGGATGTACCGCTTGTCGTGCTGATCAATGGCGGTAGCGCCTCCGCCGCGGAGATTGTCGCCGGTGCCCTTCAGGACCAGCGCCGTGGCGTGATCATGGGCACCGACAGTTTCGGCAAGGGGTCAGTGCAGCAGATCATGCCGCTGGGCAATGGTGAGGGGCTGAAGCTCACCACGGCGCTTTACTATACGCCGGAAGGCCGTTCCATTCAGGCCCAGGGCATCGAACCCGATGTTGATGTGGTTCGCGGGCGCCTGGAAGTCGCCGAAGGAAGGCGCGAAATCCGCGAAGCCGACCTGGAAGGCCATTTGCGCTCCCAACAGGCCCCGCGTGACCAGGAAGAAGTGTCACAGCGCCTGCGCGAGGATTACCAGTTGGGCGAAGCACTTAACCTGCTCAAAGCGCTGAACGTGGTCGACCGCCGCCGTCATTAACGGCACGACGTCGGCAGTCGGCCACGTTCACCGGTGGCTTGCCGCATCACGGCGCGCTTAAGCGGGGTGAGCCGGTGCAAGCCGCTCATGCCCAGGTTACGCACCAGCGTGAGCGCCGGATCATGGCTACCGAACAGGGTTTTAAAGCCTTTCATTAATGCCAGCATGGCGCGATTGTCACCGCGCCGACGGCGTGCATAGCGAGTCAAGGTGCTGAGCTCACCCCACGGCGCGCCCCGCCGCCAGGCCGAGGTGACCTCGTCGGCCAACACGGCGGCATCCATCAACCCAAGGTTGGCCCCCTGTCCTGCCAGGGGGTGAAGGCTATGGGCCGCATCGCCCACCAACGCAAAATGCGGCTGCACGTAATGCACTGCATGGCGTTGGACCAACGCAAATCGATGCGCCTGATCGCAGGCATTCACCGCCCCCATGCGCTCCCCCAGGGCGTTACCCAGGGCCTCACCCAAAGCCTCTCGGGAAAGCTGGCACAGCGCTTGGGCATGAGCAGGCGTGGTCGACCACACAATCGAGCAGTAGTGAGCGTCGCCCTCCACCGTCAGCGGCAAGAATGCCAACGGACATCCGTCGATAAACGCTTGCCGCGCGGTATCGCCATGGGGATGGTCGCAGCGCACCGTGGTGACCACGGCTTCCTGGCCCATCGCCTCGCTAACCACGTCGATGCCCGCCATATCGCGCAGGGCCGAACGCCCACCGTCCGCCGCGACGACCAACGGCGCATGCAGCGACTGGCCATTCGCCAGGCTCAGCCGACGTCCCGGCGTTGAAGCCTCCAGGGCGTCTACCGGCGTGCCGAAAAATGTGCTGACCCGGCCCTGGTCTTGAAGCTTTGCGTGCAGCGCCGATAACGTCACATCGTTCTCGACGATATGCCCCAATACGGACACGCCCGCCTCATCGGCGGAAAAGCGTATCTCGCCGCTACCCTCGGCGTCCCATACCTGCATATAGCGATAAGGGGTTACACGGGCATTCACCATTAATGGCCAGGCCCCGATATGGGTTAACAGGCGCTGCGAGACCGGAGTCAGGGCACTCACCCGGAGCGACGGCAGACGGCTCACCTCATACGACGGTGGCTGTGCCTGCGCTTCAACCAGTGCCACCCGCATTCCGGCGTCGGCCAATAGCCAGCTCAACGTCGAGCCCACCATGCCTGCGCCGACGACAATGGCGTCGAAGCCATTCTCCGCCGCTACACCTGACTCATTGGATGTCTGCATAACACGCCTCTTATTGGCCTTCTTTCCGTATAACCCTGGGTCCCTCAACGTTCCAGCCCCATCGCCCGGCGCGCCAGACCTTTACGTAATGGCCCGACGATATTGAGCCCCACCAGGCCGGCGGCTCTGGCATGGGGTAAAAAGGGTAAGTTCATGCCAAACAGGCGAATCAGCCCATCGCTGAACCGAATCACGTTGGTTCGGTCCTGCGCGCGTTGACGCTCGAACGCTTGAAGCGTGGCCATGTCACCCAATGGCCGCCTCGCCAACTCGCCTTGCTCAAGCGCCTCGACCAGGTCCATCACCCCACGCAGGGCCAGATTAAAGCCTTGACCGGCCACCGGGTGCAGCGCATGGGCCGCATTGCCCAGCACCGCCAGCCCAGGCCGAACCGGTTCTTCGGCAGTGATCAAGGCCAATGGATAGCTGTGGCGCTGGCCCACCTGAGTAAAGCGCCCGACCCTGTCGCCAAAGGCCGTTTGCAGCTGCGCCAGGAAGTCCCCGTCAGATAGATCCAGACGTGCTTGTTCATGCCCGGTGGTATGCGTCCAGATCAGCTCCATTGCCTGCCCTGGCAAGGGTAACAAAGCGATTGGACCGGCCTGGGTAAACCGCTCATAGGCCACGCCCCGGTGTGGCTGGCTGATGCCCACATGGGCAATCAACGCCGTTTGCTGATAGGCCTCACGACGACTGCCAATGCCAAGCTGTTCCTTTAAACCCGACCGCCCGCCGTCCGCCAGCACTGTCAGGGCAGCGTGGAGCCGACTGCCATCAGACAGCGTCAAGTCGTGCCCCTGGGGCGTCGGCGTGATGCTGTCGACCTTGGCGGGGCAGTGCCATTCAAGGGGTAGTGCATTCAGCCGCTGATGCAGCACCCTACCCATCCAGGCATTGGGAATCACGTGCCCCAGCGCATCGACACCAAGCTCATCGGCATTGAGCCGGGTTGCCCCCAGCCGTCCCCGTTCACTGATGTGAATGCGCTTGATGGGCGTTGCCTCGGATTGCATGGCCTCCCATACGCCCAGCTGACGGAAGCGCTGGGCCGAGCCTTCCGCAATGGCACTGGCACGGGCGTCGAAACTGGGCTGCCAGGCCTCATCGGGCGATTTGGGCGGTAACGGCGCCGCTTCGATAATGGCCACTTTCCAGCCGTAACGCTCGATCAGGGGGGCCAGAGCGCAGCCCAGACTGGCGCCGACTAATCCGCCCCCTACAATCACAATGTCATGGGTTACCGCTTGCCCAGACGCTTGCATTGACTCTCTCCCGCTGGTGACACAGGACCACGCTTATTGCGTAACGTAAATTACATAATGAACCGACACGACTTAATCAGACGCCATGAGTGCTTCAATATCGGCTACTCGTTTAGGGACCTGATCGGTCAGTACCTCATGCCCCTGGGCGGTGACCACCACATTATCCTCAATACGGATGCCGATACCCCGATACGCAGCCGGAATGTCAGCTTCATCGGGAATATAAAGCCCCGGCTCCACGGTCAGCACCATGCCGGACTCAAGTGGGCGCGGGGTTTCTGCGTCCAGGCGATAGGTGCCTACATCGTGCACATCCAGCCCCAGCCAATGCGACGTCGAGTGCAGATAAAACCGCCGATAGCGCTGCTCGTCGATGCAGGTTTGCAGGTCGCCTTCCAACAAGCCAAGTTCAATCAACCCAGTGGTCAGGTCAGACACAACGCCCTGATGGATCTCGGCGAGGGTAGTGCCAGGCTTGATAGCCGCAACGGCCCGTTCCTGGGCGTCAAGCACCACCTGGTAAAGCGCTCGCTGGGCATCGTTGAAACGCCCGGATACCGGGAACGTGCGGGTAATATCCCCAGCGTAAAGGGCAAACTCGGCACCGGCATCGATCAACACCAGTTCGCCGTCTGCAAGCGGCGCACTGTTTTCAATGTAGTGCAACACGCAGGCATTGGCACCGCCCCCGACAATCGTGCTGTAGGCGGGACCGCTGCCCCCCTGCCAGACAAATTCATGCTCCAGCTCAGCCTGTAGCTGGTACTCGCTCAACCCTGGGCGGGCCAGGTGCATGGCGCGCACATGCGCACGGGCAGAAATCGCTGCGGCATGCCGCAACAGGGCGATTTCTGCCTCGCTCTTGATCTGGCGCATGGCATGTATCAACGGACTAATATCCATCCAGCCTTTGAGCGCAGGGCGGCCGCGGCGTTGGCCCAACTTGGCCTGGGACAAAGCCTCTTCAGCAATGTCGAGGGCATCGCCATGATCAAGCGGTAAATAGAGCAGCTCCCGCCCCTCAAGCAAGTCTGGCAGGGTGGACTCGCGCTCAGCGTTTTCGAACGCCTGATCGACCCCATGCGCTGTCACGACCCCCTGAGCGCCCAACCGCCGCCCTGTCCAGGCCTCCATCGTAGGGTCGCGGTCCTGACAGAACACCACGCTTTGCCCCGCTTCGCGCCCGGGTAACAGCACCAGCAGGGCATCCGGCTCGCCAATACCGGTCAGGTAGTAGAAATCGCTGTTTTGCCGGAACGCATACTCACTGTCACGAGAACGCGTTACCAGGGATGCGCCGGGCACAATAGCGGCGGCATTCGATGGTAGCTGGGCCATGAGGGTCTCGCGCCGCTGGTGGTATTCCGCCAACGGGATGGCCGGAGGGCGAGGCAGTACATCAGGCAACATAGCGTTTTCCAAAACAGATTAATGAACAGGGGTATCGGTTTGCTCGACCTGCGGCTGACCGGGGTGTTGCTCGGTATACAGCAGCATGGCAGCCATCCGCGCATGCTCGGTCAGCGCAAAGAGGTCATTTTCATTTTCCGGGGAGTCATCAATATCCGCGTCGATCTGCCCAAGCCCGGCAAGGTCCTCTACCGCTTCACGCAGGGTTTGCGACCAATGCTTTCGCTGTGCATCGTCGGCCACTTCGTCGACCACTTCCATGAAGCCTAGCGTCCATTCCTTCAGGCCCTGAGCCTGCTCAGCCAGGCTGAACAGCTCATCGGGCAGCAGGGGCGCATAGTTCATGTCACTGGCGCTTAGCGCCTCCAGGGTTTGCCGTCGCCAGCCCAACAGTCGTTCAGCACTTGCCGGATCGCGTGGCTGATCCACACCCAGGCTTAAGCAGACCTCTTCCAGCCAGGTCTGGGCCTCTATATCGCGCAGCGCAAGCAATGCGCATAACCGACCGTCCAGAAAGGCGGGCGACTGCATGCTCCCGTGCAACAAAAAAACATCGGCGATATCCGAGAAATCCTGGCGTTCGTCTATTAGCGACATCATCTTCACTCGTTAATGGGTTTAAGGTCGCTCAGGCTTGCGCGTTGACCCCGCGCAAGCGGCTCTCTTATAGTGAGCGACATCGTCCTTCCTATGCAGTGATGTTAACGCATTGGGCATCCCTTTGACCCGTGCCGGAGCCTGTCATGAGTAACACTAAACGGCCTACTACCGAAATCAGCCTGTTAGGGCGTGATTACGTGATTGCCTGCGACCCCGGTGAAGAAGCCAAGCTGGAACGGGCCGCCCGCTACCTGGACCGCGCCATGCAAGGGATTCAAGCCCAAAGCAGCCTGTTGGGAAGCGAGCGAATCGCGATCATGGCGGCACTCAACATTACGAACGAACTGCTTGAAGCCATGGACGAACACCGCGCCGGCGAAGCCAGCCTGAACCGTCTTAACGAGCGGCTTGAGCACGCCTTGTCACAAACCCGCAAGCCGTAAAGACCGTTAAACACATGCCTTTGGCATTGGCCCCCGCTCTGTTAGGATAACGATGTTCTCTGGGGTGTGCGCCAGTCGTTACAGTCCCTCGAGCCTATGCGTAATACCTAGGGGGCCAAATGCTAGCCAGGCCCGTGTGCATGTCCGTGCGACGGAAAGCCTGACGGCTTGGCTGCGGCCACCCACCTGAACCAGTAGGTTCAGGGCCAGAACGACAGCGGCACTCTGGGGAACACTGATGATGCACAGCCTCCACAGCGCGGAAGAAAAACGCGCGTTGCGCCGTGAACTACGCAGGCGGCGTCAATCGCTCTCGCCACGTGAACAACGCGACGCGGCTCACCGCCTTTGCCACCAGCTTAAACGCCTTCCCGAAATTCGCCGCACAAGACGTATCAGTCTTTACCTACCCGTCATGGGTGAAATCGACCCGACCCTGCTGATCCCATGGCTACGTAAACGAGGGGTAGCGGTTTATTTACCCGTATTGCGCCCTTTAAGTCACAACTCGCTTTGGTTTGTCGCCTACCATGCCAACACGCCGATGGTTAAAAACCGCTTTGGCATCGCCGAGCCGGATACCCGTTTTGCGGCCAAACATCAGCGTCGATTACCCGCATGGGCGCTGGATACAGTCATCTTGCCACTGGTCGGATTTGACGCCCAGGCCAACCGCATGGGCATGGGCGGCGGTTTTTACGATCGCAGCCTTGCCTTTATGCGCCGTCCTGGCCCCAAGCCGACGCTGCTGGGCGTTGCCCACGCTTGCCAGCAAGTAGATGCCCTGCCCGTCGAGCCCTGGGACATACCATTAAATGCCGTGGTGAGTGACCAGCATATCGTTCGCCCAGGGTAGACTGCCTGACAAACAAAATGGGCTGGCCCGTAAGGCCAGCCCATTGAGCCGGTGACGCTTTAATACCCAGCGCGACGGCTTAACTTCCCGCAAGCGCCTGCGCGTAGCCGGTGGCCAATACCCCGAGCGCAAACACAATCATCAGTGTGAGTACCATATCGGGTTTCTTACGCCGCATAGTGCTTCTCCAGCCCCTTTTATGTTGTCAACTTTAAGGCGTCACCCTGGTTAACTGTCGTTGATGAGCAGCCTAATACTGCCCGGATGACGCCCTTCATTAATATCGCCTGTGACTATAGGGCCAATAGGCTACCGTTGACAACGGCTTGAACGGCAATATGGCATTAAAAAATAAACGCACACCGTTTCTTAACAAACTGATTCATGCTGGCCTGCACTGTGAGTAACCGCTCACCAATTTGGCAACGCAAAAATCAAGCCATGAACAACCGGTAGGCGGGGTTATCGCTTTCCCGCCAATAGCGGTAGCCAATCGCATCCAGATGCTCGGCAACGTGTGCGCGATCACCATTAGGTACCTGCATGCCCACCAGGACACGGCCATAAGCAGCACCATGGTTTCGATAATGAAACAGCGAGATATTCCAGTCATGGGGCAGTTGGGTCAGGAAGTTCATCAATGCCCCTGGCCGCTCGGGAAACTCAAAGCGATACAGCTCTTCTTCAAAGTGTTCGCTGGGACGACCGCCGCTCAAATGGCGAATATGCAACTTCGCAAGCTCGTTGTCGGTCAAGTCCTCGACCTGATAGCCCGCCTCCTGGAGTTTGTCGATGACCGACTGGCGATCCTCACCGCCGGGTTTGACCTGGACACCGACAAAAATATGCGCTTCGCTGCTATCTGCATAGCGGTAGCTGAACTCCGTGACCATGCGCTTGCCAAGGGTGCGGCAGAACTTTTTAAAGCTGCCTGGTTTTTCGGCGATCGTCACCGCCAGAATCGCCTCCCGCTGCTCGCCAAGCTCGGTCCGCTCGGCAATATGCTGAAGACGGTCAAAGTTGGTGTTGGCGCCGGAATTGATGCACAGCAGGGTTTCGCCTTCCGCGCCGGTTTGCTGGACATATTTTTTCAGCCCGGCCAGCGATAACGCACCCGAGGTTTCCGCGACGGCGCGGGTATCTTCGAAGATATCCTTGACGGCGGCGCACATTTCATCGGCGGTGACGGTAATCACATCATCGATGAGGTCTTTCACCAGCGAGAAGGGCACTTCGCCAACTTGCGCCACGGCAACACCTTCCGCAAAGACACCTACCTGATCCAGCACCACCCGCTCACCGGCCTCCAATGCTGCTTTCAGGCAGGCGCTGTCTTCGGATTCAACGCCAATCACCTTGATGTCCGGGCGCAGGTATTTAACGTAGGCCGCAATCCCGGCAATCAGGCCGCCGCCACCCACCGGTACGAAGATAGCGTCAAGACGCCCCGCCTGCTGGCGCAGGATTTCCACCGCGATAGTGCCCTGGCCGGCGATGATGTCAATGTCATCAAAGGGCGGAATATAGGTGTAGCCGTGCTCCTTGATAAGCTCCTGGGCATGCTCGGCGGCGGCAGCAAAGGCGTCCCCCTTGAGGACAACCTTGGCCCCCCGGGCGCGGACCGCCTGCACTTTAATCTCGGGGGTAATCCGTGGCATCACGATCACCGCTTTGACGCCCATCAATTTGGCGGCCATGGCAAGCCCCTGGGCATGGTTGCCCGCCGACGCGGCAATCACGCCTTTGGCTTTCTGCTCTTCGCTGAGCTGGGCCATTTTGTTGTAGGCCCCACGAATCTTGAACGAGAAAACCGGCTGCAGGTCTTCGCGCTTGATCAAAATCTGGTTATTGAAACGACGCGACAAAAAGGGAGCAGGTGAAATGGGCGTTTCACAGGCGGCTTCGTAAACGTGGGCCTGGAGAATCTTTTTGACGGTAGCTTCAAGCATACGGAAAATTCCAAGAAAGAACGTAACCCTGACGGGTGCGGGGAAAGCCTCTATTGGTAGCAGATTACGCCGTTCGCCGTCCAGCAGCGTTTTGGTCGGCAGGCCGCTCTTTCGCCGTTATAATGAATGGCAAGTCCAACCTTACCAGCGAAAAGGCACACCATGACCCAAGATGAACTCAAGGCCGCCGTCGCCGATAAAGCGATCAGCGAAATTGAACCCTGGCTGGAAAAAGACACCGTGCTGGGAATCGGCACCGGCTCGACGGCCAACCTGTTTATCGACCGCTTAAAACCGCTACGCGATCAGTTCAAAGGGGCAGTGGCAAGTTCTGAGGCCAGTGCCAAGCGCTTGGAAGCATTGGGCATCGAGGTGTTCGAGCTGAATAGCGTTGGAACCCTGCCTTTTTACATCGACGGCGCTGACGAAGTAAATGCTCACTTACAAATGATCAAAGGCGGCGGGGCGGCACTCACCCGGGAAAAAATCGTGGCTGCCTGCGCCGAGCGTTTCATCTGCATCGCCGACCAATCCAAGTACGTCAGCCAGTTGGGAAATTTCCCGTTACCGATTGAAGTCATCCCCATGGCTCGCTCCTATGTTGCCCGTCAGCTCGTCGGCCTGGGCGCCGAGCCTGTCTATCGGCAAGGCGTGGTTACCGACAACGCCAACCAGATTATCGACTGCTATGAGTTCATGATCGACGATCCGGTCGCCATGGAAGCGACGCTTAACGCCATCGTGGGTGTCGTCACCAACGGCCTATTTGCCGCCCGGGGAGCCGATATCCTGCTACTGGGCAACCCGGAGGGCGTTGAGCGGATAGCGCTACGCTAGCAGCCGATTTCGTTAAATAGCGCGCTATTCGCCTCAATCGATCGATAAATTTGGCTCAAAATCCGTGATTCTCGCGACGATCGGTCAAGCCCGACAGGCTGCTAGTGACGGAGGCACGAACTTGCCTAGCCCGTCCAGCGTCCGCTTGAGGGCGCCCTGCTGGGCATTGATGACCGCCAGGCCAGCCTGGCCTTTTTGTTGCGCCTCAAAGGGATGGTCAAAATACCCCGTCAGCGCCTCGGCGAGGGCGTCGGGGCTATTCACCAGGGCGAGGGCACCGGCGGCTAACAGCGGCTCGGCCACGTCACTAAAATTTTCGATGGAGGGCCCGCTCAGCACGGGTCTGCCCAGGGCAGCGGGTTCCAGCATGTTTTGGCCGCCCAGGGGTACCAAACTGCCCCCCACGTAAGCCACACTGCCCGCCGCATAGAGCACCGCCAGTTCTCCCAACGTATCCGCCAGGTAGACCTGCGTCTGCTCCGTTACGGGCTGTTTCTCGCTGCGACGGCTGAATGACCAGCCCTCGTCGCGACACAGGCAGGCAACTTCATCAAACCGCTGGGGATGGCGCGGCGCCAGTACCAAAAGCGCGTTTGGATGGTGTCTACGCAACTGAGCATGCGCCTGGAGTAATAGTGATTCTTCCCCATCACGGGTGGAACCCGCCACCCATACCGGGCGCTTCCCCC
The DNA here is from genome assembly GCF_001663515.1 of Halomonas sp. G11. NCBI lineage: Bacteria > Pseudomonadati > Pseudomonadota > Gammaproteobacteria > Oceanospirillales > Halomonadaceae > Halomonas > Halomonas sp. G11. Next base: position 19,752 of record NZ_LYXG01000003.1, read on the forward strand.
ACTGACGATGTAAGTACTCACCCTCTCTGAGGGCCTCATCTTGTGAGGGGATTTCAAATTTTAGCGATCCCACCACGCTGATTACCTCAGCGCGGCATCCCAGCGCCTTAAAGCGCTCGGCATCTTCGCATGACTTGGCCGCCAGCCAGCTAATGTTAGCCAGGGCATTGGCCATCAAGGGTTGCCAACGCCGATAACGTTGATAGGCGCGGGGGGATAAACGGCCGTTGACCACCGCGACGGGGACTCCCTGTCGACGGCAGGCTTTTAACAGGTTGGGCCACAGTTCGGTTTCAAACAGTAGCGCCATCGCGGGTTTTACCCGACCGATAAAACGCCTGGCCGCACCTGGGTAGTCGAGCGGCAGAAAGCGGTGGACAAGCCGTCTCTGGTCGCTTTCAGATTGGTCATGGATGAGTGCCTGGGCCTGCTCGGCGCCCGTTGCCGTCATGGTAGTGAGTAGCAGACTGTGCCGGGGATAGCGGGTCAGCAAGCCTTCTATCAGCGGGCGGGCGGCGCGCACCTCACCTACCGAGGCACAGTGCAGCCAAAGGCGTGGCGCGGGCGGCAGCGTGCCAAGGCGCATACCTAAGCGCTGAATGCGGGAGTAAGTGGGTACTTGCTCTCGCCAGATGCGCCACGTGATCAACGGCGATAGGGCATACAGAACCGCGGAGTAAGCAAGCCGAGACCAGGAAATGGGTGCCGCCATTAGCGCTCGCGATCCAGAATCGAGCTGATCATCGCCGTGGTGGAGACACCATCTTCAAAGCCCAGTACTTTCACCTCACCGCCGTTGGCAATCACCGCTTTACCGCCGACAATATCCTCTGGCCGATAATCGCCGCCTTTGACGAGAATATCCGGCGGTACGGCTTCGATGAGTGCTTGTGGGGTGTCATCGCTAAAGGGAACAACCCAATCCACCGCCCCTAACCCGGCCAACACCTGCATACGGCGATGGAGTGGATTGATCGGCCGCGTCGGGCCTTTCAGGCGACCGATGGAGGCATCATCATTGACGGCCACAACCAACCGATCTCCCAACCGTTTTGCCTGTTCAAGATAGGCCACGTGACCCGCATGCAAAATATCGAAACAACCATTGGTCATGACCACACGCTCACCCCGCACTTGGGCAGCACGCACGGCCTCAACCAGTTGGGTTGGTTCAATCACCCCGAATTCCGCAAGCTTATCGCCGTGCAGGGCGGTATATAGCTCGGCGATCGACAACGTGGCTGTACCCGGCTTGGCCACTACCAATCCTGCCCCCAGATTGGCCAGCATCATGGCCTCGGGCAACTCATGATTTGCCGCTATTGCCAGCCCCATCAGGCCAATTACGGTATCGCCAGCGCCCGTCACATCAAAGACTTCCTGGGCACGAGTAGGCAAATGCAGCGGTTCATGCCCTTCCCGAATCAGCGTCATGCCTTTTTCGCTACGCGTGATCAATAGCGCTTCAAGCTCAAGTTCAACGCGCAGCGCCTCGCCACGCTGAGAGAGCTCCGCATCCGTCCTGCATGGGCCGACGATTGCTTCAAACTCGGTCAGGTTCGGCGTTATCAGGCTGGCGCCACGGTATTTGCTGAAATCGCTGCCTTTGGGATCAATCAGCACCCTTTTACCCTGGGCTCGCGCCGAGGCAATCAGCTGTCCCACCTGGTTCAACGTGCCCTTGCCGTAGTCGGACAGAATCATCACGTCGCAATCGGGCAGCGCCTGCTCCACTTGAGCCAGCAAGTCTGTGGTATCGACACCTTCCAGACGCTCCTCGAAGTCCAGACGCAGCAACTGTTGGTTGCGACTCATGACTCGAAGCTTGGTAATCGTGGGTATCTCTGCACTATGCTGAAAGTGAGTGCTTACATTGGCAGCAATTAATTGACGCGAAAGCAACTCAGCATTTTCATCTTCGCCCACCAGTCCTGCCAGGCCGACCTGTGCCCCTAATGCCGCGATATTCAACGCAACGTTCGCTGCCCCGCCGGGACGATCATCCGCATCCTCGACGCGCACCACCGGTACAGGCGCTTCCGGCGAAATGCGCGAGGTGCCACCGTGCCAATAGCGGTCAAGCATTACATCGCCCACTACAAGAACGCGGGCATGCTCCAAGGCGTTTAAATCAACTTTCATCCGTGGTTCCTGTTGTTGGGCGCGCCGCCGTATGTGTCAGCAGTGCCTCTAACTTGGCGATCACGTCATCGGTTTTGATGAGCCCCATGGCGTCAGCGTGGCGAACGCGCTGCCCCCAGCTTACCTCTTCCACCAATTTTTGCTGGTAAGTGTAAAGCGCCTCCGGGTAGGCATTGACGGCAAAATCTCGCCATAGATAGGGCGCCGCACGTTGAGGATTGGTCGTCGCGTATAGCCCGAGTGTCGGCGTCCCCATGGCGTTGGACATATGCGCAGGACCGGTATCCGGCGAAACCACCGCGCGCGCGCCATCAACCAACGCTAAAAGGCCTTTTAACGACGTCTGGCCAATGGTATTGATCACGCTGTCTGGCTGGCAGAGCGCTTCAATTTGCTCTCCAACCTCCCGCTCAAGGGAGCTGCCTCCTCCGGTCAACACGCTTTTCAGGCCGTGTTGTACCCACGCATATTCAATGACGCTTGCGTACCCTTCCACCGACCAGTTACGAAAATTGCGAAGCCGCACGTTACTGCATGGATTGATCACCAGATAAGGCGCTTCACCGCTGATCAAGCGCGCTTCATCATAAGCGGCAGAGGGTACCGGCAAATTCCACTCCAGGGGTCCTTCTTCGACACCCATCAAACGCGCGAAATCCATGAAGGATTCCAGCACATGAGGGTTGGTCCTGGGCGCAATATGTAGCTGGGTAAACCGGTGCTGGGCATCTTTGGCCCGCGCCTTGTCATAGCCCACACGCACATTGGCCTTCAGCCCCAGCGATAAAATACTCGCCCGAATGGCTTGCTGCATGTGCAAGAGCACGTCAAAACGCGTATCCGCAAGCTCGCGCCATAGGGCGCGCATTCCCTTGAGCCCCGTCGATTTGTCGTACACAACAAACTCGACCCCGGACAGGCCGGCCAGTAAACTGTATTCCCCTTTGCCGATGATCCAGGTAATGCGCGCTTGTGGCCACTGGCGCTGCAACGCTCGCACGGTGGGCACAAGGTTGCAGACGTCTCCTAACGCCGAGAGACGCAGAATCGCAATATGGTTAGGTTGAGCAGGCAGAGAGGGCTTCATGCGCTTAGCGGCACTCCGGCAAGGAAATAGTCTGATTTTACATGATGCAGACAGTTTATGTGACGCTGCCATGTCACACCAACCCGATCCCGCTCTGTTCAGCGCTGAATACTGGCGATCCCGCGATTTAGTGGTCGGTGAAGCCCCTGGCCGGGGCAGCAGCCTTTTTTTACAGGCCAACCCTTCAGAGCAATGGGTTTTGCGCCCTTACCGGCGAGGCGGTCTAGTCGCCAAGCTAAGCCAGAAACGCTACTTCTGGGTAGGTGCTGAGCGCACCCGCGGCTTTCGCGAAATGCGCCTCACGGCCAACCTGTTCGAACAGGGTTTACCTGTTCCACGCCCTATCGCCACCTGCGTGGCTCGTCATGGACTCAGTTACGAAGCCGCCTTGATCACTCAGCGCATTACCGGCGGAAAAGCGCTCGCCGAGTTGATCGTCAGCCATCTGGCGGATGAGGCACTCTTGCAACGCGTAGGCGCCATGATTCGACGCTTTCACCGAGCAAAGCTTGACCATGTCGATCTGAACGCCCGCAATATTCTGGTCGATGCCAGCGGCGCGCCATGGCTGATTGATCTGGACCGCTGTCGGTTGCGCCAACCAGGGAAGTGGCAGAACGCCAACCTTGAGAGGCTTGAGAGGTCCATTCACAAGTTTGATTCCACCCTATCGACCTCCCCTATTCTGCAAGGATATCGCGCTACTGGTTGATCAAACGCGGCCGTATTGATCCTCGAAGCGGACAATATCGTCTTCACCCAAGTAGCTGCCGGACTGTACTTCAATCAATTCGAGAGGCAGCGTGCCGGGGTTTTTCAGTGCGTGAATCCGGCCAATGGGGATGTAGGTCGACTCGTTTTCACACACAAGGTAGGTCGCCTCTCCGTTGGTCACTTCTGCTGTGCCGGACACTACTATCCAGTGCTCTGCCCGGTGATGATGCATCTGTACCGAGAGCTTGGCACCCGGGTTTACCGTTATGCGTTTAACCTGGTAACGCTGGCCCCTATCCACCGATTCGTACCGCCCCCAGGGACGATAGACAACGCGATGATTGTTGAACTCGTCGCGACCTTCAGCCTTGAGTCGCTCGACGATTTTTTTAACGTCTTGCGTCTTGTGCCTGTCAGCGACCAATACAGCATCCTTGGTTTCGATAATGACGAGGTCTTCCAGGCCGATTGCAGCCACCAGGCGACTCTCGGAACGCAGCATGGTATTGCGGGTATCTGTCTGGATAACGTCACCGTGATAGCTGTTACCCGCCTCACACTTATCGCTTAGCTCCCATATTGACGACCAGGCACCCAGGTCACTCCAGCGCGCCGTCAAGGGCACGACGGCGGCGTGCTGCGTTTTCTCCATCACGGCATAATCGACCGAGATATCCTCGCATTGGGCGAAAGCATCCTTACCGATACGCGTAAAATCCAGGTCATACTCCATCTTTGCCATCGCCCGATGGCAGGCATGCAGCATATCGGGGTGGAAGCGCTCAAGTTCCTGCAGGTATCGGCTTGCTCGAAACAGGAACATGCCGCTATTCCATAGATAGTCACCACTTTCCAAGTAAATCGTCGCCGTGGCAGCATCCGGCTTTTCGACAAAGCGCCGGACACCAAAGCCGGGCCCCAGTGAAGGCCCCTGTTGTATATAGCCATAGCCAGTTTCTGGGCAAGTTGGCACAACGCCGAAGGTAACCAGATAACCGAGATCTGCAAGCGACTGCGCTTTCTTGATACTGTCATGGAACTGCGCGGTATCCTGAACCTGATGGTCAGCCGCCAACACAAGCAGTAAAGGGTCATCATCGTCTTGCGTCGCGGCAATGGCTGCCAGTGCAATCGCAGGTGCCGTATTGCGTCCAAACGGTTCCAGCAGTATATGTCGGTTATCCGACGCGATCTGGCGTAGCTGTTCTGCCACCAGAAACCGGTGTTCCTCATTGCATATGACAATGGGTGCTTGCGTATCAAGCCCGTCAAGACGCCCTAGCGTCTGTTGTAGCATGGTGAGCCCGCCATCCAGTGACAGGAATTGTTTAGGATGCAATTGCCGTGATAATGGCCATAGTCTCGACCCAACACCACCCGCCAGGACAACAGGCAATAATGACATATCAGAATGTTCCTAGGGTTATGAGAGCGTTACAATGTTGATTGCCGGGTCTTGAAAAGGTTCGGGATATCAAGGGTCTTTCTCTTCATGTCAGGCTCAGCCCTGCAGAAGGAGCATACCAAGGATGGGCTGCCTCGATATCAGCCTGATCACTTGTTTATGTCTTGGTAACTGTTTTCAAGGATATCTTTCACAGCTGTACTGCTATATCCGAGACACAAACTGTACTGATCGAAAACCGGCACCGTGGCCAGCCGCTCCGAATACAGCTCTGTTATGCAACTTCCGCTATACCAAAAGGATTCACCTTCATGAAGGTATTAATTGTCGTTCGTACGTTAAAAATTGGTGGTATGGAGCGAGTAGCGGTCAACCTTGCAGACAGCTTTGCAGAACAGGGGCATGAGAGTCACTTGATGTATTTCAAGTCGCGCCCACCCCAGTTGGAACCGAGCAATGACCACGTCAATGTTCATCATTTCGAGCTTTCACGTGCCATGTGGACATCAGGGATAGGCGGTATCGTCGAGATCGCCGCACGTCTGCTCAATAGCGTGTTACGCAAAAGCTATTTTTTATTAGCTGGCTGGTGGGGCGGAAAACTGTTTCAGCGCGAAATAAGCCGCCTGGAGCGCCAACATGGCTCTTTCGACCGGATTATCTTTCGCGGTATTGGTACCTTCGAAGCGGTTTGGTCTTTCAAGGACACCCGCGCCTGTTACGTTCTGGAAAATATCGTCAAGCCTACATTAGGCCACGATGCCTGGCTGGAACGACTTAAAGCACGCTGCCTGTTTCATAATAAACATCTAATTACCGTTTCTCACGGGGTCGAAAAACAAATAGCGACGGCAATGCAGGCGCTAAAGGTAGAGCCTTTATCATTGAAAACCATCACAAATCCCTGCCCTGTAGCCGCCATCCAGCAGGCCATGAAAGATGACTTCCCGGAGCGACCCAATTTCCCTTATTTACTCAACGTGGCCCGCTTAGTACCGCAAAAGAACCATGACCTCCTGCTGAGGGCGTATGCCAAAATGAAAACGCCCCTCCCGCTTGTGATTGTCGGCGAGGGGCCATTACGCAAAGAACTGGAGGCGCTTGCCATTGAGCTTGGAATTGCTGAGAAGGTTATTTTTGCGGGCCGCCAATTAAACCCTTACCCATGGATGCATCATGCCCGTTTATTTATCCTGAGTTCGGCACATGAAGGTCTTGGTATCGTACTGCTCGAAGCACTGGCCTGCCAAACCCCCGTTGTCTCGGTCGATTGTCCAGGTGGGGTACGTGATATCATGACAGGAGAGTTGGAAGCTTACCTTTGTGAAATGACGCCGGAGGCGTTAGCAGCCCGTGTTGATGGCATTATTGAAGCTGACGGCTACGCTATTGATGAACGGTGGCTGGAACGTTTTTCTCCAGCCCATATTACTTCTGCCTTTTTGCAAGAGATGCCTGTTTCATGATATCGGCTAATATTATTGCCTTTAACGAAGAAGCCAATATTGCGGACTGTATTGCTTCCGCTCGCCAGGTTTGTGATGACGTTGTCGTGGTGGATTCAGGCAGCCAAGATAAAACGGTGTCGATTGCGTCAGAACTGGGTGCCAGAGTGGTACACCAGGCATACTTGGGCGACGGCATTCAGAAAAATATCGCACTTGAACATGTCAAGTATGACTGGGTTCTGAGTCTGGACGCTGATGAACGCCTTACCCCAGAGATGGTCACAGCGATTCGTCAGCTCGACCTTGCGGCAACCGAACACGACGCCTTTGCCTTTCGCCGACGCAACATGATTGGTTCACGCTGGATCCGGGTCTGCGGCTGGTATCCAGATTACTGTATTCGACTCTACAACCATCACCATGCGCGCTTTGCGGATGTCAAACAGCACGCAAAAGTCATCGCCTCCAATCCAAGGCGACTTGACGCCGATATGATACATCACTCATTTGATAACCTGGGGCAGCTATTTGCCAAACCAGGGCGGAATTTCAGCGGTCGCGCGGCCAAAATCATGTTCCAGAAAGGCAAACGGGCGAACGCTTTCTCACCCTTTGCACATGGCCTGAATGCATTTGTGCGTAAATATGTATTCCAGCGCGGCTTTTTGGGCGGGGTTGATGGCATGACCGTTGCAATCAGTGCAGGGCTCAATAGCTATTTGAAGTATGCCAAGCTACTCGAATATCAACGCGACCCCAAGGTGCTTGAAGCGGAAGATTTTAATAAGGTTTGGTGAGCAATGCACATTACTCATGTCAATTTGGCGCGCGGATTTCGTGGCGGCGAACGCCAAACTGAGATATTGATCAAGACCTTGGCAGAACAGTCATCCAACGATCTTTCACAAACACTTGTTTGCCGTCACGACTCTCCCATGCGTCAACACCTGCATGGTGTTGAGAAACTCAAGTTTCAGACAGCCGATCATCAGTTGGCAGGACACTTTCATCTCGGCGACACTCAGCTGGTACATGCCCACGACGCAAAAGGCGTTCATTGGGCCTATTTACACTATCGTTTAAAAGGCACACCCTATTTAATTACTCGTCGTGTTGATGCGCCTGTTAAGCGAAAGTGGCTTAACCAGCAAAGTTACTCACATGCATCCGCCAGAGTCGCCCTTTCCCAGGTTATAAAATGCCATCTGGAAGACAGCCAATGGGGCAACGTAACGTTGATACCGAGTGCCTATTCCCGCTTGTCGCCTACTCTTGAGGCCGCCAATCGCTTTCGTGAGGATTTTACGAATAAATTTTTGGTAGGCCACGCAGGCGCCGTGGTTGATCGTCATAAAGGTCAGCGAGTGTTACTGAAAGCTGCGCAGATGCTTGAACATCAAGCGCCGGATATACACTTTATTTTCTTAGGTGATGGTCAAGATGTTGAAGCATTGAAAACAGAGTCGTCATCACTTGGCAATGTCTCCTGGCTGGGATTTAAACGCAATATTGCTGATTATCTGGCTGGCCTGGATGTATTTGCATTTCCGTCACGTAATGAGGGTTTGGGCTCTGTTATTCTGGATGTCATGCAGCTAGGCGTCCCCGTCATCGCCACTGATGTGGGCGGCATACCCGATATCGTCAAGCATGAGCAGACCGGGTTACTGATCCCCTCCGGTGATGCCGACTCGCTGGCTAGAGGTATTATTCGGTTACGGGATGACCCTGCTCTTCGTCAACAGTTAGTTCATGGAGCCACTGAGCATTTGGATCAATACAGCCCCCAGTCAATGGCCGCATCTTACTGCCGCCTCTATCAATCAATAGTGAATTAAGATTATGTTTGCGACTGCGAAAGCACATAAAAATCTTCACAAGCTACGCTTTTACGCCCAACATACCTTTCACCGCCTGATTCCCGGGGCTTTTCTTCAGCGTCAACGAAAAACCCTACTTCGTGAGCTGAAGCGCTTTCCAGACGATGAGCAACAAACAATACTTTACCGTGTTAATTACTGCAACCAACTCGACAGTAGCGTTGAGCTTCCCGAGCAGGCCATAAGTTTATCCAGTTTCAAGCGCGAGAAAAGTGGCACTTATTACTTGGATTTACTCAGCGTATTGCGTTATTTCCCGCCTGAACTACGCTTCTGCCATCGCTTTGGTGATGTAACCACCGTACCCGACGTGCCTACTCTGGTGAAAAGCCGCCCTATTAATGACCATAACCAAAATTCTGTTTTACTCAAGTTAAATCGTGTTCGTCATTACTACACAGTGAAAGACCCTCACCGCTATGATGAAAAGCTTGATCTTGTAGTATGGCGTGGCTCTTGTCATCAAGAGCATCGGCGTCAGTTCATTCGAGACTTTTACGATCATCCACTATGTAATGTGGGTGACATTCACAAAAATGCTCTTGGCCAGCCTTGGCATAAACATTTCATGTCGGTCCCGGAACAACTGAAGTATAAATTTGTACTGAGTATAGAAGGCAAGGATGTTGCAACAAATTTAAAGTGGATAATGGCCTCTAACTCACTATGTTTCATGAGACGACCACGCTTTGAAACATGGTTTATGGAAGGTGCGTTACAGCCTGGTTATCACTATGTGCTACTCAAGGATGATTATTCAGACCTTGAAGATAAGATCAACTACTACCGGGAAAACCCCTGCGAGGCAAAAGAGATTATTAGCAATGCCAACCGTTATGTAGATCAATTTATGAATGCAGAAAAAGAACGCTTGATTGGGCTATTGATTATGCAAAAATATTTTGAGCGCACCCATCAATTTTTCTCTGATTAACGCTATTATTAACGTCAATCGATCTTGCTTGAGTTTGTTTCTCACTATTTGTATCAGGTAAATATCATCATTCATCATCGCTTTTTCACTAAACTGAATAACGCTAGGTTAGCCGTCATTGCCATCACTCTGATCGGCCTCACCCTTGGCTATGCGATCACCGTGCTGACCCGCCTGCCCTGGTGGGCACTGTTCCTGTTTGCCGTTGCCTGGGTAGGTATCGGCATAAAGTTACGCTGGGGGCGGCCTCTCAATGCCCGTTACCGCAAAGTATGGCCCTGGTCACTTGCGCCGTTAAGCCTATGGGGTGTTTATATCTACCTGGCAGACAGCTTCGGTAATGTCGACTTGGGGGCTGTTTTTTTCCATCTCCAGGCAGGCATGGCTGAACACGGCGGTGCAGGCAAGATGATTACCGCGGTTGTTTATACACTGAGCATGCTTGCCGTATTGGCTTCTGTCACCTGGTTGTCCCGCCATGATCAACGTTGGCGATTAATAGAGCGCTTCCTGGCGATTGGGTTGCTTGCCAGTAACCCTTTACTTTTCGGCCTGGGTCAGCGCAGCGCAGCGGTGGTGGCCGATAACGCTGATTGGCTGGACCAGCGCTATGTAGCGCCCCCCACATCGGATCAGGAAGCAGCCCCTAACTTGCTTGTACTTTATTTGGAAAGCATCGAGCGTACCTATGATGCCACCCAGTTTGGCGATGCTTACGATGACCTTAACCGCCTCGGTGAACGGGGCGTTGTCTTTGAAGGTATCCAACAGATGGAGAATACGGGCTGGACCATGGCCGGCATGATCGCCAGTCAATGCGGCGTTCCCTTGATGCCAGCCGGACTTCTCCACGACAGCCAGTTCGAACCATTGAAGAGTGTCGTTCCCGGTATTGACTGCCTGGGCGATATTCTAGCTGCCCAAGGATACCGACTCAGCTACCTGGGTGGGGCCAGCACGGAGTTTGCCGGCAAAGGTTTGTTCTACCGCGGCCATCAGTTTCAAAGCGTTCAAGGTAAGGAAGAGCTCGTACAGCGGCTCGATGACCCGGACTACGTCAACAGTTGGGGCATCTACGATGACAGCCTTTATGACATGACGGTTGATGAAATTCGCCGCCTTGACGAGGCAGATGATGGACCCTGGGGGGTTGTGACCCTGAGCATTTCAGGCCATGCCCCCAACGGATTTCCTGCCCAGCGCTGCCGGGAACGCCAAGGGCCTTTTGATGAGCAAGACATCCTTTACTCAGTTAAGTGTTCGGCCTGGCTGGCACGCGATCTGATTGATCGCCTCGACAATGAAGGGTTACTGGATGACACCGTCGTGGCGATCATGAGTGATCATCTCACCATGCGCGTATCGGTATGGGACGAGCTGACCACGATGGACCGTGAAAACACCTTTATTCTACTGGGTGATGATCTGCCGCCCCAGCGAATTCAGCGAGACGCCACCATGCTGGATGCCTTCCCCACGATTCTTGAGGCTCTCGACTTCACATTGGATAGGCACCGTGCGGGGCTGGGTGTCTCGCTGCTGAGCGATCAGGAAACCCTGGTGGAACGTCACGGCCTGGACACCTTGAACGAGCACTTACGAGAGGAAACCGCCCTGCAGCACCGTCTGTGGGAGGGACTTGCACCCCAGCGTCAGGAACCCAGCCCCTCTTCACAGGAGCAGGTGATTGAAACGCCGGCCGACCGAACCGATGAAGTCGATATCATGCGTTGACGATCACTTTTTCACGCTGCCGGTCGGCCAAAATGGCCTGGTAGACAGATGCTACGTGTAACTTATTCAAGCAGTTAGTATGGCCCAATGGACAGGTACGCTCAAAACACGGTGAGCAGGAAAGGCCAAGATAATGAATCACCGCATTGTCGGTAAGCGGTGGTGTGTAATCCGGCGAAGAAGAACCATAAAGCGCATGTATCCGCACACCCACCGCGGCCGCCACGTGCATAAGACCCGAATCATTGGTCACGACCTGGCGACAGTCGGCCAGCAGATCCACCGCGTCCGCCAGGGCCGTTTTACCACATAGATTGTGGGCCTGAGGGAGCCCCTTCACAATGGTGTCAGCGCCCTCATGGTCTTTGGGGCCGCCGAAAACACGTATCTCATAGCCATCGGCAATGAGCTTTTGGGCTAATTGACGAAAATAGTCGAGTGGCCACTGTTTCGCCGGTCCATATTCAGCCCCCGGCATCATGCCTATCGCCGGGCGGGATGAAAGCATATTGGCCAGGCGCAAATTGACCAGATTGTCCCGGTCAATGCTCAGGCGCGGCTTGGGGATCGCAAAATCCCCTGTTGCCGCCTCATCAAGCGGCAAGCCTAACGAGACAAACCGCTTCACGGTTTGATCCAGTACTTGCTTATCCAGCTTGCGGCGCTCTTTCAAGAGACCATAGCGATGCTCTCCAAGAAAGCCGATACGCTCGGGAATACGTGCCATAAAGGGCACCAATGCAGCTTTCCAGGACCGGGGCAGCACAATCGCCCGATCAAAACGTCCTTTCAGACGATGGGCAAGTTCGCGGCGACTGGCAAGACCAAATTCGCCGTGGCCTACCGCGAGGGGCAGCACCTCATCCACTTCAGGCATTCGCTCCAGAATGGGCTGTGACCATGCCGGTGCGACCACGCCAATGGTGGCATTGGGATAACGTGCTTTTAAGGTCATGAACAGGCTCTGGGCCATCACCATATCGCCCACCCAGGAAGGCCCGATGACCAGCAGCCGCATCGCGGAATTAGCCATTTAGCCACTCCAGATAGGCCTTGACCCCCTGAGCAACCGTTTTGAACTCGATGTCACAACCGGCTTCCCGCAAATTGCTTATATCGGCGCGGGTATAGCTTTGGTAACGCCCTTTCAGCTCTTCGGGGAAATCGATGTAATCGATTTGTCCTTTGGCGTAGAAATCGATGACCGCTTCACCAATCGCCTTAAACGGCTCCGCACGGCCAGTACCCAGGTTGAAAATACCCGAGGCACCTGGGTTATCCAGGAACCACAAATTCACATCCACTACATCGCCCACGTACACAAAGTCGCGGCTTTGCATCCCCGCCTCATAGCCATCATAGGCACCAAACAGTTTCAGGGTTTCACCATTGCGGATTTGCAGATGGTGATGATAGGCCACACTGGCCATCTTGCCTTTATGCTGCTCTCTGGGGCCGTACACATTGAAGTAGCGAAACCCCACAACCTGCGTCGTCAGCTCATCCCAGCGAGCACGCACGTGTTGGTCAAACAGCAGTTTGGAGTAACCATAGACGTTAAGCGGTTTTTCACACTCGGGCACCTCTTTGAATACCTCGCTGCCGCCATAGGTGGCAGCTGAAGAGGCGTACAAGAAAGGGATTCCCTGCTGCTCGCAGTAATTCAGCAGCACTTTGGAGTACTCGAAGTTATTTTCCATCATGTAGTGACCGTCCCACTCCGTCGTATCGGAGCAGGCACCCTCGTGGAAAATAGCATCGATCTTGGGTAGATCGACACTCTCGCCCCGCAATGCTGCTTTTACCCTGGCGAGGAAATCGTCCTTATCGAGATAATCCGCCAGCGTGCAGTCAGCCAAATTGACAAATTTGGTACCGTCACGCAGATCATCAACCACCATCACATCGTTTCGACCGCGGGCGTTCAGTGCTTTGACCAAGTTGGCCCCGATAAAACCGGCACCGCCTGTTACGACAATCATTTCATTCTCCTTACCAAAAGCGGCTCTGTTGGCTTACGCGCCTATAACCTATCTGCTTGGGATTGTATACTTGACGGCTTATGAATTCATGGCCAACGGTGCTTTCCGCGATGAGTGTCTCGACAAACCAATCGACACCTGATGTGTCGACCTTTCAAGGCTTGATCCTTGCGCTGCAACAGTATTGGGCAGAACAAGGCTGTGTCATTCTCCAGCCGCTCGATATGGAGGTAGGTGCAGGCACTTTTCACCCCGCCACCTTCCTGCGCGCCATTGGGCCGGAGACCTGGAATGCTGCCTATGTCCAGCCGTCTCGCCGCCCTACAGATGGCCGCTACGGCGAAAACCCCAACCGCCTGCAGCATTACTACCAATTTCAGGTGGTCATGAAACCATCGCCCAGCAACCTCCAGGATCTGTACCTTGGCTCATTGAAACGCCTCGGGCTGGATCCGCTGATCCATGACGTGCGCTTCGTTGAGGACAACTGGGAATCCCCCACCCTCGGCGCCTGGGGTCTAGGCTGGGAGGTATGGCTAAATGGCATGGAAGTTACCCAGTTTACCTATTTCCAGCAGGCCGGCGGTATTGAATGTTACCCGGTCACCGGCGAGTTGACCTACGGGCTTGAGCGCATCGCCATGTACCTGCAAAACGTCGACAGCGTCTATGACCTGGTTTGGGCCATTGCCCCTGACGGCAGCGAAGTCAGCTACGGCGACGTTTACCTGCAGAATGAACGCGAGCAATCCGCCTATAACTTCGAACACGCTGACGTTGACCAGTTGTTTGCTAACTTTGACCACCAGGAAAAAGAGTGCAGCAAACTACTGGCAGCCAGGCTCCCTCTGCCCGCTTATGAACAGGTGCTGAAGGCGTCGCATACGTTCAACTTGTTAGACGCGCGTCACGCCATTTCGGTCACCGAGCGCCAACGCTTCATTCTACGCGTTCGGACGATGGCACGGGACGTCGCCACTGCCTATTTTGAGTCGCGCAAGGCGGAAGGTTTCCCCATGGCCCCGGAATCACTGCGCAACGAACTACTCGCCGATCAGGGAGACGCATAATGGCTGTTGACACGCTTCTACTGGAACTGGGCGCTGAAGAGCTTCCGCCGACCGCCCTGGATGCGCTTTCAGATGCCTTCGCGGCTGGGGTAGAAAAAGGTCTGCAGGAAGCCGATATTCCCTTTGAGGGCGTTACGGCTTATGCGACCCCCCGCCGTCTCGCGGTACAGGTCAAAAACCTCGCCGACAAGCAGCCTGACCGTGAAGTCGAGCGCCGTGGCCCCGCCCTGGCAGCCGCCTTCAAAGAAGGTGCGCCCACCAAGGCGGCAGAAGGCTTTGCACGCTCCTGTGGTGTCAGCGTTGATGAGCTGATTCACCTGGAAACCGACAAGGGCACCTGGCTTGGCTTTCGCGAACACCAGCCGGGTGAAAGCGTGCAGGCGCTACTGCCCGATATTCTGCGCAAAGCGATCAGTGCGCTGCCGGTGCCCAAGAACATGCGCTGGGGCACCTCGCGGATTGAGTTCTCGCGCCCGGTTCATTGGCTTGTGGCCCTTTACGGCAGCGATGTCATCGCCGCCGAGGCACTTGGCTTGCAAGCCAGCCGCACCACCTATGGCCATCGCTTCCACGCACCGGATGCTATCCAGCTCGAGCATGCCGATGCTTACCTTGGTGCACTGGAAAACGCCTTTGTGCTCGCCGACCGTCAACAACGCCGGGAGCGCATCCGCGAGCAGGTGCTGGCAGAGGCCGAAGTACAGGAAGCCCAGGCAGTGATCGACGAAGACCTGTTGGTCGAAGTCAGCGGTCTGGTTGAGTGGCCCGTGGCACTGACCGGCAGCTTTGACGAACGCTTCCTGGAAGTGCCCGCCGAATGTCTGGTCTCCTCCATGAAGGCCAACCAGAAGTACTTCCATCTTCTGGATGATCAGGGCAAGCTCAAGCCACTTTTCATTACCATCTCCAACATCGACAGCGCTGATCCTCAGCAGGTGATTTCAGGTAATGAAAAGGTCATTCGCCCGCGCCTGGCCGATGCGGCCTTTTTCTACGACACCGACCGTAAGCGTACTCTGGCTTCGCGCATCCCCCAGTTGGAAAGCGTGGTCTTCCAGCAGCAGCTAGGCACCCTGGCCGACAAGGCACGCCGCAGCAGCGCTATCGCCAGCTATATCGCCGAAACGATCGGCGGTGACGTCACCCATGCCCAACGCGCCGTTGCACTTGCCAAGTGCGATCTAGTAACCGAAATGGTACTGGAATTCCCTGAACTCCAGGGCATCATGGGGCGTTACTATGCCGAGCAGGATGGCGAACCTGCCGACGTCGCCCAGGCACTGGAAGAGCAGTACCTGCCCCGCTTTGCGACCGATGCCATTCCCCACAGTGCGACAGGTAAGGCGCTTGCCCTGGCTGATCGTCTCGACACCCTGGTCGGGATTTTCGGTATTGGCCAGCGCCCGACGGGGGCCAAAGACCCCTTTGCATTGCGTCGCGCCTCTATCGGTGTGCTGAACATCCTGGTGAAAGGCGAGCTCAACCTCGATCTTCGGGAGTTGCTTGGCGTGGCCGCTGAACAGTACCAGGACCTCCCCAAGGCAGAAGGGTTAGTCGATGATGTCCTGACCTACATGCTGGATCGTTTCCGCGCCTGGGGCCAGGAAGAGGGCATCAGCGCCGAAATGTACCTGGCTGTTCGCGCCCGCCCGGTGACCAAGCCGCTCGATTTCGCTCGGCGCCTGCGTGCCGTCAAAGCTTTCGCCCAGCGTGAGGAGGCGGCTGCCCTGGCCGCAGCCAATAAGCGTGTCTCCAATATTCTCAGCAAGCAGGAACATGATGGTAGTACCCAGGTCGATCAAAGCCTGCTGCAAGAGCCGGCGGAACAAGCGCTGTTCAAGGCGGTAACCAGCAGCCAGCAGCAGGTCACGCCGCTGTTTGCCGCTGGCGATTACCAGCAGGCGCTTGATGCGTTGGCCACGTTGCGCGAGCCGGTGGATAATTTCTTCGATCAGGTGATGGTGATGGCCGATGAAGAATCAACTCGCCGCAATCGTCTTGCGCTGCTTGCCAGTCTTCAGGCACTTTTCCTTGAAGTGGCAGACATTGCCCAATTACCTCAATAACGCCAACCCGGTAACTGATACGGCTTGAAACACGGAAAGCCCGGCACCCAAGTTGCCGGGTTTTTTTATACCCACAGCACTGTTTCACGTGAAACATTCGCGCTTTTATTGATCAGCTTTTAATCTAAGGCTAAAGCGCAAGCACCACCATCATCCAAGGATACCTATGCAGAGTGCTCACCAGTTGGTCATTCTCGATCGCGACGGGGTTATCAACCATGACTCTGACGCCTACATCAAATCATTGAGCGAATGGGTGCCCTTACCCGGCGCTATCGAGGCTATCGCCAAGCTATCACGCGCGGGTTTCACGATTGCGATTGCCACTAACCAATCGGGTATCGCCCGAGGTTTTTACGATGAAACGACACTACAGGCTATGCACGACCATCTTAATAGCCTGGTAACTGCAAAAGGCGGCAAGGTTGCCCATATCGCCTACTGCCCACACGGCCCTGACGATCACTGCGATTGCCGCAAACCGCTACCCGGTCTGCTTGTCGAGATACAAAAAAAGCTAGCGTTTGAAAGCCTGAAGGATAGCTGGATGGTCGGTGATAGCCTGAGAGATCTTCAGGCAGGTGAAGCGGTTGGCAGTCGCCCGGTACTGGTCAGGACAGGCAAAGGGGAAAAAACGCTTAGCAACAATGTAGGCCTGGAGAAGGCCATAATCTATCGTGACCTGGCCGAGTTTGCTGATTGGCTATGCACCAACAAGAAATAATTCCTCGGCCATAAAAAAACGCTGCTCCCGACAAGGAGCAGCGTTTTTCATCAAGCCAGCAATAACTGTTTCACGTGAAACACAGGCTAGATATCAATATTAGCCGTCAGCGCATTGGATTCAATAAAGTCACGCCGCGGCTCAACTTCATCGCCCATCAGGGTATTGAACATCATGTCAGCCGCCACCGCGTCTTCAATGGTGACCCGCAGCATGCGACGACTATCAGGATCCATCGTGGTATCCCAGAGTTGTTCCGGGTTCATCTCACCAAGGCCCTTGTAACGCTGCACAGAAAGGCCACGCTGACCCTCCTGCATTAACCAGGCCAGCACTTCAGAGAAGTGGGCAACCGGCTTCTGGCGCTCGCCACGAGCGATATAAGCACCTTCCTCAAGAAGACCGTTGATGGTGCCACCCAGCGCGGCAATGGCGCGGTAATCTGCACTCTCAAAGAAATCCAGACCCCACACATACTCTGTCGTAACGCCATGCGCAATGAGGGATACGGCGGGCAGGTGAAGATCACGCTCAGTATCTTCATGGAGATAAAATTGATAACGCGGACCGCCTTCGTAGGCCACCATGTCATCCATGGCCTTTTGCAACTCGGCAATCCAGTTTTCCATGGTAACGCGATCTTTAAGGCTTGCTTCGCCCTCAAGTGCGGTGGCGTGAACAGCCTGCTTGAGCACTTCGATGGGGTATACCCGTGCAAGACGGTCAATGCGCTTCATCACATTGCGGTACTGGTTAACCAGCGATTCAAGCTGCGACCCGGCAATACCCGGCGCATCGGCATTGACATAAAGCCCGGCACCGTCCAGAGCCGTGGTCGTCAGATAATCCACCATCGCCTGCTCATCTTTGAGGTAAAGCTCCTGCTTGCCACGCTTGATCTTGTAAAGCGGCGGCTGGGCGATAAACACATGACCACGCTCGATCAGCTCGGGCATCTGACGGAAAAAGAATGTCAGCAGCAGCGTTCGAATGTGCGAGCCATCGACATCCGCGTCGGTCATGATGATGATGGAGTGGTAACGCAGCTTGTCGGGATTAAACTCTTCCCGACCAATACCGCAGCCCAGCGCGGTTATCAGGGTGCCAACTTCAGCTGACGAGAGCATCTTGTCGAAGCGCGCCTTCTCGACGTTCAGTATCTTGCCTTTAAGCGGCAGAATCGCCTGTGTACGGCGATCGCGACCCTGCTTGGCGCTGCCGCCTGCTGAATCACCCTCCACCAGATACAGCTCTGACTGACTGGGGTCTTTCTCCTGGCAGTCGGCGAGCTTGCCAGGCAACCCGGCAATATCCAGCGCCCCTTTGCGGCGCGTCATATCCCGCGCCTTACGAGCCGCTTCACGCGCCCGCGCTGCGTCGAGCATCTTGTTGACGATCGCCTTGGCTTCGTTGGGTTTCTCGATCAAGTAGTCA
Source organism: Halomonas sp. G11 (assembly GCF_001663515.1). NCBI lineage: Bacteria > Pseudomonadati > Pseudomonadota > Gammaproteobacteria > Oceanospirillales > Halomonadaceae > Halomonas > Halomonas sp. G11. Next base: position 38,372 of record NZ_LYXG01000003.1, read on the forward strand.
GAAAACAGACGGCCCATTTCCTGTTCTACTGCCGTTTTCACTTCCGAAGAAACCAACTTGTCCTTGGTTTGTGAAGAGAACTTCGGGTCAGGTACTTTTACTGAAATAATGGCAGTCAGGCCTTCCCGCGCATCGTCACCCGAGGTATTGACCTTGGCTTTCTTGAGCAGACCTTCAGCCTCGATGTAATGATTGAGCGTTCGCGTCAACGAGGCGCGAAAACCCGCCAGGTGCGCCCCGCCATCGCGTTGGGGAATATTGTTGGTGTAGCAGAAGATACTCTCTGTAAAGGTATCGTTCCACTGCATCGCCACTTCCACTTCGATACCGTCTTCACGAACCGCGTTGAAGTGAAAAACCGGGTTAAGCACGGCTTTATTCTGGTTGAGGTGGTCGACAAAGGCTTTCAAACCACCTTCGTAGTGGAATAGCTCTTCCTTTCCACTGCGCTCATCCATCAAGCGGATGGCAACCCCTGAGTTCAGGAAGGACAGCTCTCTTAGTCGTTTTGCCAGAATATCGTAGTGGAACTCGATGCTTGTGAACGTCTCCGGCGAAGGCCGGAAATGCACTCGTGTGCCACTCTTTTCGGTGGTACCCACAACGGCGAGGGGCGCCTGAGGAACACCGTGATGATAGACCTGCTCAAAAACGTCGCCCTGGCGCCAGATGGTTAGCCGAAGCTCTTCGGACAAGGCGTTGACCACGGAAACGCCCACGCCATGGAGTCCACCGGAAACCTTATACGAATTATCGTCAAACTTACCGCCCGCGTGTAGCACGGTCATGATAACTTCTGCGGCCGATACGCCCTCACCTTCGTGAATTTCGGTGGGCACACCACGTCCGTTATCGCTGACCGTTACGGATTCATCAGGGTGAATAACCACACGAATTTCGCTGCAGTGGCCAGCCAGGGCTTCATCGATGGAGTTATCCACCAACTCGAAGACCATGTGGTGCAGCCCGGTGCCGTCGTCAGTATCGCCGATGTACATGCCTGGACGCTTGCGTACCGCATCCAGCCCCTTGAGCACCTTGATGCTTGATGAATCGTAAGCCTGCTCGCTCATTGACCACTCCGTCGTGAAGTCTGTCTCAATCCGTGTCGCCTACCCTTCAGGCATTAACTGACTCAGTCCATTACCAGTATGTTTCACGTGAAACATACTGACGCGGGTTTGAGTCTGCCATGTGTGCCGTAAAGCCTCAGGTTCGACGCTGGTAATAAATACTTGGCATTGCATATCTTCGAGTAACTGACAAAACCTTAACCGGTGCTGTTGGTCGAGCTCGGCCGGCAAATCGTCGATTAAATAGATGCAATGCCGCTGTGACGCTCTTTCCAGAAGCCGACCCTGCGCTAGCTTGAGCGCACTGACGACCAGTTTCTGTTGGCCTCGGGAAAGTACTTCAATCGCAGGCTGCTTATTAAGCTTGATGCGCAAGTCAGCACGCTGAGGACCCTGCTGAGTAAAGCCCATTTGTTGATCGGTCGTCCGACCAGCCTGCAGAACATCAGCCAGCGACCTTTTTTTATCCCAGCCTCTCGCATAGTGAAGCGTTAAGCCGGGTAGTGGCAGCATCCGCTCGAGGGTTTCTTCAAATACCGGTAGAAACTCAGCGAACCAGGCGCGCCTTAGCGAATCTATTTGCTCACCCCAGTTAGCAAACTCTTGCTCCCAGATAGCAAATTCCTGAGGATCCATTCTACCATGCCTCAACAAGGCATTCCGATGTTTCAACGCTCGGCGCGTTCGCTTCCATATTTCGAGAAAGCCATGTTTCACGTGAAACACACCCCAGTCCAGAAATTCACGGCGTCCTGAGGGAGAACCTTCCAGTAGACGAAAGGCATCGGGGTTGATGAGTTGAAGAGGCATGGCCTCAACCAGATCCGCCAGACGGGCATTCTTATCCCCCTTGACACGCAATTCCAGCTCACTGGAGGCGCGTAAACGGCGTACCCCTAGTGCGACATCAGGGTCCCCCGACAAACGACCATAAAGCGTTACGTGGGGCGCGTCGGTCTGAATCGCATGTTTAAGCTGACGCGTTCTAAATGATCTGCCCATGCCGAGGATATGAATGCCTTCCAGCAAGCTCGTCTTACCGCTTCCGTTGACGCCATTAATCACGTTGATACCGGGCGACGGTGCCATGTCCACAGGCTGCAAGTTGCGAAGACCATCGAAATTAAGCTGAAGAAGACCCATTCACCCGTCACTTGTTTTGTGCGCCCTGAAACGTAGCGACGGCGCTCATATGCGCCGTCGCCCGGTAGATTATCGCCAGTCGCTGACTTATAGACGCATCGGCATGACAACGTAGAGCGCGTCACCGCCGCCAGGCTCTTCCAGAAGCGCACTGCTATTGGGGTCAGCAAGGGTGATTTGTACGCGGTCCTCATCCAACACACCCATTACGTCGACCAGGTAACCAACGTTAAAGCCAACTTCCATGGCCGAACCCGTATATTCAACAGCAATATTCTCTTCTGCTTCTTCCTGCTCAGGGTTATTGGCCATTACCTTGAGATTATTTTCTTCAAGATAAAGACGCACACCACGGTACTTCTCATTGGACAGGATAGCGGTGCGAGAAAGCACCTGGCGGAGTTCGGCGCGCTCAGCAATCAACACCTTGTCGCCGTTGCGCGGCACCACGCGCTCATAATCGGGGAACTTTCCATCAATCAGCTTGGACGTGAACGTAAAATCGCCTGTATGAGCCCTCACGTGGGTCGACCCTAGCGTCAGGCTCACCGGCTCATCGCTATCGTCAAGTAACCGCGACAGTTCGAGAATCCCTTTACGTGGCACAATAAGCTTCTGTGACTGATCAACCGTCACATCCACCGGGCGCGAGCACATTGCCAGGCGGTGTCCATCGGTGGCCACGGTGCGCAGGAGGTTGCTCTGAATCTCGAGTAGCATACCGTTCAGATAATAGCGGACGTCCTGCTGCGCCATGGCAAAGGATGTCGCTTCGATAAGGTGTTTGAGCGTACCCCGCGGGACACTCAATTCCTGGCTCCCTTCCGCATCTTCAATAGATGGAAACTCAGCGGCGGGAAGCGTTGACAGCGTGAAGCGAGACCGCCCGCTACGCAGGACAGCGCGCCCCTCTTCAACCGCTAGCTGGATATCAGACTGATCAGGCAGCGACTTGCAGATGTCCATCAGCTTGCGCGCCGGCACGGTTGCCGAGCCTTCCTGATCCACCTGACTGGCGACAGTGCGGCCGACCAATTCGACTTCCAGGTCGGTGCCCGTCAGGGCCACCTGGTCACCGTCTACCTGGATCAGCACATTCGATAAAACTGGCAATGTCTGGCGACGCTCTACCACCCCTGCTACCAAGGTAAGCGGACGTAGCAGCGCCTCTCGGGAAATCGAAAATTTCATCAATACTCCGTTGTCTATCCTGAAAGACCTGCTGAAACAGGTCCGTCCTGGTTGATTAACTGGTCAGTAGGCGTAACAGGTTCTTGTAGTCTTCGCGAATATCGGCGTTTTCTTCCTGCAGCGCTTTCACCTTGCGGCAGGCATGCAATACCGTCGTGTGATCACGTCCGCCAAACGAATCGCCAATCTCAGGCAGACTGTGATTGGTCAATTCCTTGGCAAGCGCCATGGCGACTTGACGGGGACGGGCAACAGACCGAGAACGCCGCTTGGATAATAAATCGGCAACCTTGATTTTGTAATATTCCGCTACCGTACGCTGAATATTGTCGACGCCCACCTGCTTGTCTTGCAGGGCCAGCAGGTCTTTAAGCGACTCGCGTATAAAGTCCTGGGTAATGGTCTTGCCCATGAAGTGCGAGTCAGCAATCACTTTTTTGAGGGCGCCTTCAAGCTCGCGTACGTTCGAACGAATCTTCTGGGCGATAAAGAACGCCGCATCATGGGGCAAGTCGACTTTGGCCTGATCAGCTTTCTTCATCAAGATAGCCACACGGGTTTCCAGCTCAGGCGGCTCGATGGCAACCGTAAGGCCCCACCCAAAGCGGGATTTCAGACGTTCTTCAACCCCACTGATTTCCTTGGGATAGCGATCCGACGTCAGAATCATTTGCTGACCGCCTTCCAATAACGCATTAAACGTATGGAAGAACTCTTCCTGCGAGCGTTCTTTTCCGGCAAAAAATTGAATATCATCAATAAGTAACGCATCAACACTACGGTAAAAGCGCTTGAAGTCATTGATGGCATTAAGCTGTAGCGCCTTCACCATATCGGCCACGAAACGCTCGGAGTGGAGATAAACCACACGGGCATTTTCACGGCGCAACGCCAGACCATTACCCACCGCATGCATCAAGTGGGTTTTACCCAGCCCGACGCCGCCATACAGGAATAGCGGGTTATAGGCCCCCCCGGGGTTTTCGGAAACCTGGCGAGAAGCCGCGCGCGCAAGCTGGTTGGATTTACCTTCCACAAAGGTGTCAAAAGTAAAATTAGGGTTTAGCCCGCTGGTATGCTTGAGACCACCCTCGACCTGAACCTGGCGCTCGTTCGTCCGTCGGTCTGAACCACTTCCCTCCTCGCGTAGCTGATCGATTTCACGCTCGTCAGCAATATCACCACGTGGCGGCGTATGAACAGCCGCCGATGCGCGCGGGGGTGCCGGCGAGGCTGAGACCGGATTCCCCAGATCACGGGGCTGGGGAGCAGGAGAGGCCGACCGACGGCTACCTACCGTGAGGCTAACCTTGGGAGGTTTCGAAGGGGCGAGCTCGCGCATCAGCTCGTTAATCCGCTTGGCATACTTATCACTCACCCAATCGCGCACAAAGCGATTAGGTGCCAACAAGCGCAGCTCGTTAGCCTCACTATCTTCAGCCTGCAGTGGACGTATCCACGTGTTGAACTGCTGCGAACTCAGCTCGTCCTGCAGGTAATCCAAGCACTGTTGCCAAAGCGCGAGTGACACACATCTCACCATCAGTTGAAAAAGGCCGACCATTGTAGCGTCCAACGGCGTGGTTATCCACACAGGACTAGGCCGTTTTAATAAGCTGTGGAAAACTTTCAGAAGGATAAAAAGTCACCCTTCGCCCAAGGGCTGAACAACCGCTAGTGTTCATTATTACCGGACATTAATTCACAGCTAATCAACCACTTATCATCGCCTTTTCCGCAACTTATACACAACCTCACATAGCTTTTATATGGTTGAATTTAAACAAAAATATAAGGTTGTTAACAAAATGTATCCCCACTATTAGCCACAAGGCAGCAGAAAACCCATTGCTGGAGACTGATACACTTCCCGGCAGGCGCATGAAGTGGCCCGAGAGAGACACCTGCTTGCGCAGAACGTATTTTTTACAAGGAAAAAATTGCACGCAACCCGGGAAGCCTCTACAATTTCCGGTCTTGAATTGAATCTCCCGGCTAGTTCCTCACTGGACCGGGTCTTTTGGAATTTATTTTCCGTCCTAACCACGTGGGAATAACGAGTTATGAAACGCACTTTTCAACCTAGCGTTCTCAAGCGCAAGCGCGCGCATGGCTTCCGTGCTCGTATGGCAACCAAAAATGGCCGCGCCATCATTTCGCGTCGCCGCGCCAAAGGCCGTAAGCGTCTGAGCGCCTGATCTCGGATTGCGTGTGCCACATCAAGGGTTTCCCCGGTGTTGTCGGTTACTTAACGCCGGGGACTACCGCTACGTTTTTGAGCAAGCAGACCTAAAGGTACATGGTAAAGGGATAATGGCGTTAGCACGCCGGAATACCCTGGGGCATCCCCGCCTTGGCCTGGTGGTCAGCAAAAAAAATGTGAAGCTCGCTGTTGATCGAAATCGTTTCAAAAGACTCGTCCGAGAGTCAGTTCGGCTACGCCAAGACCAGCTTCCTGCAGTGGATATTGTGGTACTTGCTCGGCGTGGCGTTCAGGACATGGACAATGACGTTTTATATCGTCAGCTCCATGGCATGTGGAAACGGCTTCGACGCGACAGTCAGGCAGCCAACGCGCTACCTGCAAGCTCAAAGCACACTACTTGATGGGCACCTCATCGCTCGACCTCGGCCTGCCGCCTGGCAGGCTTTCGTGTGTCATGGGTCGAGCAATTGATACTGCGCCATTAGCATGTTCACCACCCAGCGGGCAGAACCCTCATGGACGTAAAACGACTTATATTACTGATTCCACTTGCTATTCTAGCCTATCTACTGGTTGTACAGTGGAATCAGGATTACGGACAGACGTCTTATCAATCGTCATCCGAACAATCGCAACGTCAAAGCAGCGATAGCAACGCAACGTCGGAAGGTGGCGGTGCGTCTGGCAATAACGACGCAGATAACCTGTCGGTTCCCGGTGATGACGCTGCCGCTTCGCAGGACGCGCTAAACAGCGACGAGAGTGACACTGACAGCCGTGATTTCATCGCGGTTACCACCGACGTGCTCGATGTTCGCATTGATCCACACGGTGGCGATATCGTGTATGCCGCCTTACCTCAGCATAAACAGGCGCTCGAGTCGGATCGCAGCTATGTTCTGCTCTCCGACAATCAAACCCGCAGTTACGTGGCCCGCTCGGGCCTGCAGCTTAACGGGGAAGCCAATCGTATTGCCTTCACCCCCGACAACAGCGAATACCTGCTGGGTGATGACGAAGAACAGCTTGAGGTCAACCTCACCGCCGAAGTAAACGGCATCGACGTCATCAAGCGACTTACCTTCGAACGCGGCAATTACGCCGTTGACGTCAATTACTACTTGGCCAATAACACCGATGAGCCTGTCAGCGCTCGCTTTATCGGCCAACTTGCCCGGGATAACAGCCCTGATCCGTCAAGCGGCGTCAGCATGGGCATGAATTCCTATCTGGGTGCGGCGTATTCGACGCCTGAAGAAACCTACGGAAAGATTGATTTTGACGATATACAAAGCGGCAACTTCAATAATCGAGAGGCACAAGGCGGCTGGATTGCCATCATCCAGCACTACTTTGTCTCGGCCTGGGCACCCTCTCAGGATCAGCAGAACCTCTACTACGTCTCCACGGATTCGCGGGACCGTAATGTCGTCGCCTTTGCTGGGCCCACCAGCGAGCTAGCACCGGAAGAAGAAACCTCCTTGGGTGCCACCCTCTATATGGGACCCAAGGTTCAGGATCACCTTGAGGAAGTAGCCCCTAACCTTCGTCTGACGGTCGACTATGGCTGGCTATGGTTCCTGGCTAACCCGCTCTTCTGGCTGCTGGACAAGATTCACGACATTGTCGGCAACTGGGGCTGGTCAATCGTCCTGTTGACGGTATTGGTGAAAACCATTCTGTTCCCGCTTTCTGCCAAGGCTTACAAGTCGATGGCACGGATGCGCAAGCTTGGCCCCGAGATGCAGCGTCTCAAGGAGATGTACGGCGATGACCGCCAGAAAATGTCTCAAGAGATGATGAAGTTCTACCAGAAGGAGAAGATCAATCCTCTGGGTGGCTGCTTGCCGATTCTGGTGCAGATGCCCGTCTTTATCGCCTTGTACTGGATGTTGCTGGAATCCGTTGAACTGAGACACGCTCCCTTCATCTTCTGGGTGCAGGATCTGTCGGTGAAAGACCCGTACTTCATTCTGCCGATTCTGATGGGGCTTTCGATGTTCGTACAGCAACAGCTTAATCCCACGCCGCCTGATCCCATGCAGGCGAAGATCATGAAGATGCTCCCCATCATCTTTACGTTCTTCTTCCTGTGGTTCCCGGCGGGCCTGGTGATCTACTGGGTGGTCAACAACATTATCTCGGTGGCGCAGCAGTACTTTATTACGCGCAAAATCGAGCAGGACCCAAGTATCGGCAAAGGCATGAAAACCAAAAAATAAAGCCGATACCTTGAACACCCAGACCCCCGCCTTTGCGGGGGTCTGGTGTTTCAGGGGGCAAAAACTCACACTACGCACACTTGCCACCTGCACCTACAAAGAGAAACGCCATGGCAGACCGACTCTATACCCAAGACACCATCGCCGCCCTGGCCACGCCTCCCGGTCGTGGTGGCGTCGGTATTATTCGTGTTTCTGGCCCAGCCTGCCGCGACATTGCCGTCGCCATGCTAGGCCACTGCCCAGCCCCCCGCTATGCACACTATGGCGCTTTCATGGGCGCAGAAGGCAGTATCGATGAGGGGATCGCGCTACTGTTTCCGGATCCTCACTCATTCACCGGTGAAGATGTGCTCGAACTGCAAGGCCATGGCGGGCCGGTGATCATGGATATGCTGCTCGAACGCTGCGTCCAGCTCGGGGCTCGGCTGGCAAGGCCGGGGGAGTTTTCGGAGCGCGCTTTCCTGAATGACAAGCTTGACCTGGCCCAGGCCGAAGCCATTGCCGACCTGATAGATGCCACCTCCCGTTCGGCCGCCGAAAACGCGGTGCGTTCGCTTCAGGGCGAGTTTTCCAACCGGGTCGCCGGACTGGTACAGCGGCTTATCGAATTGCGTGTCTATGTCGAGGCAGCAATTGATTTCCCCGAGGAAGAAATCGACTTTCTGGCTGATGGCCACGTGGCCAGCCTGCTGGACGATGTACACAATGAGCTTATCGACGTTCGGTCAGCCGCTGGACAGGGTGCCCTGATGCGCGAAGGCATGAGCGTTGTTATTGCCGGGCGTCCCAATGCGGGTAAGTCAAGCTTGCTCAACGCGCTGACCGAGCAGGACACCGCCATCGTCACCGACATTGCCGGTACCACGCGGGATGTACTGCGCGAGCATATCCACATCGATGGGATGCCGCTGCATGTGATTGACACCGCAGGGCTACGCGATACGCCTGACGCGGTGGAACAGATCGGCGTTGCCCGGGCCTGGGCAGAAATCGAAGGCGCCGACCGCGTACTGCTGCTGGTCGATGCGTCAACGACCGATGAAACCGACCCCATGGCAATCTGGCCTGAATTTGTCGCCCGGCTGCCGGACCAGCAGCGCCTGACGCTGGTACGAAATAAAATCGACACCAGCGCCGAGCAAGCGGGCATAGACTTATCCACAACGCCACCTACGGTACGTCTTTCAGCGAAAACGGGAGCCGGTGTGGATAACTTGAAAGCCCACCTTAAGGATATCATGGGCTTCTCAGCGACCACCGAAGGACGCTTTTCGGCCCGCCGCCGCCACCTGGATGCGCTTGACCGGGCAATGAACGCCCTTGAAACCGGCCGCCGACAGCTCGAGGGCAATGGCGCCGGTGAATTGCTGGCGGAAGATCTACGCGATGCGCAGCAGGCGCTGGGCGAAATCACCGGTGAATTCAGCGCCGACGATTTGCTGGGGGAAATTTTTGGCAGCTTCTGCATCGGTAAATGAGCTTGCCTAAACGGGCGCTACTCCCCGACCAACCAAGACGCCCGATAGCGGCTTTGTGTGCCCAAAAGCGGGGTCAACTGGGTCATCGCGCCCGCCAGGCGCTCGTCCAGTCCCCAGGGCGGGTTGACCACCAACATTCCGCTTCCGTACATGCCGCGCTCATGGGTCTGCGCGGCTCGCAGGCACAACTCGCTACGCCAGATTTTGCGGATGCCGCTGCGCTCAAGCGCTTCCAACAGCACCTTGTGGTTATTGGCAGGCAGCAATGGGTACCAGATCAACACCACCGCGTGACGCGCTTTCGCAAGCGCCACACTAAGGGTATCCGCCACCACCTGATACTCGTCTTTACGCTCGTAGCTTGGGTCAATCAGCACACAGACACGCGGCGTTGCAACAGGCAGGCGCTGGCATAATCCCTGCAAACCATCACCATGAATTCGCACGACGCCTTGTGCCAGCGCCTGGTCATCCAAATGCTGGTGTTCACCAGGGTGCAATTCAAACCCGTACAACCGCTCCTTGGCGCGTAGCGCCTGGCTTATCCACCAGGGGGAGCCGGGGTAATGAGTTAAGGCATCGGGATGACGCTGCGCACGTGCCAGGGCATCCAGCCAACTGCACAGCAGCGGATCGGACACCGATTGAGCCGCTTCCCAGAGAGGCCAGACACCGTCCCGGTACTCCTTCAAGCGCTGGGTTTCTTCATTCGACAACGGGTAAAATCCCCGCCCCGCGTGGGTATCGATATACGTCACCGGTGAAGCTTTGCGCAGCAGGTACTCGATGGTTGCAAATAACGTTAAATGCTTATGCACATCGGCAAAATTACCCGCATGATACGCGTGTTGATATGACAACATGATAATTCGACAACTCATAAAAAAGCCCGCTACTCAGCATAGCGGGCATTGAAATGGCTTCGCAGCGGTATCGCCTAGCTGCCTTGGTTTTGAGCTTCTGCCGTCGGCGTCAAGGTAATTTCGACGCGACGGTTCTGGCTGCGTCCTTCTTCAGTATCGTTGCTGGCCACCGGCTGGGATTCGCCATAGCCTCGGGTACTTAGACGCATTGAGGACACGCCATTCTGGTTCAAGTAACTACCTACTGCCTGGGCGCGACGCTCAGACAAACGCTGGTTATAGGCTTCGTCACCGGTGCTGTCGGTATGGCCCGCAATGTTGATCCGGGTGTCAGCGTATTCGCTGACCACATTGGCCACTTCGTTTAACGAGCTACGGGCCTGGCTGGTCAATTCAGCGGAATCAAAGCCAAAGGTCACGCTGCTTGGCATGTTCAGCACGATATCGTCGCCGCGACGATCAATTTCGATGCGCGAGCCTTCGAGGTTTTGGCGCAGTTGTTGCTCCTGGCGGTCCATATAAGCCCCTATGCCAGCACCCGCTGCGGCACCTACCGCGGCGCCGATCAGCGCCCGATCTCGGCGGCTGGTGCTACCATCCCCGGACAGCGCACCGGCAGCCGCGCCTACCACGGCACCAATACCTGTGCCAGTGGCCGTCGATGAGCGCTGAGTTTGACCGCCGCCGTAAGGGTCCGAGGTTGCACAACCGGCAACCAGCACAGCGGCCGCTAACGGGGTCAGTAGTCGAGAAATACGCATCGCTCACTCCTTAATATTGTCATCTATCTATGAAGTTACTCGTCGCTTATCAAAGCCAGCAACTCGTTCAAGAATAATAGACCTTGAGGCGATGCCTGCAGTCTTTTTGGCATTTCCATCAAAAGTCCTTTTTTTTCGGCATTGTGTAAGCGCGCCAACAGCACATCAACCGGCAACCCCGTATGCGCTGACCATATCGAAACAGGAACCCCCTGGGTCAGACGCAGTGCATTCATCGAGAACTCCAGCGGCAGTTCGTTTTCATCAATGGACTGCTTGCCCGCGATAAAGCCGCGTGGGTCATTCACCCGCCTTAGATAGGCATCTGGCTGACGCGTTTTCCAATGCCGCTCAATATGCCACTGCCCCTGGGCATCCATATGGCTCAGCTTACCGTGAGCACCCGCCCCGATGCCCAGATAGTCGCCAAACTGCCAATAATTGAGATTGTGCAGACTCTGTCGATCAGGGCGCGCATAAGCGGAAATTTCGTAACGTGCCAGTCCCGCCTGCTGTAAACGTAAATGGCCCTGATCCTGAATATCCCAAAGGGTTTCTTCATGAGGCAAAGTGGGTGGATGGGCATAAAACGCCGTGTTGGGCTCCAGCGTCAGCTGGTACCAGGACAAGTGTTCAGGGGATAACGCCAGCGCTTGCTCGATATCTGCCATCGCCAGTTGCGGCGTCTGCTGCGGCAGGCCGTGCATCAGGTCAATATTGAGGTTATCGAAGCCCGCCTGACGCGCCTGGTTGACGGCGCTGACCGCCTCTTCACCGCTGTGAATTCGACCCAATGCGGCCAGCTGGTCCGGATGGAAACTTTGTACCCCGAGCGAAAGCCGGTTGATACCGGCATCTCGGTAGCCGGTAAAGCGGCTTTGCTCGGTGGTACCCGGGTTGGCCTCAAGGGTGATTTCAATTGTCTCTGCAAATGGTAAGCGAGCACTTACTTCGCTTAAAAGGCTTTTATAGAAAGCTGGGGAAAGCAGACTGGGCGTTCCACCGCCGATAAATATGCTATGGATGGTTCGCCCCGCCGCCAGTTCAAGATCGCCATCGATGTCCTGTAACAGCGCCTTAAGGTAAGCGGTTTCCGGTAATTCATTGCCCTGGGGCTCGTGGGAATTAAAGTCGCAATAAGGGCATTTGCGCACGCACCAAGGCGTATGGATATACAGCGATAACGGCGGCAACGGCTCAGCCATGGGCCACCTTCAACACGTCGACTAACCCGCTAAGGGCACGCCCACGATGACTCAGCCGATTTTTTGTCTCGCTGGGTAATTCCGCCACGCTCGTGCTCTGATCGGGCAGCCAGAATAGCGGGTCATAGCCAAAGCCGCCCTCACCGCGCGGGTGCGCCAGGACTTCGCCTTCCCAGCTACGCTGCACAATAACGGGCACCGGGTCCTCAGGGTGGCGCAGGTAAACCAGAACACACCAATAACGTGCCGTTCGCTGCCCTTCCGGGCAATCCTGCAAGGCCTCAAGCAACTTGGCGTTATTGCGCTGGTCGCTTTTGGGTTCGCCTGCATAACGGGCGGAATAGATGCCCGGTGCGCCCTGTAACGCATCGACCTCTAGACCTGAGTCATCAGCCAGGGCCGGTAATCCACTTTGGCGGCTCGCTTCACGAGCTTTAATAAGCGCGTTTTCCACAAAGGTCACGCCTGTCTCTGCCACGTCGTGAACGCCAAAGTCTGCTTGAGGCCGGACATCAAAACCAAGAGGCGCTAATAATTCATTGAATTCTTTCAATTTACCAGCGTTTCCGCTGGCAAGCACAAGCGTTTGGGTACTGGTCATGCGGCGACCTCCTTGAGTGAACGATCAGTTTACGCATGCCAGAGGCTCGACTGAAGAGCTCTAAATGTAACACGATGTAGCTTACATCAAGCATCCTCAAGGTATTAGAAAAATAATAAACCTTATATTTCATATATATATATTATAAAAGCGATTCTTCCTCATCTTATTTAATGCTTTTTTAGTAACAAATATTTACATTTTGCGATTAATAGACAACACTTAAAAGACCATCCGCTCATTCGTTGTTTCTACGAGGGTTTTCCAATGTCGCAGGCGAAGGCGATTGATACGGTATTTATCGTTACCGAAAAAAGCCCACAATCAAAATTATTTGCGGAGTACCTGGGGACTCACACCGAGTGCCAAGTGCAACTGCAGTCTCCTAATGAACGCGTTACGGCACCGGCGTCGGGTAATGCCCTGATGTTGATAGACAGCGATCACATCAGCGTTGATACCCTGCCAGACTGGCAGCATCAGCTCCCTGAGACGCTCCATAACTCGCCATTAGCCGCCTTTAATATCCGCGATATGGATCATGCACTTGAAGCGCTTTCCTGTGCGCAGTTGAAAGGGGTGTTCTATCGCCATGAGAGCCTGGATGTCATTTGCAAGGGCATTCATGCACTGCTCGAGGACGAATTATGGATGTCCCGGGAACTGATGACGCGGTTGATCCTGTTCTACCGCAAATATCAAAACAACGCTTTCAGGCCCGCCTGCGGTCTCACCAACCGGGAAATGGAAATTATCTCGCTGCTGAGTGCCGGGGCCTCCAATCACCAGATTGCCGAAAAACTGTTCCTCAGCGAACACACCGTCAAGTCTCACCTTTACAATATCTTCCGCAAAATCAACGTACACAACCGCATTCAGGCACTGAACTGGATTCATCAGAACCTGGGGCCCATCCTGCCCAACATCGAAACCGCACGAAGCTTGCAGCGTCGCCATTAGCCAACAACTGAACGAAGGGGCATGGTAAATGCCTCCGTTTTTCTCGGTAAGTTGGCAATGCTGACGCGCTTCCTTCAGCCCAAAGTGCTAAGGCAATTTTATGCATGCTGAGAGAGTTTGCTAAATGGTGAAACCACCATCGTGAACCTTCCCTGCGCCAGCTGGACGCAGGGAAGGTTCATATTGGTTAGATCTGGAAAGGCATACGGAAGTTGAGCGTGAAGTCTGGCGCATCGTCGGTCAAGCCGACACCCAGACTGGTGACGATCGAAGTGGAATCCGACAAACCGTAGGTAGCCCCGAAATTGAACGAGGCGGCGTTGGCGCTACTACCGATGACCGACTGCTCAGCCCCTCCCTCGACGGTAACGTTTGTCTCCAGGGAATGCTGATGTGTAAACGACATGGAAAGACTAAATCGCTCATTCAGGGCGAAGGCAGTCCCGAACCCCAGGCGAATACTATCGCCCAGATTGATTTCGCCGGGTACTGTCTGATCGCTTGAGTTGATATCGTCAAAGTCCCGGGCGATGTTATGGGTGTAGCCAACATTGGCAAAGATGATGGCCGGGTCAACCGTCTTGAGAAACGAGAGCCCTGTGCTAACCCCCCAGACGCCATTCCCGGTTGGAAGCTCGGTTGGCACCGTTAAGTTTTCAGTTCCACCTTCCTCAACGTCCACGATTCTGGTGTTAGTCCTGATATCGTAAGGATGCCTACCCGTCGGTGCCCGAACGGAAAAATTCCATACCACATCGGGACGGGACGGGGTTTCAGCAAAGACACGATAGTAAAGGCCAGCGCTGATATCCCCCAAATCACCTTGACTGACGGTTTCTTCGACTAACCCACCTGTTGCACCACCGGCACCGATGGTTTCGTAGTGGCTACTACGGTAGACATAAGGGACCACCAGCTCCAGTTCTAGCCGGTCCGTTACCCCGTAACGGGTACTCACATCAAAAGTGGTCGTGTGGCTCTCCACCGTATCGACGCTGATATTACCCAGGAAGATGGCATCCAGCGCCAGAAACCCGCTTAGCGCCAATTCACTGCTGTTAGAGTAGGAGTAGCTGATGCCTGGCTCAATGGTCAAACGGTCTGAAAAAAGCGCGTGTTCCTCGCGTAGCACGTTCTGGACGCTCTGGCTGGGCTGGGCCTCTCGAACGACCTCTCCATTGGTGCCCTGGGCCATTGCCGCCGACGACAGGCTCCCCGCCGTGCAAAGACATAGCGGGAGCAAAAACCGGTGACCCGCAGACTGCAACTTGCTTGTCGAATTATTATACTGCATTGACGATCCCCTTAAATATGAGCTCGGTAAGAGCCTTTCGCCTCCACTCCTTCGATCGCGAAGGAAGACCCAACTTCTTGATACCCTCAGTCAGCCTAAGAGGCAATAGACATAGTCATATAAGCATGAAAAAGGCCGAAGATGATCGGCCTATTACGTATGAAGAAGATTGAAACAGTTCTTGATTACAGGCGCTCCAATGAGCTAACCGATTTCAATAAACTTTTGAAATCGCGATTAATACCCGCATCCGAGACTTTTCCCAACTGTACATTCAAGCGTGTCATGTTACTAATTTGCTGATGGTCACTGATAAGCCGGATGGATTGATGCAGACCACGGCCCGGGCTTATATCCTGACTTGCCACCCCCGCGCCAGGAACCGTCATCGTCATCCCTATCCCGCCTGCCTGTCTGCCAACCTTCACAAGGGCACCTCCCTGAGCCAGCTCTGTTTCACCATTAGCAGGTTGAGTGCTGTTACGCCCTGCACCTTGCCCTACATCAACCCAGAAGGCGTTATTGGCCGTATTGAAATCGCCACCGGCCTGGACCAGCTGTACCACACCTCTGCCATTGGACAAACCAGTTCCAGGCAGGGAAGTATTGTTCATAGCCTGCTGATACGCAGCGTACTCTTCAGGAGTGGTCGAGGTAATGTGGGAAGAAAACGTTGGTGAAGGTCGTCCACCCGCCATATCGATACCCAGATTCGCCCGCGCATGAATGTCCTCGCCCAGCGATGTTTTCCAGTTCATTGACATTTCCACACCGAAAAACAGCACCTCGCGGTTATTGACGGCCTTGCCACGCAGTTGAGTCAGTTCATGGTCTGTCAGTTGCCTACCCTGCTGATAAGTGGGGTCATTAAAATCCGTCGACACGGTTGCCGCCTGCACCACCGGTATGGTGGCTAGCATCATAGAGACGCCGATTAGCGGCACGGCCATTGCCTCACCCCACCGCCGAATGCTTTTATGACCGTTCATGCTCAAATCCTCATGATCACTACGCCAGGCCTCTAGAACACCTCAGCATGGCGAAACCCGAAGTCCAGCAGTTGCTGCCTGGGAACCGGGGAGAAGACATCCGTCAGCCGACGCGCTGTAAGCGGCTGAGACGGGTCCAGTAATACCGTGTGAGTATCAAAATTATCGCCAATAACCGCAAAGATGACCTCGTTCCACGCCTCGACAAACTCTGAGCGCTCCATCACTTTGTTACCCAACGCAGGATCACCAATATAAACACGGTCGCCGACGACCTTTTTCAGCACCACGAAATGCTGATAACCATCCAGATCCAGCAACACGATGACCGGAATTGACACGGCATCCAGCGATGCTTCCTCAATCTCGTAGCCACGGGCGCGTAGGCCAATCGACTCTACATAGTTGCGCAAGTCGAGTAGTGAAAACCCCATACGCTGCGCCACTTCCTCGTCAGCCACCTTGAACATACCCGCCAGCACGTCTGCTTCGGTCACGCCAGTCCGCCCATAGGCGTACTTTAGAATGGTTGCCAACGAAGCTGCTCCGCAGGAGAAGTCTGTTTCCTGAGCGATGAGATTTTCGAAGCGACGCTCGCGAATTGACTGCACGTCCTTGGTGACTGTCGTACCGGGCAC
The DNA here is from genome assembly GCF_001663515.1 of Halomonas sp. G11. Taxonomy (NCBI): domain Bacteria; kingdom Pseudomonadati; phylum Pseudomonadota; class Gammaproteobacteria; order Oceanospirillales; family Halomonadaceae; genus Halomonas; species Halomonas sp. G11. The sequence goes on from NZ_LYXG01000003.1 coordinate 54,999, forward strand.
CACATTGCCCAGCCGTATTGTTGCTGCCTCAGCAGGGTTACCCCCCACGAACGAAGCAAAAGCCGACGTCACTACCAGTAAGGAAACCGCCAAGGTCTTCATACTCGCCTCCGGCGCGGCTTGAAAAATTCGAAATCCCGGCCCGCAGAACGGGCCGGGATGAATCACCCGCGTTTGATCACTGGCTGCGAGCGATCGACAGGGTGTTGCTTTGCATATTGCCGTTGCCTGAGGCGATGTTGGCACCGATATTACCGGTAGCCCCAGCCAACGCACCGCCACTCAGCTGAGCATTGTTTTCGTTGTTCTGAACCCAAACGGTATGCCCACGAAACTCGACTTCATAAAGGTCGTTATCAGACATGTTGTCGTAGGACATCTGCACACCGCCGCTGGTGGCATCCGCAGAGCTGTTGCTACCCACGGCCAAGGCCAAACCGTTGCTCTGAGAGTTGCCAGCACCAGCAGCCACGTTCACACCGATATTACCGGAAGCACCTTGCAGCGAGTTATCCAGCGTCGCATTGTTTTCGGTGCCGTCGTTGTAGTAGCGATTTTCAGAAGACGACTGCAACGAGAAAGTAGCGGCCTTGGCAAAAACCATGGCAGCGTCGCTATCGTGACCGCCATCGTGACCTCCATCGTGATCGCCACCCCGTCGACTACCCATCGCGGTTTCAACCGTTAGTTCTTCACCATTAGATGAATCGCTTTCGGTACCCTTGGCGATGGAAGTATCGTTGGCTTGCTTGTTGAGATCCCCAGCCGACACGTTGATACCAATATTACCGCTGGCACCGTTACCCGAGTCGCCATTCACGATTGCATCATTGTTGCTCTTATCAGCCTTTACCGTATTATCATTACTCAGTTGTTTACGATCGACGGTAGCGGCCGCATAGTTGTTGGGGTCCTTGATACCAAATTCGTCCTTGACCTCGATATCAGCCTCGAATTCGATCTCATGCTCAATCTCGACGTCGATTTCGTTATTCCAATAGGAGTTAACATAGCTGTCGGTATCGAAGGTGTTGTTGCTACCACTATCAGATGCCAGCGCATAGGAAGATGCGAACAGGGCAGCAATAGCCATGGCGAGCGGTGCTTTTGCGAATGTTTTCATGGTCTTTCTCCTGAATGAACTTGCAAGTAACGCTTTTGGTTTTATCAAGGCGCAGCTACCGTTTTTAGCGAACACCGGATGTCATGCGGACACCAACATGGTTCCCGGTAACGTTGCCCATTCCCGCCGACTGATTCACCTGGATGACACCCCGCGACCCTGCAAACGCCGAATCTTCAATGGCGACTCGCCGTTCTGACGTAGCATCATCTGACTCATCTGTCGGATCTTGCGTACGGGACTGCACCTGACCCAGCGACTCGCTGTTGAGGGTGCTGCCCCTTATGCCCAGCGCCACACTCAAGGTGTTGCTCTGCACATTTTCCTGCCCCGCTGCCTGGTTGACGGAAATCCAGCCAACTGCCTGGCTCAACGCCTCATCTTTGATGACGGCGGTCGCCTGTTCCGGTGCGAGGCGATTATTCGATGAAACAACCTGAACCACGATGTTGTTGGCCAGGGCATAATCACCCATGGCAATCACACCGGAGTTGCTCTGTAGATTGGTGTTACCGGCGGCTATATTGACGTTGATGGCTCCCTGAACATTGCTGAGAGAGTTACCGTCAATCAGTGAGGCCGCACGGTAAGTGGTAGTGAAAACCCGATGGAAGCTATCGTCCTGGAGACGCTCCTGCCCCCAGGCACTTGCGATGAAGCCAGCCATGACAAGCGTCGATAATCCCTTTATCAGCATGGGCGCCGCCTCAAGCCCTTTCTCATGTTGTGCCATCATCGTCTCAACCTTCGACCGTGGGTGGGTCATCGCTAACAGATACACAGAGATACAAAAAGTTATTTACTGAAATATTGATTTACATAGTAGGAGAGGATGGAAAGAGAGCACACCTGATATTTGTCAAATCAATCGGTGGTTTTTTTAATGCGAAAGGGGCGAAGGAAAGATGAGGTTGCTTGAGTGAGCCAGCATTAGCTATCTCATAAATGAATAAAAAACGCTTAAAATACAATGTTATAAAGAATTGATTATTAACAGGCACAGCGAAAAGTCCCGACGCCTGATGTCATGGCACGATTGTGATCAATGATGGAGCCGAGCTTGTGCTGATATTTATCGAGGATTAGGGAGGGTTACAGTGCCGGGTCAGCCCAAGAAAGCTGTCAGCAATATAAAATTACAATTACGTTCGGGGATACGTACTGGAATCCAGAACTTACAAAGAGCAGAAAACTGCTATCGCTTTGCTTTGGGTCGCCAATAGGCAGGGCACGAATCGAATAATGGCCTCTACAACGCAAAGAGCCGCTGGTGATCAGCGGCTCTTTGCGTATAGCGGGTTTTCATTACTTTTAATTACATCAAGGCAAAGGCTTTCTCGGCGGCATCCAGCGTTTTCTGGATATCTTCGGGTGTATGGGCGCTGGACATGAAGCCCGCTTCGAACGCCGAGGGGGCAAGATAGACGCCTTGATCAAGCATCGCGCCGAAGAAACGGCGAAACGCTTCGGGGTCGCAGGCGGTCGCCTGGGCAAAGTTATCCACACGGCGCTGGCCGGTAAAAAAGATCCCGAACATACCGCCCGCCGATTGGGTCATCATCGGCACGTTGGCGGCATTGGCGCGTTCCTGTAGACCGGTGCACAAGGTTTCAACACGTTGGGTCAGGGCATCATGGAAGCCGGGTACCTGAAGCTTGGTCAGAAGCGCGATACCGGCCGCCATGGCCAGCGGATTGCCTGAGAGTGTGCCCGCCTGATAAATCGGCCCCATCGGCGAAATGTTCTGCATGATCTCGCGTTTGCCGCCAAAGGCGCCGACCGGCATACCGCCACCCACGATCTTGCCAAGGCAGGTGAGGTCGGGGGTCACACCGTAATGAGCCTGGGCCCCGCCAAGCGCCACGCGAAAACCAGTCATCACTTCATCGAAAATCAGTACGCTGTCGTGCTCGTTACACACGCGACGCAGCGTCTCGAGAAAGCCTGGCTGAGGCGGAATGCAATTCATGTTGCCGGAGACCGGCTCGACGATGATGCAGGCGATCTCATCGCCCATCTCTTCAAAGCACGCCTCGACACCTTCGGGGTCGTTATACGACAAGGTAATGGTGTGCTCGGCAAGCGACGCTGGCACACCCGGTGAGCTCGGCTCGCCATGGGTCAAAGCTCCGGACCCGGCTTTGACCAGCAGCGAATCGGAGTGACCGTGGTAGTTGCCTTCAAACTTGACGATCTTGTCTCGACCGGTAGTGCCGCGAGCGAGGCGGATGGCCGACATCGTCGCTTCGGTACCGGAACTGGTCATGCGCACCATTTCCATTGACGGGATCATTTCGCAGATCAGGTCCGCCATGGTGGTTTCAACCGCCGTCGGGGTACCAAACGACAGGCCGTTATCCAACCGGGCACGCACCGCCGCAAGCACATCCTGGTCCGCATGCCCGGTAATCATCGGCCCCCATGAACCCACGTAGTCGACGTAGCGATTGCCTTCAACGTCGAACAGATAAGCGCCTTGTGCGCGCTCCATGAATACCGGCGGGCGATGCAACCCCTTGAAGGCCCGCACCGGGGAGTTAACGCCGCCCGGAATATGGCGGCTGGCTAGTTCAAACAATTCAGCGGAAGTCGTCATGGCGTCCTCTTCATTCATTGCGTCATTAATCGCATGGCGTCATCAAATCAAAAGCGTGAAGCGCGTGGGGTACGGTTAGGTAAATACTGCCCACTTGGGGTCTCATAACCTTGTGACAAGCTTTGCCAAGTATAGTGCTGGGCCTGCTCGCAGGCTGTAAGTAAGCGCTCACCTACAGCCAGGCGGGCTGCAATCGACGATGCCAGCGTGCACCCCGAACCATGAAATTGCTCTGGTAAACGCGGCCATAGCCATTGTCGGGTATTATCCGGTGAATGCAGCGTCAGCAATACCTGATCGTCATTGCCGGGTAACGGATCATCGGTCGCCGACACCAGCACCGCCTGGCAACCCAGCGAAAGCAGTACTACCGCCCTTGCCGTATCGTCATCCGTTGCCTGACATTCGGGCGTGAGCGCTGCCAATTCGGCACGGTTGGGTGTCAGGATATCGACCAGGGGAAGCAGTCGCGCGATGTACTGTTGACGCAACTCAGGTGTCGAGAGTTCAGCGCCGCCACCCGCTTTCAGCACCGGGTCTGCCACCACCGGGACCCCAGGGAAACGCCGGATAATCGATATGACCGCCTCAAGCGTTGCCTCACTGCTGATCAAACCAAGCTTGATGGCCGCCACCGGCAGGGTCGCGATTTCATCGACCATCTGGTTGATGAGATGTGCATCGGTGGGCACCACCCGCACTACGTCATGGCAGTTTTGAATGGTCAGCGCGGTGGGAACGGTCACCGCCCAGCCGCCGCAGGCAGCGATGGATTCACTATCGGCGATCAATCCAGCGCCGCCGGTCGGGTCATGCCCGGCCAGTACGAGTACAACAGGGGGTAATGGTTGGCGCATCAGAACGGTTTCACCACCGCCAGCAAGATAATGCCGATCAGGCCAATCACCGGTAACTCGTTAAACCAGCGGAAAAACACATGACTTTTGGTGCAGCGTGCCTGGCTGAACTGCTTGAAATAAATCAGGCAGACATGATGATAGGCAATCAACAGCGCAATCAGCAGCAGCTTTGCATGCATCCATCCCTGGCTGAGCCAGGCGGGTGCCAGATACAGAAGCCAGCCACCGAAAATCAGCACGGCAATCATCGACGGCATCATAATGCCCCGATAGAGCTTACGTTCCATGGTCGTAAAATACGTCATCGCTTGCTGATCATCCGCATCGCGTGCCTGGGCATGATAGACAAACAGCCTGGGTAGATAAAACATGGCGGCAAACCAGGTTACCATCGCGATTAGATGAATCGCTTTGATCCATAAATACATTGTCACTCCTTAGGCTGAGGCTCTTTGTGAGATGAATCATTATCGCGAGGATCGCTGTAATGGTAATAACGCTCGATAGCGCCCCGAGTGATGATACCTGAAATACGCTGTTGTTTCGGCCGATTACCGTGGACCACATAAAGCGCGTCCAGAGCGTCATTCTGCAACGTCAAAAAGGCTTCGGAAAGGGTCGCCTGTAACGCGATAGGCGCCATTTCAAGGCGCTCCCCAGGTATTTCCAACAAATCGATCAACCCTTCATTGGAGGCGTTATCGCTCGATGACTCATCGTGCTCAATCATCCAACGCGCCAGGGCAGCGGCTTTAAGCCCAAGCACCGGCTTATCGGAACTGGAGCGTTCGATCACCAGCCATATCGGGTTATTTTCCAGTAAGCGGCGCGCCTGGTCCGGCGTTATCATCCGCGATGTGCGTACCAGGTGACGCTCCATCACCGCTGGCACCGAGACCCTGGATAGCGCTTGCATCAAGGGTTGCTGTAGCGGGTGCAGCCCATAGCGCACGCTGCTGATAAAAAACCCCTCGCAACCGGTTAATTGACGTGACGTCAGGCAGGCAACCACCACTGCCAGCATGCCCGGCAACATGATGCCTGGCGTATGGGTGAGCTCCAGCAGCGCCATGAGCGCCGCCAGCGGTGCCTGCAAGACGGCTCCCATCATCGCCGCCATCCCCAACATGGCATAAATGCCCGGGTCAGCGGCTTTGGCCCCCCATACCCAGTCCCCCAAGAGGCCACTCAGGGCCCCCGTCGCGGCGCCTATCACCAACACCGGGCCAATGATCCCGATAGGTACCCCCCCGGCAACCGTCAGCGTGGTTACTACCAGCTTTACCGCAATCAGCGCCAATAACACCTGAACCGTCAACTGGTTATTGAGGGCAGCGGCCACACTGTCGTAGCCAATCCCTTGCACCTCGGGAAACCAGAAGGCGGCCACACCGGTTATAAGTGCAACAATACCCAGGCGGCCCCACAGGGGCCACTGCTGAAAGCGCTGCAAGCGCGATAAATGAATGAAACCGCCCGCCAGCAAACCAATCACCAGGCCCGTCATGACCACCCAGGGCAGGTTCATTAATGAGCCGAGGGCAACGTCGGGAATATGGAACGCCGGTTGATTGCCGTAAACCACTTGAGCCACCAGCGCACCCATCATGGACGCCAATATGACGGGCATGAAGCTCATCATCGTATACTCCATCATCACCACTTCCATGGCAAAGATGACACCGGCAATGGGCGTGTTGAATGAGGCTGAAATCCCCGCGGCGGTGCCGCAGGCAACCAGTACCCGTAAACTGTTGTTGGGTAGTCGCATCCGCTGGCCAAGGCCACTCGACGCCGCCGCCCCAAGATGAATGGCAGGCCCCTCACGACCCGCCGAAAGGCCTCCCAGCACGGCCACGACGCCCACCCACCATTGGTTGAGCCAGTTGCGCAGCGGGAAACGGCCTTGATGGTAGGTCAGGCGTTCGATGACATGGGCCACGCCAAGCTTACGGGCCGCCGCTTTCTGGCGGTAAAGCAGGACGCCGATCAAGCCAACGGCCAAAAACGGAAGCGCTGCCCGCCCCCAGGGCGCCAGTGACTCAAACGCTTCCGGGTTGCCCTCGGGCATATAAAGCAACGCCCCTGCAGATAGCAGCAAACGAAACACGACCATCAAGGCACCGGTAATCAGCCCCGACACCAAGCCCAATACGCATAGCTGGGGCAGCGCATCGACATTGGCCAACTGGCGCCGAAAACTGTCCAGGGTGAAATCAGATCGAGAAAAACGCGCCACAGGCGACCATCCTTGCTCTTGTGTCTATACACTCTTGTGTATCATAGCTGGATACGCATAAACAGCTTGGTATCCTATGCTTAAGCCGTTGGCGATTCGTTTTGCGCTCAAAATCTGCAAGGAGTCATTGTGATCAAGGTAGGCATTGTTGGCGGCACAGGCTACACCGGCGTCGAGCTGCTTCGGCTTCTCGCCATGCATCCTCACGTCGAAGTAGCAGCGATCACGTCACGTTCAGAAGCGGGCGTGAAGGTCAGCGACATGTACCCAAATCTGCGTGGGCACTACGACACGCTGGCGTTTAGCGAGCCCGACGCCAAACAGCTGGGCATTCTGGATGCGGTGTTTTTTGCCACCCCCCACGGGGTGGCTCACGCCCTGGCAGGCGAATTGCTGGATCAAGGTACCCGCGTGATTGATCTCTCAGCGGATTTTCGCCTGCGCGATGCCGACGAATGGGCGTATTGGTATGGTCAACCCCACGGAGCACCTGCCTTGCTTGGCGAAGCGGTTTACGGCCTGCCGGAAATGCACCGTGAACAGATCAAAACGGCGCGCCTGGTCGCTGTACCGGGGTGTTACCCTACCGCCGTTCAGTTGGGTTATCTGCCATTGCTGGAAGCCGGTTTGGTGGATGCCGGACGGCTGATCGCCGACTGCAAGTCAGGCGTCACGGGTGCCGGTCGCGGGGCTAAAGTCGGTTCGTTATTGGCCGAAGCCAGCGAGTCCATGAAAGCGTACGGTGCTTCCGGGCATCGCCACTTGCCCGAAATCCGCCAGGGGCTCACCGACATTCAGGCCGGTGCCGTGAGCCTGACCTTCGTACCACACCTGACGCCCATGATTCGCGGTATTCACGCCACCCTGTATTCGACACTCAACGCAGCACCCGGCGACCTTCAGGCACTGTTTGAACGTCGCTACGCAGGCGAACCCTGCGTTGACGTCATGCCCGCTGGCAGTCACCCGGAAACACGCAGTGTGAAAGGTACCAATACGTGTCGTATTGCGGTTCACCGCCCGGAGAATAGTGATACGGTTGTGGTGCTATCGGTGATCGATAATCTGGTAAAGGGAGCCTCGGGGCAGGCCGTCCAAAACCTCAATCTGATGTTTGGCTTTGATGAAGCCACCGGCCTAAGTGCCCCGGCCGTTATGCCCTAGCCTCCATTGGGTCGGTAATAGTTGACCCTTTTGCTAGGTTTTACTCATAATTAACATTCATGCAGTCTATTCGCTTCGGGGCGAGCTTCTGTCACTAAGTGATATTCGCCCTATTCGCTCACGGGAGGTAGCCATGAGCAGCGCAGAATCCTTTGTTCCAACGCCACTGTTGTTGTCCGATAGTGCTCAAAAACGTATCAACGCCTTGATGGCAGAGGAAAACAACTCAACGCTTAAACTACGCGTTTATGTCACCGGCGGTGGCTGTTCAGGTTTCCAATACGGCTTTGATTTTGCCGATAACGTTGCCGATGACGACACCGTTATCGAATTTGGTGACGCCGCTCTGGTGGTTGATCCCCTCTCCTACCAGTATCTGGTGGGTTCAACCGTTGACTACGAAGAAGGCCTTGCAGGCGCTCGTTTTCGCGTGCAAAACCCCAATGCCACCACCACCTGTGGTTGTGGTGCATCGTTTATGGTGTAGCAGCGTCACCTTGAATAAGGTTGGGCAGCGTCGACCCAGCGTTTACCGCAATCCCCACCCGTGACTTGACGCCCTGATGGTTTCTCGCCAAGGTTAATATGTCAATAACAGGCTTAGCTACCCGTCGCAAAGCGGTGCTCACTGCTTTGTGGCACTTTGCCATACAAACCACGGGGAAAACCTATGAAATCGCTGTTATCACGCACCGTACTGCCTTTATCCGCCCTGACGCTTGCGTTGGGCAGTGCTTCTGCTCAGGCGCAAGAGACGCCTACCGTCAATGTCGCCACTGACCCAAGCTTCGTCCCCTTTGAGATGATGGATGAAGACACCGGCGAGATGGTCGGCTTCGACATCGATATCATCAACGAAGTGGCCGACCGGGCGGGCTTTGAAGTCGATCTCACCACCATGGACTTCTCAGGCATTATTCCTGCCGTGCAAACCGGTAACCAGGAGATTGCCATTGCCGGGATCACCATTACCGAAGAGCGGGCGGAGATCGTTGATTTTTCTGACCCCTACTACGATTCAGGCCTACGGATCATCGTTCGAGCCGATAGCGACGTTGAAGACATTGATGACCTGGAAGGCATGACCATCGCCACCAAAACAGGCTCCACCAGCTACGACTTCCTGGAAGAAAAGTTTGGTGACGACGCCGACTATACGCCCTACCCCGGTACTTCCGACATGTACATGGCGCTATTGGGCCGCAATGTCGATGCCGTCTTCTACGACGCCCCCAACGTCGCTTACTTCTCACAAACCCGGGGTGAAGGTCGTACCAAGGTGGTGGGTCCCCTTTACGAAGGCCAGCAATATGGCATCGTCTTCAACAAAGGCAGCGAGTGGGTAGAACCCACCAACGAAGCCTTGGCTGAAATGCGCGAAGACGGCACCTACGATGAAATCTATGAAAAATGGTTTGGTGAAGCGCCCAGCGACGAATAACTACCGCTGATCGTTCTTTAACCATTTCATCAGGGCCGGGCGGCCTCGCCCCCGGCCCTGTTCGTTTGTCTTCTCGTCTCTCAGGAGAACGCGCGTGGAACCGAGCTTTGAGTTTAATTGGGAAGCGACCATTAACTCGATTCCCCATTTGCTACCGGGGATCCCCTATACCCTGCTGATTTCCTTTGGCGGGCTCGCCATCGGCTTTTTTATCGGCATCTTTTTTGGCCTTCTACGCATCAGCCCACTCCGCTGGCTGCGCTGGCCCGCCATCGTCTATGTCGAAGTCTTTCGTGGCACCCCTATTCTGGTTCAGGTGCTGTTTATCTTTTATGGCCTACCTCAACTGCTGGGGAGCCCTATCAATGCTCTCGTTGCGGGCATTGCGGCCATTGCCGTTAACTCGGGGGCTTATATTTCCGAGATCGTGCGGGGCGGTGTTCAATCCATTGAACGAGGCCAGCGAGAAGCTTCCCTGTCGCTGGGGCTGTCACGTACCCAGGCGTTTCGATATGTCATCTGGCCCCAGGCGTTTCGCCGCATGATCCCGCCACTGGGCAACCAGGGCATTATCAGTATCAAGGATACCTCTTTATTTTCGGTGATCGGGGTAGGTGAGCTGGTTCGTCAGGGCCAGGTTTACATTGCCAGCACCTTTACCGCGATGGAGGTCTACCTGATGGTGGCCATCATGTACCTCGCTATCACCTGGACCCTTTCAATCATCTTGCGCCAGCTTGAAAACAAAGGCTTGGTAGGCCAATAAGGAGACGCACAATGAACGACAATGCTCAGCAGATTGTGCGTATGCAGCAGCTCAATAAACACTTTGGTAGCCTGCACGTACTCAAAAACATTGATATGCACATCACCCCTGGTGAAGTGGTCGTGGTGATCGGTGCCAGCGGGTCAGGTAAATCCACACTGATCCGTTGCATCAACGGACTGGAGGAATTCCAGTCCGGTTCGCTGGAGGTCGACGGTAACGAGTTGCTGCCCAACGGCAAAAGTGGCCAGGCACTGCAAACCATCCGCACCGAAGTCGGTATGGTATTCCAGCAGTTCAATCTCTTTCCTCATTTAAGCGTTATCGACAACGTCACCCTCGCGCCCATGAAAGTGCGCGGCTGGAACCGTTCAGACGCCCTGGAAGCTGCCAAGCGCCTCCTCGACCGCGTAGGCATCGCCGACCAGGCAGACAAGTATCCCAGTCAGCTCTCCGGCGGTCAGCAGCAGCGTGTGGCACTCGCCCGTGCACTTGCCATGGAACCGCGGTTAATGCTGTTTGACGAGCCTACCTCGGCCCTTGACCCTGAAATGATTGGCGAAGTGCTTGATGCCATGCGAGAGCTCGCTAAAGAGGGCATGACCATGGTCATTGTCACCCATGAAATGGGCTTCGCGCGTGAAGTCGCCGACCGTGTGGTGTTCATTCACCAGGGGGAAATCACGGAAGAGGGGCCCCCTGAACAGCTGTTCGATACGCCTCGACACGAACGTACCCAGTCATTTTTGGCTCGGGTACTCAAGCACTGATATAGCCAAAAAATACGCTTGATAAACGACATTCAATGGCCTGTGATCACCACAGGCCATTTTTTTGCCTGTGGATAAGATAATTTTCTGAATGGCCTCAATCCCTCGCGAGCCACCATCATGCCGCCTTCAAGCGGGATTGATCGTATTTACTCCACTTGTTCACAGTCACGGTAACAACTCCGGTATACACGAGTGGAAAACCCGTGTCTCATCACATCGGTGGATAAAACGAGCTTTCATCCACAGGCCCAACACCGTTTCTACTCAGTTAGTCCGCCGTTTAATCATGTAAAAGTCAACAATATAAGATATTGAAAATTATAAAGTTAATTTGCTTATCAACAGATTTTGTCCACACCAGTAGTAACAACATCAATAGAACTTCTCTTATATAATATTTATGTTGTTATTAATAAGCGCTGCTGAGCCAATGGGGGTGTGGAAAAAACTGACGGTTACCCACAAGGGGTTTATACTGGCGGGCTTATTGGATTAAGGTGCTCATGCACCGACTCAACTCATCCGTGCCTGATGGCACAAGACGAGGTGTCTCTTGAATTACCCTGACCGCTTTGATGTCATTGTCATCGGCGGTGGCCATGCGGGAACTGAAGCCGCGTTGGCCTCTGCTCGCATGGGCTGTCAAACGCTGTTGCTTACGCACAACATCGAAACACTCGGCCAAATGTCGTGTAACCCGGCCATTGGCGGGATTGGCAAGAGCCATCTCGTCAAGGAAATTGATGCACTGGGCGGCGCCATGGGGCTTGCCACAGACGCAGGTGGCATCCAATTTCGTGTCTTGAACGCACGCAAAGGGCCTGCCGTTCGAGCAACCCGTGCCCAGGCTGATCGCGTACGTTACAAAGCGGCCATCCGTGGCATGCTTGAAAACCAGCCAAACCTGACGATTTTCCAGCAGGCTGCGGGCGATCTGATTGTGGATAACGACACCGTGCGGGGCGTGGTGACGGAAACCGGTATTCGGTTTCACAGTGAATCCGTCGTGCTCTCGACCGGTACTTTCCTCGGCGGTGTGATTCACATTGGGCTTGATCAAACTCGCGGTGGCCGAGCAGGCGATGCGCCCTCCAATGCCTTGGCTGAGCGACTGCGTGCTCTGCCGTTCCGGGTCGATCGTCTGAAAACCGGTACACCACCACGCATTGATGCCAAAACTGTTGATTTCTCTCAATTTGAAGAGCAACCCGGTGACACGCCAACGCCGGTAATGTCCTATCTCGGCTCAAGGGACATGCACCCCAAGCAGATGAGCTGTCATATTGGGCAAACCAACGAGCGCACTCATGAAATCATCATGGCGAACCTCGAACGTTCGCCGATGTATTCGGGCGTAATCGAGGGCATCGGGCCGCGTTATTGCCCTTCGATAGAAGACAAAGTCCATCGCTTTGCCGATAAATCAAGCCACCAGATATTTATCGAACCCGAAGGTCTGGATACCAATGAGCTGTATCCCAACGGGATTTCCACCTCCTTGCCGTTCGATATACAGCTTCAGGTTGTGCGCTCGATCAAGGGAATGGAAAACGCGCATATCACTCGGCCAGGCTACGCGATCGAGTACGATTTCTTTGACCCGCGGGATTTGCAACATTCCCTGGAAACGAAATTTATCCACAACCTGTTTTTTGCTGGGCAAATCAACGGCACGACCGGTTACGAAGAAGCCGGTGCTCAGGGCTTGCTCGCAGGGCTGAACGCGGCACGCCGTGCCAGGCAGCTGGAGGCGTGGTATCCACGCCGCGACGAAGCCTACCTTGGCGTGTTGGTCGATGATTTGATCACCATGGGAACCAAGGAACCTTACCGCATGTTCACGTCACGTGCGGAATACCGTCTGTTACTGCGTGAAGACAACGCCGATCTCCGGCTCACTGAAAAAGGCCGCGAATTGGGTCTGGTGGATGACGTGCGCTGGGCAGCATTCAGTCAAAAGCGCGATGCCATCGAACACGAGTCAGCCCGTCTTGCCAGCACCTGGGTTCAGCCTAAAAGCCCGGCCGCCGCTGTCATCGCCGAGCACACCGGCCAGGCGCTGAACCGCGAATACCGGTTGAGCGATCTGCTTAAACGCCCGGAATTGACCTATGAGACCTTGACCCATCTTCCCGGTCTGGAAGCCTCGCCGGTGACCGACGAAGCTGTCGCCGAACAAGTCCAGATTCAAGCCAAGTATCAGGGCTATATCGATCGTCAGCAGGACGAGATTGATAAACTCAAGCGCCATGAGGCAATGCCACTACCCGCTGATCTGGACTATCAAGGCATTGAAGGCCTATCCAATGAAATTCGCCAGAAACTCAGCGAAGCACGGCCTGAAACCCTCGCCCAGGCAGCGCGTATTTCAGGTGTGACGCCTGCGGCCGTATCGATTTTGCTGATCCAGCTCAAGAAACGTCGGCTTATATCAACACCTGAGGTAGCCAACGGATGAGCAGCGTAGCGACGCTGTTTTCCGGTTTGCCCAGCCAGGTGGCAACACGGCTGGATGAAGGGCTCAGCGCATTAGGCACCCCCGTAACAGCCCGGCAGCATGACCAGTTGCTAGGGCTGCTCGCCCTATTGCACAAGTGGAACCGGGCTTATAATCTCACCGCAGTGCGCGATGTTAACGACATGGTATCGCGCCACGTGTTGGATAGTGCCGCCGTGCTGCCGTTTGTCGAAGGGCCCAGGCTGCTTGATGTCGGTTCAGGGCCAGGACTGCCGGGACTGGTTCTGGCCATTCTCAAGCCCGAGCTATCCGTGACCCTTCTGGACAGCAACGGCAAAAAAGTCCGCTTTCAGCGTCAGGCGGTGATGGAACTAGGGCTGTCGAATGTGACACCCGTTCAAGCGCGGGTAGAACAGTTTGCTGAAAGTGTCTTCGATCAAGTGGTTTCGCGGGCATTCGCCAGCCTGGTGGATTTTGTTAATCTGACGCGCAAACTTCCGACGGCCGAAGGGCAATGGCTGGCGATGAAAGGCCCTGGTGCCAATGAAGAATTGCGCGATCTGCCGGGTGATATTCGGCTTCACGCAAGACACACGTTAAATGTCCCCTTTGAGACGGCCGAGCGACAGCTGTTGATACTGACCCCACAAGGAGTTGAGTAGTGAGCCAGATCATTGCCCTGACCAACCAGAAAGGCGGCGTGGGCAAGTCCACTTCAGCCGTCAACTTGGCGGCCAGCCTTGCCGGACTCGACCGCCGTGTACTGCTGGTGGATCTCGATCCTCAGGGACACGCCAGCATGGGCAGTGGTATCGACAAGCACAGCCTGGAAAAAAGCGTTCTTGACGTCCTCTTGGGAGAAGCGAGCGCCGCCGACGCGATTGTCCGGCAGCCGCCCGTGAAATATGACGTGTTACCCAGCAACGGTGACTTGACCGCTGCGGAAGTCGAACTCATGCATTCAGATCAGCGCGAAAGCGGCTTGACGACGGCGCTGACGGGCGTTTTGTCGCAATACGACGTCGTGCTGATTGACTGCCCGCCGTCGCTTAATATGCTGACAGTGAATGCCCTTACGGCAGCTCACGGCGTGTTGATTCCGCTGCAGTGTGAATTCTATGCACTGGAAGGCCTTTCGGCGTTGCTGGATACGGTCGAGCAGATTAAACAGAGCATCAACCCGGATCTGGCTGTCTCCGGCATTCTGCGCACCATGTACGATAAGCGCACCAGCCTGACCCGTGAAGTTGACAAGCAACTGCGTGATTATTTCGGTGATGCCCTGCTGAAAACCACGATTCCGCGTAATGTTAAAGTGGCCGAAGCGCCCAGTCATGGTCTGCCGGTTACCCAGTACGCGCGCTTTTCGCGCGGCAGCCAGGCCTATCGTGTGTTAGCGAAAGAGCTAATTCGTCGACTCGCGCTATAATCACCACGACTGATCTATTTATCACGAGGGAATGCCCATGACGCGTAAACCCGCACTAGGACGTGGCTTGGATGCTCTGATTGGTGCTGGTGCACGTCGCCGCGATAGCCTTGAATTGGCGGCGGGTTCATCCTCACCGGCAGACAGTGATGCTGCTGCGGATACGACCACCTCACCGGGTCAGGAACGACTTGAACGTTTACCGCTCGGCCAGCTATCACGGGGTAAATATCAGCCGCGCCGCGATATTCAGCCGGAAGCGCTGGAAGAGCTCGCCGACTCGATCCGTGCTCAAGGGGTCATGCAGCCCATCGTGGTCCGCCCGATTGGTGAAGACCGCTACGAGATTGTGGCCGGCGAACGCCGCTGGCGGGCGGCTCAGCTTGCCGAATTGGATGTTATCCCCGCGGTTATCCGGGAAGTCAGCGACGAAGTTGCCCTGGCGCTGGCACTGATCGAAAACATTCAGCGCGAGAACCTCAATGCCATTGAAGAAGCGCTGGCATTGAAACGGTTAGGCGACGAGTTTGAAATGACCCAGCAGCAGATGGCCGATGCGGTAGGCAAATCGCGCACCCAGGTGGCCAATCTGTTACGTCTGCTGGCGCTGGATAATGAGGTACAGACGCTGCTCGAACGCGGTGATCTGGATATGGGGCATGCGCGCGCCCTGCTGACACTGAACAGCGCCCAACAGCGCCAGGTTGCCCACGAAGTGGTCAACAATGACCTGACCGTTCGCGCCACGGAAGCCTTGGTCAAGAAAGTACAAAGCCAACCGGTAGCGCCCACACCCAAACGTCAGGCAAAAACCTCCGACGTGGCGCGTCTTGAAACCCAGCTGGCGGAACTGCTTGGTGCTCCTGTGTCCATTGACCATGGTCAGAGGGGGAAGGGGAAAGTCACGATTCGCTATACCAGCCTGGAAGAGTTGGACGGTATTCTGGAACACATTAAATAGCCTGCTACTCGTTTAATAAATAGCAGGCTTATTAAAAACCTGCAAAAAAAGCTTATTTTTCACTCTTTGGTCGCATATCGGCGCTTGAAAGCGTGAAATACCCACAACTTCGGTTGAAGGTCTCATAGCCCTTCCCTATAATCGCGCAAGATTTGTGCAGGCTGCGCAAGGTTGTTCATTGCCTGTAGACATGGCTTTTGACATAGCTCGATAGGCTGGAATGGCATGCAGCGACTGGAAACGTTACGACGGCAGGCTTATGTCATCCGGTTGACGATTGCTCAATTGTTGGTCGCATTGGCAGGGGCGTTATTAGCGTGGGTCGTCGCCGATAGCGGCAGCGCAACATCGGTGGTGCTAGGGGCACTGGTAGCTTTTCTGCCCCAGGCATTTTTTGTTCATCGGATGGCGATCTTCCAGCAGCGTGCGCCTGCATCGCGCAATGCACTCAGGTTGTTTCGCGCCGA
Source organism: Halomonas sp. G11 (assembly GCF_001663515.1). Lineage (NCBI taxonomy): Bacteria > Pseudomonadati > Pseudomonadota > Gammaproteobacteria > Oceanospirillales > Halomonadaceae > Halomonas > Halomonas sp. G11. The sequence goes on from NZ_LYXG01000003.1 coordinate 71,276, forward strand.
AGCAGGCAAGTTTGGTTTGACGGTGGCATTGTTTGCCATAGTACTCAGCACAGTACCTCCCTCAAACCCCGCTTTCTTTTTTAGTGCTTATGTCGCGGTTGTTCTAATGCATTGGCTAGCGCCCTGGCTGATGCCTAGAGAATTGCGCAACTGATCGAGGTGACAAGTCTATGGCCGCAGGAAACGAAGTCTCGCCGACTTACTATATCCAGCACCACTTGCAGAATCTGACCTTTGGTAAACATCCCGAGAACGGTTGGTCACTGGCAAGTTCTGCAGAAGAAGCACGTGAAATGGGCTTCTGGGCCGTTCACCTGGACACCATGGGCTGGTCGATTGCCATGGGGCTGTTATTCATCTGGCTTTTCCGCAAGGCCGGTAAAGTCGCCACGACCGGGGTGCCGGGTAAACTGCAAAACGCCGTTGAAATGGTCTTCGAGTTCGTCGAAAGCATGGTACAGGGCGCTTTCCACGGCCGTAACCCGATTATCGCACCGCTTGCCTTGACGCTGTTCGTGTGGATTCTGCTGATGAACACGCTCAAGATCATACCGGTGGATTATTTCCCGGAGCTGTTTGCTCGCCTGGGCGTTGATTACATGAAAATCGTGCCGACCACCGACCCCAATGCCACCTTGGGCATGGCCTTGGGCGTGTTCTGTCTGATTCTCTATTACAGCTTCAAGATGAAAGGCGTAGGCGGCTTTGCCAAAGAGTTGTCGCTGACGCCGTTCAATCACTGGGCGCTGATTCCCTTCAACCTGCTTCTGGAAATCATTGCGTTGCTGGTCAAGCCGTTCAGCCTGGCCATGCGTCTATTCGGTAACATGTTTGCCGGGGAAGTGATCTTCATCCTGATCGCCATGCTGCCTTTCTGGGCCATCTGGCTGCTGGATGTGCCGTGGGCCATCTTCCATATCCTGATCGTTACCCTGCAGGCCTTCATCTTTACTGTGCTGTCCGTGGTATATCTGAGCTCGGCCCACGAACATCACTGACCGGAGCAATGCTTGCAATACGTTAACCTTTAACATCAACCCTCAACCTTGACCTTAACCTTGAGAAACTAGGAGCAATACCATGGAACTTATCTACGTTGCCGCTTCGATTATGATTGGCCTGGGTGCCCTGGGTACCGGCATCGGCTTTGCCATCCTGGGTGGCAAGCTGATCGAGTCGACTGCACGTCAGCCGGAAATGAGCGATCAGCTGCAAACCAAAACCTTCCTGATGGCGGGTCTGCTGGACGCGGTACCGATGATCGGTGTTGGTATCGCGATGTACCTGATCTTCGTTGTTGCCGGTTAATGACAGCTTAGCCGAGCGGCATTCCGCTCGGTTTTGTTTCACTCCGGTCGCCACGAACCTGTCAGAGGTACATTCCTGTGAATATCAACATGACGCTAATTGGGCAGACGATCGCATTCGCGATCTTTGTCTGGTTCTGCATAAAGTATGTGTGGCCACCGATCAGCAACGCGCTCCATGAGCGTCAGAAGAAGATTGCTGATGGCCTCGACGCAGCCAGCCGTGCTTCTCGCGATCTCGAAGTCGCCCAGGAGAAAGCCGAGCAAACCCTGCGTGAGAGCAAGGAACAGGCTTCCCAAATTCTCGAGCAGGCCAACAAGCGTTCTGCTCAGATCGTTGAAGAAGCCCGCGATCAGGCCCGCGCTGAAGGCGAGCGTCTGGTGGCAAGCGCACGTTCCGAGATTGAGCAAGAAGTGAACCGTGCTAAAGAGGATCTTCGTGCCCAAGTCTCTCACCTTGCCATTATCGGTGCTGAGCGCGTCTTGGAAGCGTCGGTCGACGAACAAGCCCATCGCAAGTTACTCGATGAGCTGGCTGCCGAACTGTAAGGAGGTGAATCATGGCGGAATTACTGACCGTCGCTCGTCCTTACGCTAAGGCGGCGTTTGAATACGCGCGTGATCATGAGGCGCTGGATAGCTGGTCAAAAGCGCTTGCCTCTTTGAGCCAAGCCGTCACGGACAGTGATGTGCATCGGCTGCTGGGTAATCCGAAATTACTAGCCGAACAGAAAGCTGAGTTGCTGGCGGGTGTATTGCCCGATCAAGGCGACGATGCTCAACGGCGGTTTCTGGATACGCTGGCAGATGAAGGTCGGCTCAACGCCCTGCCATCAATGGCTGATCAGTTCGAGCGCCTGCGCGCCGACCATGAACAGCGGGTTGATGTCGTGGTGTTATCGGCCTACAAGCTCGATAGCAAGCAGAAAACCAAGCTAAAGAACGCGCTCAAGAAACGTCTGAATCGCGAAATCTCCATTACCACTCAAGTGGATAAAACGCTGATCGGTGGCGTCATCCTGCGGGCCGGCGATACCGTCATTGACGGTTCGGTACGTGGACGATTGAACCGCCTTTCCGACGCGTTAACCGCTTGAGTCTGAGGGACATGGCATGCAGCAATTGAATCCTTCCGAGATCAGCGACATCATCAAGCAGCGAATCGAAAAGCTTGACGTCGCATCTGAAGCCCGTAATGAGGGCACCATCGTCAGCGTTTCCGACGGTATCGTGAAAGTTCACGGCCTCGAAGACGCGATGTTCGGTGAAATGATCGAATTCCCCAACAGCGTTTTCGGCATGGTACTCAACCTGGAGCGTGACTCCGTGGGTGCCGTTGTGCTGGGTGACTACCTGTTGCTTGAAGAGGGCATGACCGCCAAGTGTACCGGTCGTATCCTCGAAGTACCGGTAGGCCCCGAGCTGATCGGCCGCGTTGTCGATGCGTTGGGTAACCCCATCGACGGCAAAGGTGATGTCAATGCCAAGCTGACCGATGCAGTGGAAAAGGTCGCCCCGGGCGTTATCACCCGCCAGTCAGTCGATGAGCCGATTCAAACCGGCCTGAAGTCGATTGACTCCATGGTGCCGATCGGTCGTGGTCAGCGTGAGCTGATCATCGGTGACCGTCAGATTGGTAAATCCGCCATTGCCATTGATGCCATCATCAACCAGAAAGGCAAAGGCGTGACCTGTGTCTACGTCGCCATTGGTCAGAAGCAGTCGACCATTGCCAACGTGGTGCGCAAGCTTGAAGAGCACGGCGCGATGGATCACACCATCGTCGTCGCTGCTGGTGCTGCCGACCCGGCTCCCATGCAGTTCCTGGCGGCCTACTCTGGCTGCACCATGGGCGAATATTTCCGTGACCGCGGCGAAGACGCAATGATCGTCTATGACGATCTTTCCAAGCAGGCCGTGGCTTATCGTCAGGTATCGCTGTTGCTGCGCCGCCCGCCGGGTCGTGAAGCCTACCCGGGTGACGTTTTCTATCTCCACTCGCGTCTGCTGGAGCGGGCCGCTCGAGTGAACGTTGACTACGTCGAGAAGTTTACGGGCGGTGAAGTGAAAGGCAAGACCGGTTCCTTGACCGCGCTGCCGATCATCGAAACCCAGGGTGGCGACGTGTCTGCGTTCGTTCCGACCAACGTGATCTCGATCACCGACGGTCAGATCTTCCTGGAAACCAACCTGTTCAACTCCGGTATTCGTCCGGCGATCAACGCAGGTCTGTCGGTTTCCCGTGTAGGTGGTTCGGCACAGACCAAGATCATCAAGAAGCTCGGTGGTAGCGTGCGCCTTGCCCTGGCTCAGTATCGCGAACTGGCGGCATTCTCGCAGTTTGCGTCTGACCTGGACGAAGCCACGCGCAAGCAGCTCGAGCACGGTCAACGCGTCACCGAGCTGATGAAGCAACACCAGTACTCGCCGATGTCGGTAGCCGAGATGGCGCTTACGCTTTATGCCGCCAACGAAGGTCACCTGGATGATGTCGAAGTCAACAAAGTGCTGGACTTCGAGCGTGCCCTGCACGACTACATGAAGGCCGAGCACAGCGATTTGCTCGACAAGATCAACCAGACCGGCGACTACAACGAAGAGATTCAAAACGGCTTGAAGTCGGGTCTCGAGAAGTTCAAGGCGACTCAGAGCTGGTAATGTCTGGCCCGTCTGTATTGGGCGGGTTTGCATGCTTTCTGAGAGCCACGAACGAAAGGTAGGTCGCTATGGCAGCTGCAAAAGAGATACGCACCCAGATCGGGAGCATTAAAAATACGCAGAAGATCACCAGTGCCATGGAAATGGTCGCTGCGTCGAAAATGCGTAAAGCGCAAGAGCGGATGAAGGCCAGTCAGCCTTACGCCAGGCAGATTCGCAACGTGGTCAGCCACCTTGCCGACGCCAACCCCGAGTACAAGCACGACTATATGGTCGAGCGTAAAGAGGTGAAGCGCGTTGGTTATATTGTGGTCTCCACCGACCGTGGTTTGTGCGGCGGTCTGAACCATAACCTGTTCAAGGCCGTGGTGAAGGATGCCAAGGCCTGGCATCAGGAAGGCGCTGGGCTGGACTTCTGCGCTCTTGGCGCGAAGGCCAGTGGCTTTTTCCGCAACTATGGGGGCAACCTGGTTGCCGCCAAGAGCGGGCTAGGCGAAGCGCCATCGGTCGAAGGTCTGATTGGCAGTATCAAGGTCATGCTCGAAGCGTACGATGAAGGCAATATCGACCGCTTGTACGTGGTGCATAACGAGTTTATCAACACCATGACGCAACAACCGGTGGTACGTCAGCTTCTTCCGCTGTCGACCGATATTGGTGAAGACGCAGAGCAAGACGACGAAAACGCCCGTCCCGGAAGCTGGGACTACCTGTATGAGCCGGATGCCAAGGCGTTATTGGATAGCCTGCTGGTTCGTTTCATTGAATCGCAGGTGTATCAGGCGGTTGTGGAAAACGTGGCGTGCGAGCAAGCCGCCCGGATGATCGCCATGAAGAGTGCGACCGATAACGCGGGCAATCTGATTGACGATCTGGAAATGGTTTATAACAAGGCCCGTCAGGCCGCCATTACCCAGGAAATTTCCGAGATCGTCGGCGGCGCTGCCGCCGTATAACGCCTAGGGAGCCGACGCTTAGCGGCTCCCGGCAGACAGGTTTCATTTGCAGGTTTTTGAGAGGAACCAAGATGAGCGGACGTATCGTACAAATCATCGGCGCGGTGATTGACGTAGAGTTTCCGCGGGACTCTGTGCCCAAGGTCTACGACGCGCTGAAGGTCTCCGATGTTGAGACCATCCTCGAAGTCCAGCAGCAGCTGGGCGACGGCGTGGTGCGCACCATCGCCATGGGCTCCACTGAGGGCTTGAAGCGTGGCATGGACGTGGCCGACACAGGTGCTGCGATTTCGGTCCCCGTGGGTAAAGCCACGCTGGGCCGTATCATGAACGTACTCGGCGAGCCGATTGATGAAGCAGGTGAGATCGGCGAAGACGAGCGCATGCCGATTCACCGCAAGGCACCTGGCTATGCCGACCAGGCAGCGTCTGAAGAGCTGCTGGAGACCGGGATCAAGGTTATCGACCTGGTCTGCCCGTTTGCCAAGGGTGGTAAGGTCGGCCTGTTCGGCGGTGCCGGTGTCGGTAAAACCGTCAACATGATGGAGCTTATCCGCAACATCGCCACCGAACACAGCGGCTACTCGGTATTCGCCGGTGTCGGTGAGCGTACGCGTGAGGGTAACGACTTCTATCACGAAATGACCGAATCCAACGTTATCGACAAGGTATCGCTGGTCTACGGTCAGATGAACGAGCCGCCGGGCAACCGCCTGCGCGTGGCGTTGACCGGCCTGACCATTGCGGAAAAATTCCGTGACGAGGGCCGCGACGTTCTGCTGTTCGTCGATAACATCTACCGCTATACCCTGGCGGGTACCGAAGTATCGGCCCTGCTGGGTCGTATGCCGTCAGCGGTGGGTTATCAGCCGACGCTGGCCGAAGAGATGGGCGTTCTGCAGGAACGTATCACCTCGACGAAGACGGGCTCGATCACCTCCGTACAGGCTGTTTATGTACCGGCGGATGACTTGACCGATCCGTCGCCGGCCACCACCTTCTCGCACCTGGACGCTACCGTGGTATTGGCGCGTTCGATTGCCGAGCTGGGTATCTATCCGGCCATCGATCCGCTCGATTCCACGTCGCGCCAGTTGGATCCGTTGGTGGTTGGTCAAGAACATTACGACACCGCACGCGGCGTTCAGGGTGTTCTGCAGCGTTACAAGGAACTCAAGGATATCATCGCGATCCTGGGCATGGATGAGCTGTCTGACGAAGACAAGCTGGCCGTCGCCCGCGCGCGTAAAATCCAGCGCTTCCTGTCGCAGCCGTTCTTCGTGGCCGAGGTATTCACCGGTGCACCGGGTAAATACGTGTCGCTGAAAGACACCATCCGTGGCTTCCAGGGCATCCTCGAAGGCGAGTACGATGACTTGCCGGAACAGGCCTTCTACATGGTCGGCTCCATCGACGAAGCAGTCGAGAAAGCCAACCAGATGAAGAAGTAATCCCGTCCATTAGGGGGATTCGCTATGGCGAATAGCTTCACTTGCAATATCGTCAGCGCTGAAGCGTCCATCTACTCGGGAACGGTCGAGATGGTGGTTGCTTCTGGCAGCACGGGCGATCTGGGGATTCTACCCGGTCACGCGCCGTTGCTGACGGAACTCAAGCCGGGGCCGGTACGGGTGATTCACGATGGTGGCGAAGAGGAACATTTCTTCGTGACCGGCGGCTTCATGGAAGTCCAGCCAGATATCGTGACCGTGTTGGCCGACGCTGCCTCGCGTGCCAGCGACCTCAATGAGGCGGCTGCCGAAGAAGCGCGTCAGCAAGCGCTGAAAGCCTTTAACGACAAGACATCCGAGCTCGACTATACGCGGGCTGCTGCGGAACTTGCCGAAGCCGTTGCCCAGTTGCGTACGATCCAGCAGCTGCGCAAAAAAGCGGGTAAAGGCTAAAACCGTCACGCTTGGCGTGAACCACAACGCCCCTTGAACCCGTGATTAGGGTTCAGGGGGCGTTTTTTTTGTCTGGTAGCATATAAAATAGAAATCGAATGGCAGCCACAATGCAAGGATAAGGAATTGTCGCCACCTGGCCTTCGCAAGCGTAAAAGGAGAATGCCGTGTCATTAAATGATGAAACGCTGCAAGCCATAAAAACCGAGCTGCTCGACGAGCTTGGAAAGGACGCACCGAACACGGCACTGTTTGCTGAACGTCTGAGTGAGATCCGGTCGGCAGATATCGGTGAAATCCTCGAAGATCTGATCGAAGAGGATGACGCCTTGGCTGACGCGCTGGCGTTACTCGATGTCTTGTCCACCGAACGCGCCGCCAATGTCTTGGGTTATCTACCCGGCGAAAGCCAGCTGGAGGTCATCGGCAGTCTTCCAGATACTCATGCACTCAAGCTGCTGGAAGAAATGGGCTCTGATGAGCGGGCCGATTTGTTCAACCTGCTCGATGAAGACCGCCGTGAAGCCCTGCTCCGGCGCATGGCCCACAGGGAACGTGAAGACCTCAAGCGATTGGCCAGCTACGAGGAGGGCACAGCCGGGGCCATCATGACCTCGGATTACGTCGCCATTGCCAGCGGCATGACGGTCTCTCAGGCCATGATGCGGGTGCGCCAGACCGCGCCTGACGCTGAAACGGTCTATCAGCTCTATGTACTCGACAGCGAAGGTCAGTTGATAGGTACCATGTCGTTGCGCCAGCTAATGGTGGCCCGCCCGGGCGCGCTGGTCGACGACATCATGATCAAGGATGTGATCAGCACACCGGTGGATAAAGAGCAGGAAGACGTTGCCAAGATTGTGGCGCGCTACGATCTGCTGGCCCTGCCGGTGATCGATGCTGATGGCCGGATGGTGGGAATAGTCACCCACGATGACGCCATGGACGTGGCCGAGTCGGAAGCGACAGAAGATATCCACAAGGGGATGTCGATCGGCCAGTTGGAGGATGGCGTTAGCCGGGTGCCGCTTTGGACGCTGTATCGCAAGCGGGTTTTCTGGCTGGTGTTGCTGGTATTTGCCAACCTGTTCTCCGGTGCCGGCATTGCCTATTTCGAGGACACCATTGCAGCACAGGTCGCCCTGGTGTTCTTTTTGCCGTTGCTGATCGGTAGCGGCGGTAATGCGGGCGCTCAGGCCGCTACCTTGATGGTTCGCGGGATGGCAACCGGTGATGTCGGCGTGAAGGACTGGGGAAAAATGCTTGGCCGTGAGCTGTTGGTGGCCGGTTCGCTGGGGATCACCATGGCGATTGCTGTGGCGCCCATCGGGGTACTTCGCGGTGGTGAGGCGGTGGCGATGATTGTCGCGCTCAGCATGGTGACCATCGTCATGTTTGGCAGCCTGATCGGCATGTGCCTGCCGTTCGTGCTGGAACGCTTTCGGGTTGACCCTGCCACGGCTTCGGCGCCGCTGGTCACCACCTTGATTGATGCCTCTGGGGTGCTGATTTACTTCAGTATTGCCACCGCTGTGCTCACCCCTTTGTCGTAGGGTGATAGCGCCGAGCTCAACGCATGGTGTGACTGGCGGCGCGGGTAATAAACATCACTTCCACATGCCCGAGCCATTCGATATCGCTGGCCAGCGCTTTTAGCTGGCTGGCAAGGCACTGGGGCGGCTGGTGAACGGGGTCGTTTATAATCAGTGATACTGAGATTTTTTCGTTCAGGTAGTGAAGCTGTAGCTCGTTGAGCGTGCGCCAAACCGGATGCTTGTACCAGCGCGCATCCAGCGCTGCCTCTACTTCCGGGCGCAGGGGCAGACCTGGAAAGCGGCTTGGGTCGCCTTCGCCAGCGTCGTCTTCAGGGTCGATGTGAAATATGACGTCGGTTAATGCAGGGAACTGGTGACGCAGGCGGCGGCTGACCTCATTGCCGATTTCATGGGCTTCCGAGACGGTGATCTTGGGGCCGACCACAACGTGTAAATCGACCATTACCCAGCCAGCGGATTGGCGGGTACGCAGGTCATGAACGCTGTCCACGCCGGGTACGCCGCAGGCGACGTCATGCATCTGCTGTTGAGCGTCTTCGGGCAGGGCGGTGTCGACCAGTTCGCGAGCCGACTCCCATAGCAGGTCCCAGCCGACTTTACCGACCAGCAAGCCGACGATGATGGCGGCAACGGCGTCCAGCCAGCCCAGGCCAAACTGGGCACCGAGCAGGGCAATCAAGACGACGGCGGTGGAAAGGGCGTCGCTGCGTGAGTGCCAGGCGTTGGCTTCAAGCAGTTTGGAACCGACCCGTTTGGCGATTTGCATGGTATAACGGTAGATCCACTCCTTACTGAGCAATGCAATCACCGTCACCACAATGGCGAACACGCCCGGCGCATTAACGTCAGCGCCACTAAACAAACGATCCAGACTGGACCAGGCAATACCCCCCGCGACGAAAATCAACACGCTTCCCAGCAGGAGCGTGGTAAGGGTTTCGATCCGGCCATGACCATAGTGGTGGTCTTTGTCCGGCTCCTGGCGGCCGTAATGAATGGCCGCCAGGACAAAACCATCGGTGACCAAATCAGATAATGAATGAATGCCGTCAGCAATCAACGCCGCGGAACCGACCATCAACCCGACGACGACCTTAACGATGCTCAGCAGCCCATCCAGCCAGGCACCGATATAGGTGACACGCTTTGCCTCGCGGCTTTGCAACTGAGTATCTTGAATAACCGATGAGTCGACGCGCTGAGTCATGAGGTACCTTGCAGGGACGCCCCTTGGCGAGTAGGTGGCCTATTGTAGCGCACTCACCGGCGTGCTCTATAGTCCCAAGCGGCCGGAGAATGCCAATGGCGGACAAGTTTGCTCAGGATGTGTATCCTTAAGCGCCAATATGTACCCCCTCAACCGAGAGTAGATGAGGATAAGCAATGGATTGGCTTCAGGTCGTGGTATTAGCACTGGTGCAGGGGGTGTCCGAATTTTTGCCGGTGTCCAGTTCGGCTCATTTGATTCTGGTGCCTGTGCTCACCGAATGGCAAGATCAGGGATTGGCCTTCGATGTAGCGTTGCATTTGGGCAGCCTGTCAGCAGTCGTGGTCTATTTCCGTGCTGAGCTGTGGCAGATGATGTTGAGCTGCGTTGCCGCGCTGAAAGGTCACCACGTCGACCGCGACGCACGTCTGGCTGGTTGGGTGGTCATCGCCACGCTACCGGTATGCGCCGTGGGCTTTTTAATGAGTGATGTGGTCTCGGAATATATGCGTTCGCCGCTGATTATCGGCGTCAGCTTGATCGTTTTTGGCCTTTGGCTTGGCTATGCCGACTGGCAAAAACGTGGGTCGCGTAGCGAATATCAGTTGACGTTGAAAGATGCGCTGTGGATTGGCGGGGCTCAGGCACTGGCACTGATTCCTGGCACGTCGCGCTCAGGCGTTACCATGACCGCCGCGTTGATGCTGGGAATGAGCCGCGAAGGGGCGGCACGCTTTTCCTTTCTACTTTCCATTCCGGTCATTGTGTTAGCGGGTGGTTTAGAAACAATAGAACTCATTGGTCAACCCAACCCGGTCGATGGATCAGCAATGTTGGCTGGTACGCTGCTTTCCGGATTGAGCGCCTATCTCTGTATTCATGTTTTTCTGGTGTTGATCAAACGGTTGGGAATGCAGCCCTTTGTGTTATATCGCGTACTTTTGGGCGCTTGGCTGCTATGGTTTTTTCATGGTTAAGGCGGAGTAACAACGATGCGACAGGGTCGTCATTTGTGGCGCTATTGCGGCGTGATCGTGCTGCTATCGATAGCGTTGATAGGCTGCTCGGAAACCGATCGGCCTCTGGAATCGCCGGTTAAACTGGAAGGCAATATATTCGGTACCTTCTATCAAGTGACAATGGCCGATTCGCTCACCCAGGGACAAGTCAACGACATTGAAGCGGGTATCGAGCAGGAACTGGAAAGCGTCGATCAATCGATGTCGACCTACCGCGACGATGCCGAGTTGATGGCCTTCAATCGATCGCCATTAGGCGAGTGGCAGCCGTTGTCCGACGGACTCATCGACGTATTGGCGATTAGCCAGTCGATTGCCGAGTCAAGCGACGGTGCTTTCGACATTACCATCGGCAACCTGGTCAATCTTTGGAGCTTTGGCCCTGAAGCTCGACCTGAAGAAGTACCGTCAGATCAAGAGCTCAGAGAGCGGTTGGCGCAGGTGGGTTTTGACGCTATTGAGCTGGATACGCAGGCGCTTGAGGCGCGGCGTATCCGTGACGTGTTCGTTGACCTGTCGGCTATTGCCAAAGGCTACGCGACTGACCGCGTCGCCGCCTATCTGGATCAGCAAGGGGTCGAGAATTATCTGGTCAATCTGGGGGGAGATTTGATTACTCGCGGCGTTCGAGACCTGGATGAACAGACCGCGTGGCGCGTCGGCATTGAAGTGCCGGAGAACGGACAGCAGCGCGCCCAGCATGTACTGCCGCTTGATTCAATCTCGGTGGCGACATCAGGCGACTATCGGAATTACTTCGAGGTTGATGGCCAGCGCTATTCGCACACGATTGATCCACGCACTGGTCAGCCGATTACCCACGACCTGGCTTCGGTGTCGGTTTTTCACCCCTCCAACGCCTGGGCTGACGGCTGGGCGACCGCGCTGATGGTGGCGGGTAATGAGGACGGTATGGCGATGGCCCGCGACCAGAACCTGAATGTTCTGATGCTGATACGCGAGGGAGATCAATGGCGAAGCGTCGCAAGCCCTGCCTTTGCGCAGTACTTCGGGGATGAGCTCATTGAGTCGTTAGAGATAGAGGTTGCGTCTGCCCGTGCGGACGACCGTAAAACCGCGACAGGTAATTAACATGCAAGAACTCGATATTGTCATTCTCGCCGCCGGTAAAGGCACGCGAATGCGTTCTCAGATTCCCAAGGTACTGCATACGCTTGCGGGTAAGCCGATGGTTCAGCATGTGCTGGATACGGCCGCCGGACTAGGTCCATCGCGTACTCACGTCGTGATCGGCCATGGTGCCGATCAGCTGCGCGAGGCACTGGTTGATTATCCCGTGACCTTTGCTGTTCAGGCCGAGCAAAAAGGCACTGGGCATGCGGTCGCTCAGGCGCTACCGCAGTTGGGCAGTGGCAAAGTACTGGTGCTGTACGGTGATGTCCCATTGATCCACCGTGATTCGCTTTCGGCGTTACTGGCCCGGGTGGATGATCAGCATATGGGGCTTTTAACCGTCACGCTAGATGACCCCGCTGGCTATGGGCGTATCGTGCGCAATTCAGAAGGCGAAGCGGTGGCGATCGTCGAGCAGAAAGATGCCAGCCAGGAGCAACTCGCCATCACCGAGTGCAACACGGGCATGATGGCGATGACCAGCGAGCAATTGAAACGCTGGATGCCTCGGCTATCGGCGGATAATGCTCAGGGAGAATATTACCTGACCGATGTGATTGCCATGGCCAAAAGCGACGGCGTTGCGGTTTGCACCGCCCAACCTTCTACCGCCATTGAGGTCGAAGGTGTCAATAACCGCGCCCAGATGGCACGCCTGGAACGTGCCTACCAGGCCCAGGCCGCCGAGAAGCTCATGGAACAGGGGGTGGCGTTGGCTGACCCGGCCCGCCTTGATGTGCGCGGCAGCCTCACTTGTGGCCATGATGTGTTTATTGATGTGGGCTGCGTGTTTGAAGGCGAGGTCGAATTAGGTGAGGGGGTGCAAATTGGTCCCTACTGCGTGATTAAAAACAGTACGATCGGGGCCGAGAGCCGCGTGGATGCGCATAGTATCATCGACCAAACGGTGGCAGCTGGACTTAACCAGATTGGGCCCTTTGCCCGACTGCGCCCGGGTACCCGGCTAGCGGTCAAGGCGAAAGTCGGTAATTTTGTCGAGACAAAAAATACCGATGTTGGTGAAGGCAGTAAAATTAATCACTTGAGCTACGTGGGTGATGCGCGTCTGGGGCGTGGTGTCAATGTCGGCGCGGGTACGATTACCTGTAACTACGATGGAGCCAACAAACACCTTACCGAAATTGGCCATCATGCTTTCATTGGTTCCAACACGGCTCTGGTGGCACCGGTGAGCATTGGGGAAGGGGCCACGGTGGGGGCTGGCTCGACTATCGCCAAGGACGTCAGCGATAATGCGCTGGCCGTATCGCGGGGGCGGCAACTCGAGAAAAGCGACTGGAAGCGCCCACTCAAGCATCACGACTGAAAAGGGGAAGGCCTATGTGTGGCATCGTCGGCGCCGTTGCCCAGCGCAACGTTCAGGGTATCTTATTGGAAGGGTTAAAACGTCTCGAATACCGCGGTTACGACTCGGCCGGCATGACGGTTTACGATGGCTGTTCGCTGACCCGCCACCGGGCGATAGGCAAGGTGGCAGCGCTTTCAAGCAAGCTGGATGAAGCGGCATTACCTGGGAAATCGGGGATTGCCCATACCCGCTGGGCCACGCACGGAAAACCCTCTGAAGCCAACGCCCACCCTCACCAAAGCGGTGATCAGGTTGCCGTTGTACACAATGGCATTATCGAAAATTACGAAGCCATCAAAGATCGGCTGCAAGCTAGCGGCTACCGTTTTACCTCTGAAACCGATACCGAGGTCATTGCTCACTTACTTGCCGAGAAACTGGATAGCGGCCTTAGTTTATTTGATGCCACCCAGCAGATCGTCAACGGCTTGGGCGGTGCTTATGCGCTGGGTGTGATGAGCGCTAACTCTCCAGGCGTTGTCGTCGGTGCACGGCAGGGTAGCCCTCTGGTGGTTGGCGTGGGTATTGATGAAGCATTTTTGGCCTCCGACCCGCTGGCGCTGTTGCAGGTCACCGACCGATTCATTTATTTAGAGGAAGGTGATCTGGTAGAGCTGCGTGAGCAGGGCGCTATTCGTATCGTCGACCGCCATGGAAAAGCGGTTGAACGACCGGTTCAGACATTTGAGCATGGTGATGGCGCGGCGAGTAAAGGTAACTATCGTCACTTCATGCTCAAAGAAATCTTTGAACAGCCCGAGGTAATCCGGGCCGCGCTTGAAGGGCGCTTGAGCGATGATCACGTCTTGGTTGAAAGCTTTGGTCCCGATGCCCCGGCTATTTTTCAAGCCACCCGGCAAATCCATATTATCGCCTGTGGCACCAGCTATCACGCTGGGCTGGTGGCACGCTATTGGTTAGAGCGCTATGCCGGTATCCCCGTACAGGTGGAAGTGGCATCCGAGTATCGTTACCGCTATCCCGTGGTACCCGAGGGCACACTGTTTGTCACGCTTTCCCAGTCCGGTGAAACCGCCGATACCCTGGCGGCACTGCGCTATGCAAAACAACTGGATTACGTGGGTACCCTGGCCATTTGCAACGTGCCGGGTAGCTCATTGGTGCGTGAATCGGATGTGACCCTGATGACCCGGGCAGGGCCTGAAATCGGTGTCGCATCAACCAAAGCGTTTACTACCCAGCTTGTCGGTTTGATGTTGCTGACACTGTCAATTAGCAGGGTACATGGCCGCGATGATCATCACGCCGATATCGTATCGGCATTGAAAGCCTTACCCGCACTTTGCCAACAAGTGCTGGCGTTAGATCCGGCAATCGAAGTGCTGTCGGAGGCATTTGCTGAAAAACATCACGCGTTGTTCTTGGGACGTGGTGCGCATTTTCCGGTGGCCCTTGAAGGTGCACTCAAGCTTAAGGAAATTTCCTATATTCACGCGGAAGCCTACCCGGCCGGAGAGTTGAAGCATGGGCCGCTGGCGCTGGTGGATGCTGATATGCCGGTGATTTCGGTGGCGCCCAACGACGATTTGCTGGAAAAACTCAAGTCCAACCTTCAGGAAGTGCGCGCGCGTGGGGGAGAACTGTTTGTGTTTGCCGACGAGCAGGTAGGGATCGAGGAGCGCGACGATCTTCGGATCCTGCACTTGCCGCATATCCACGAAGCGCTGACCCCATTGCTGTACACCTTGCCGCTTCAGCTGTTGAGCTACCATGTTGCGGTACTGAAAGGCACCGATGTGGATCAGCCGCGTAACCTGGCAAAAAGTGTCACGGTAGAGTAGCGTCTGGCAAAGGGGCATCCACAAGACAATGGCTGCCCCTTTTTCATAAATGTTTTCATAAATGTTATTACCCTCCTCCTTTAATAATTCAGTCAACTTTTCCCAGTGGCTTATACGTCATGACGTATGTTTTTAAGACTTTGCTAATCCCAGTAAAAGCAAAAGCGATATTCTCCAGAATTTCTCTCCCGTCTTGATAAAAGCTTCAGTGCCAGTGACTATCTCATTGGTACTTTCTTTATCAGCCAAAAAATTATCTATCTGATCAATGATCCCGTCAGTTTTTCCTTCCTTAGTGTAACGTTATCGTTGCACTTTATGGAATGTTGTTAATTAACTGTTTTTAAATAGAATGCTCTTAAATTTAGGGCTTTTATCGCTCAACTGTTCCGCGGATGAAACACTAATCATCAAGTTACAAACGCCCTGGCAAGGCCTAGAGGGGATTAAAGTGTCCATTATTTAAAAATTTTCTTTTCTTATAATTAGTTACGTCCAGTTGGGTTTCAACTGGCATAGATCATGCTCCTGGGTTGTTGGCTGCGAGCAAGGTGCGTTATTCGAGGGTCCAGAATTAAGCGTTAGGGACGATGGCGAAAGTTCGCAGGCTGCAGCAGACAATTCAAACGGAGACATGAACATGAAAAAGTATCTCGTAGTAGCAGGAACGCCTCTACTGGCCATTGTGATGGCCATCTCTACGGCGCATGCCAACCCTAGCGCAGGATTAGCCGAAGAGGTAGATCAGACGGTGGATTCAAGCGCCTCCGCGACGGGTGGCAGCAGTGGAAGCGCAAACGGTGGCAGTGGGTCTGGTCAGGGGACCGGTGGCAGTGTCTATGCCAATGTCGACGGCGACTTTGATGAAAGTTCCGATGACAATGACCTCTCCAGTGGTAACGGCACGGGCGGAGCTGCCAGTGGAAGCGGTATGGGCGGAACCGGCGGCACCACTGGCCGTGGTGGGGATGCCTGGGCCATGAGTGAATCTTACAACACTTCCACCAATGTCATCTCGATGCAAGATATGAGCTCCACCGTCAGTGGCGCAAGTATCAATGTCTATGGTGGCAGAGGAGCTACCGGCGCTTCTGGCGGTGATGGCGGTGATGCTTATGCCGATAGCTATGGTGAAGGCACCGGTGGCGGCGGCGGCCAGGGCCAGGGTGGCTACGGTGGTAGTGCGACTGCCGATGGTGGTGATGGCTACGAAGGTGGCTCTGGCGAAGGCTACGCTGATGTATACGGTGAAGGCTCTGGCGAAGGCGGTGATGCGGGTGCTGCCAATGACGATACCGATGCCCAGGGTGGCACAGCTCAAGGCTATGCGTCTGTCACCGGCGATGACTTCGATGATGACAACACCAATACGCCTACTAACGGTGATAGCACCAACGGTGACGCTACCGCTAGCTCTGCCGTAGCGGGTGGAACCGCCGGTAACGGTTCTGGTACCGGTTCCGGCACCGGTTCGGCTTCTGGCGTCGGTGGTGACGGCGGCGATGGAGGTTTAGCGACTGCTAGCGGCGGTAACGGTGGTGCAGGCAGCGGCGGCAACGGTGGTAGCGGCCAGGGAATTGGCGGTGATGCCACTGCAGTCGCTGGCAACGGGGGCAGTGGTGGCAACGGTGGCAATGGCGGAGCTGCAAGATTGGCAACGGGTGCAGCCAGCGTTTCCGTAGCGGCAGGAGTGTTCGGCGGCATCAACAACATGAACGTGACCACCGGCCTGTACAACGCTCAGGTATCGGGTACCAACGTCGCGGCTCACAGCAATGTGAGTATCGGCAACTGAGTTAGAGCGCTAATGGCGCTTTAATAAACCGGGAGCCGGTGGGCGCAAGTCCATCGGCTCCCTCGATGAACTGTCCGTATGGATAGGGTGCCGGGAGCCAGTGCCATGAAGGTGTCTTCAGTCAGTTCAATTCAATCCGAGTTACTTGGTCCCCAGCGTGCGCTGACGGTCATTACGCTCGTCTCTTTAATGATCGTCCTGGGAATGACAGAGAGCCAGGCCGACGATAGTCATGCGCTTAACAGCAATGGTTTTGCCGCGATGCAACAGATGGATATCGAGGAAATGGATAGGGCGAGGGCAAGAGAAGGTGAGGCGATCGTCAATTTCAATACGGTAAAAAGCATCCAGAACATGCAAGCATCGGTGACGGATACCTCCTTCAATATTGGCGGAAATATGGTCTCAGGCAATATCAGCTTTGCTTCAGATGCCTTGGGGAGCTATAGCGGCACAGGCATTTTCAGTGCCGTGACGGGTAATGGGAATTCCATCAACAATGCCGTGGGTATCAGTGTCTTTATCGCCAACTGAGCCTTGATCGGGTTTTCCACAAGGAATGATGCGCCATGAAACTAGATAGACAACTTTGCTGTGGCGTGGCGACACTCTTTCTTGTTGGCAACGTGATGGTTGCCCATGCCGGGCAGGTCGCCATATTCAATCGTTTCGGTAGTTTTCAGGTCGAGGCCCAGAGTCTGCAGGAAAAGGGTTGGGACAGAGTGGTTCGCCAGCAATACGATTTCAGCTGTGGTTCTGCGTCTGTTGCGACCTTGCTGACGTTTCATTATCAGCGTGAGACCTCAGAAGCAGAGGTGTTTGAAAGCATGATTCGAGCCGGGGATGCCGAGCAGATCCAGCGACATGGCTTTTCCATGTTGGATATGAAGCGATATCTGGATGCTCAGGGGCTCAACTCCGATGGGTTCAGAATCAGCCTGGATGACTTTATTCGCATTGGTGTGCCCGCCATTACGATGGTGAACACGGCGGGTTACAAGCATTTTGTGGTTGTAAAGGGTGTGGATGCCAATAATATTCTGATTGGGGATCCCGCGGCAGGTACCCAGGTGGTGCCCAAGGATCACTTCGAATCGCTGTGGGACGGAACGGTTCTGGGCGTGCGCGAGGAAATCGAGATTGCCCGGAAAAACTTCAATAACGAGCAGGATTGGGCCGTGCGCCCCGATTCACCTCTGTCGGTAGGAGTGAACCGTTCAAGCCTAGGTGCCAGTCTGCTGACCCTTCCCGCCAGAAATGAGATGGGTCGATGATGAGGAAATACGAAAATGCCATCTCAATCAAGCACCATGCTGAGGCGAAGGGGCGGGCGATGGATCGGTGCAGCGCTGATGATAGCGGCGACTGGCACTGGGGCAGCTTCCCCACCGGCAAACAATGCAGCGTCAGAATCATCAAGTAGCCATTGGGAAGCTTCTTCAGGTTATCCAGTACCCGTGAGTCTTTACACTGAGGTTGTATCCTCATTGACTGTAAATGATGAATTTAGTCGAGGCGTCGTTATTGCAGAGATAGAGCTCGATCAATTGCGAGCGGGATTCAGTCTTGGTGGGCTCGATGTGGACTTCGGGGCCAGGCTACAGACCCTGATCGATAACAGCATTGAGCTGGTGTCGGTTGTCAACTTCACCAGGGCGGGCATCGACGTTGTGTCCCAGACATTTCGCGCCCCTTCTGGTTCAGTCAGTCAGGTGGGGCCTGGTACGGGAGTGCTCGTCACTGATCTGACACCAGCTGGCGTGGATTTATCGGGTCTGGCAGGTTTTTCTGGCGTTACGTTGAGCGATGCCAAAGGCTTTACGGCAGCCTTGCAAAATATCACTCGCGACGCCATCGTCAGCGGCGTAGTGAGCAATGCTTCTGGACGGAATATACAGCAGCGGATCAATGTTGATGTTCAACTCAACAACATTGGAGCATTGAAGGCAGCCAGGCAACGGGCCGCGATTGTTGATTCCTTTTCAGGTATCTTGCGCTGATACGACAGCTGCCGATGAGGCAGCTGTCGACGTTTCTTCCTTTAGCTAAAAAATGCCCATGCCGATAGGCATGCGAAGTGTCAGGGTTGTATCCGGCGCATCATCGGTGATGCCCAGCTCCAGGCCCAGGTTGAGCGAGACATCCGGATTTAACTGGTAGGACCACCCGAGGAGCAGGGAGCCAACGTTCAGAGTGTTTGAGCTGACCTGAGTCGTGTTACCGGTACTGTTATTGACAAACTTCGTTGTCGTCTCGCCGATGAAGTCGTTTTTGTAGCCCAGCGTAAAGGACGTTTTTGGATTGATCGAGTAGGCCATGCCGAAACTCAGTCGAATGGTATCTCCGGGATCCACCTCGCCTATGATCAGGTCGTCGTCATCTTGGGTAACTTGCTGATTGACATCATCTTCAAGATTGAAGACGTAGCCAAGATTGGCGAAATAGACAGCAGGCGCGGAGGGTACCAGCATGGTAAGGCTGGGCTCGAAGGAGTGAAAGCCAGTGCCGGTGGTTAATTCCAGCGGAGTGCCAGCGCTGTTACGGCGAATATCGAAGGGGCCTTCACCGGTGGTGCTCTTATAACGCAGATTACCAATGAAGTAGGGCATGCCATTCAGGCCACGGTTCAACTGGTAGTGGGCGGCTAATTCGATATCGCCCAGCGCATTGTTGGATAACTCACGGTTCAACGTAAAATCGGGATTAACTTCTGAGACTGTGACGCGGTTCGACTCATCTCGATAGACATAGGGCACTTTCATCTCGAGTTCCAGGCGGTCGGTAAAACCCAGCCGCCCGGTCAGAGAGGCCGTATAGCTATCACGGTCGACATCCTGTGCGGTAAACACCCCGATCAGCAGGGTACTCAATACTTCGATACCCTCGAAGGTCGTTCGGTTAATGCTCTCGTGGGAATACTGGAATTCTGGCTCCAGAACCAACCTGCCTTTGGGCGTCAATACGCCTCCATACTCTGCCATTGCCTGGACGTCTGGCTGGATCTCCTGTTGGTCGGGCTCCTGTCCAACGGGCTGGATCTGCGAGTCCCCGCCTGTCTGTTGGGCCAGTACCGGTGTGCAACTGATAAAAGATGCCAAGCCGGCGGTATAGAGGATGTTAGTGCCACGTGGAGTCATGGTTTCTTTCCTTTTTTCTTTTTTGCGTAGTGCCTCATCCTAACGGGAGGAGGCATGGATCGATTGCCGTTCGTCGGGACAGCCATTCTTTTCGATACCGTGCTTTTCGATTAATCGGTATAGGGTGACGCGTGAGACGCCCAGTTCGAGCGATGCACGCAGCACATTGTGTTTGTTGCGTGCCAGGGCAGCCCTGATGGCCTCGAACTCTGCCACGTCGCGAACCTGCTGAAGGGTATCAACATCCCGGAAAAGTCCATGTCGCCTTTCCAGCCCCATATCGGCAGGGGTAATGAGCCGGTGCTCGCACATGACCATGGAACGTCTAACCCGGTTGACCAGTTCGCGGATGTTGCCTGGCCAGTGGTGTTGACGCATGACAGTGATACATTGGTGGCTGAATCCACCGACTCGGGTTGGTTTTTCGGTCGAGAACTTCTGGAAGAAAAAGTGGGCTAGAGCTTCGATGTCTTCTGGGTGCTCTCTCAGCGCCGGTACCCTGACTTGAAGCACATTGAGCCGATGATAGAGATCTTCACGAAAATCGCCCCTGCTGACGGCCTCATCAAGGTCGACGTGGGTGGCGGCCAACACCCTGACATTGACAGGGATCTCTTTAAGCCCGCCGACTCGAAGCACTTTGAGGTTTTCCAGGAAGCGAAGCAGGTTGACTTGTAAATCCAGAGGCAGGTCCCCGATCTCGTCGAGAAACAGAGTACCTCCCTGTGAATTCTCTATGATGCCGACCTTGCGCTGATTAGCCCCAGTGAAGGCTCCTTTCTCATGCCCAAAGAGTTCTGACTGGATAAGACCGGAGGGTAGAGCGCCACAATTAACAACGTTAAATGGCCCATGGCGTCTGGGTGAATGGGTATGAATGGCATGAGCCGTGAGTTCCTTTCCCGTGCCCGATTCTCCGGTAATCAGTACAGGTGCACTGGTAGCAGCCACTTTGGCGATCGTTCGATAGAGCAGTTGCATGGTCGGACTATCGCCAACGATATGATATTCATCGCCCAGACAGGAAAGTGTCGGGATGGGAGGAGTGCCTTTGAGGTTGGCCATTGCCAGTGCACTCTCCATCAAGGTATCGAGTTTTCTCGCATCGACGGGATGGACCTGATAGGCATAACAAGTATTAAAAATCCGCTCGCGAGTTTTCTCGTGACTTAAACCATTACGTTCGATAATGGCTACCCAAGAGATGTCTGCCAGCCGGGGGCTACTATCGATTTCCAAAGGAAGGGTGGATGTTGATGGATCGATAGCCATCAAACCAACTCGACAAGGCTTATTGTCGAGCAATTCTATTGCTTTATGAGCATTAACAGCATGGTTAATTGACCAGCCATACCCTAAAAGCTGTTTTATGGTGTTCTGAAGAAACGCCGTGTTTCCGGCTGTTATGAGCTGCCTGGTCGGCTCGATCATGACGTTACCTCGTGGTTACTGGCAACCACTGCTAATAGTGATCAGGCCATGCGTAAGGCAAATTCTTGCGACGGCGTTGCAACCGCGCATCATCATTTTTCAAGCCCCGATAGAAAGCACCCTTTTCAAGTTTTAGGCTGAGAATGAATGGGTGAGTATTTCTAACATACGGCACTATCGCAGGCTGGGGTGTGATTAGTGTTGGTCGATCCTGGAGGAATGTAAAGTCAAGTTACAGTGTGTTAAAGAGAGGGCTGTAAGTATGAGATTTCTCAGTACTGACATTAAAGATATTTTTTAACAAAGCGTTATAGAAAACTTGGCTATCCCGGAAGAGTAAAAGGAACGTCAGGTTCATTAATAAAATGGTACCTGCACTTGAGTTCCTGACCCATGTCATCGACCAAACGAAGCAGCTTGTCCTGCTGATCTACCCGTTACGCTTCGTTGATTGCAATGTTGCATTGCTCCATTCTATTAGTCGGCTTATTATTGTGGCGGTTTATCCTTCCTCCGTTCTACCGCAGGGACTTCTCCGCCATGAAACCACCCGATTACCACATCGCCGGGCGCCATAGCCGCCGAGCGATGTGCCTGTTGTTTGCATTCTGCTGCCTCGTTGTACCTTCCTTATCTTATGCCGCTGCCGGGTCACTCGACCTAACCCGTTCTATCGCCGGTATCTTATCTGTGGCCATATTTGTGCTCGCCTATGCGTTAGTCATGGCCGAAGAGCTTTTGCACATGCGCAAATCAAAGCCGGTATTGGTGGCTGCTGGTTTGATCTGGGCATTGGTGGCCTGGGTGTACGTCCAGGCGGGGTTGCCCCAAGAGGCGGAAACCGCCTTCCGTGAAACGCTGCTGGAATACGCTGAGTTGCTGCTGTTTTTGCTGGTGGCGATGACCTATATCAACGCCATGGAAGAGCGCCGGGTATTTGATGCGCTGCGTTCTTGGCTCGTGCGTAAAGGCTTTAGCTATCGCACCCTGTTCTGGATTACCGGCGTCCTGGCATTCGGTATATCGGCGATCGCCAACAACATGACCACGGCGATGCTGATGTGTGCCGTGGTCCTGAAGGTGGCTGAGGGCGATGATCGGTTTATCAGCCTTTGTTGTATTAACGTGGTGGTGGCCGCCAATGCGGGGGGCGCCTTCAGCCCCTTCGGCGATATCACGACGCTGATGGTCTGGCAGGCCGGCCAGGTTGCCTTTGGTGATTTCTTCCATTTGCTGGTGCCGTCAATCGTCAACTTCATGGTGCCAGCGGTGATCATGAGTTGCTTTATTCGCAATCGAAAACCTGAAGCATTGTCGGAAAACGTATGGTTGAAGCGCGGCGCGCGGCGTATTGTCGTGCTGTTCCTGATCACCGTGGCGATTTCGGTGCTCTGCCACTCTGTGCTGCATTTGCCGCCTGCCATGGGCATGATGTTCGGTCTTGGTCTGCTGCAGTTCTTTGGTTACTACCTGCGCCGCAGCTTGCCACGCTCCCTGGAACGCAAGCGTGAGCGTTATTCCCGCCGCGGCGATTGGAAAAAACTCGAGCAACTGGGCGGTGTTGTTCCCTTCGACATCTTCAGCCGGATTGCCCGCTCAGAGTGGGACACGCTGCTGTTTTTCTACGGCGTGGTGATGTGTGTGGGCGGCCTGGGCTTTATCGGCTATCTCGGCCTGCTGTCGGAGACTCTATACGGCAGTTGGAATCCGGTGTGGGCCAACGTGGTATTGGGCTTGATTTCCGCAGTGGTGGACAACATCCCGGTGATGTTCGCGGTGCTTTCGATGGAACCGGACATGTCGCTGGGTAACTGGTTACTGATCACGCTGACGGCAGGTGTTGGGGGCAGTCTGTTATCCATGGGCTCTGCCGCGGGCGTGGCCCTGATGGGTCAGGCCAGGGGTATTTATACCTTTGCCCGTCATCTGCGTTGGGCGCCAGCCATCATGCTGGGCTATATCGCCAGTATTCTTACCCACCTTTGGTTAAATGCCGGGTTGTTTTAGCCCCGTATCAATACAACCGCCCGCGCGTTGACACGCGCGGGCGGGAGAATGACAGCCGTGCGTTGCTTAAATATCGTGGCCTGTTATGACGTGGCAGATATCCGCAAAGCTTTGTGCCCTCGGGATGGTATTGATCGTCTTACCGATCGCCGCCTGAATATCGCTGGCTGAAATAATGCCGCGAATGCTGGGGTTGTGGTGGTCATCATGTTCGATAATCAGCAAATGCTGATCCGTAAAGCTCTCCATCGATATCACTAGATCCTCGATGCTCAGCGACGAGAGCTGGTTAAGCGGCATAGCGCTTAATTTGTGCCAGGGCGTCATGATCATTTCGGCCGTGATGTCCTCTTGACTCAGCTGGCGTTGCTGCATGGCGATATTGATCCGCCGCTTGCCAATGATCTCTTTGGCCGTGATCACCCCAATACAGTGCTCATGGCTATCCATGACAAACAATAACCGCACTCCCGCATCGCGCATTTTTTGGTGGGCCTGATCAACCGGGGTATCGCTATCAACCCATTGGGGGCGTACCTGGCTAAAATCGGTCAGAACGCTGATAGCCGGGCTTTGTGGCGATAACGACGGCTTCCTCGGGACAACCAGCGTTGGCGTTGACCCCAGTTGGATTAAAGGTTTGGGGGAAAAGATTATCTGGTTCATCAGAGTACCTGCGTTAAGTGATGTAATGGCAAACAATAGATGTCCTGCCGTTACGTCACATTTGCACGGTATTCTTATGACAACCTTAAGAGTCGTCGGGGGGCATCAAGGTCATTCCGTGGCGAGATGGAAAACGCTGAAGTGTAATGCATACGCGCAGTCCTCCTTGAGGTGCGCTGGTCATGGTGAACTCACCGTTGTGGCGTTTAACGACACGGTCAACAATGGATAGCCCCAAGCCTGCCCCGGCGCCTGGCCCGGCACGCTGGAAGCGCTCTCTCACCTTTGAGTATGCCTGTTCCGGGATGCCGGGCCCCTGATCATCCACGCAGATTGTGACGTGATGAGCGGTGGCGGTTAAGGCGATGTCGATAACGCCTTTAGTGGGTGTGTGCTGGAAAGCGTTACCCACAATATTCTGCAACACGGTTTCAATGGCACCGGGCTCCGCTTCCATCTGCCAGTCCAGCGCTTCATCGGCATGCAGGGTCACCTGCTGTTGGCGTTCGGCGGCTAGCGGCGAGAGTTCGGCGAGGGTTTCACGTGCTTCGATGAGCAAGTTGGCTGGACGGTAGTGGCGCTGTATCTCGGTTTCCGGCGCCAGACGAGCCAGGGCAAGCAGCTGGCTGACCACTCGCGTGGCGCGGGTAACGCCGTCGCGCAGGTGATCAAGTGCCTCTTTACGGTCTTCATGGCTATGGGCGCTCAACGCATTTTGCGCGTGCAGGTCCAGTACGGCGAGTGGCGTACGTAATTCGTGGGCAGCATCAGCGATAAAGCGCTCTTCGCGGGTGCGTATCTGACGGATACGCGCCAGTAATTGATTTAACGCGCTGGCGATTGGGGCTAACTCTTGAGGCAGTGACGTAAGTGATAGAGGCTGAAGATTTTGGGGACCGCGGGTCCGCGTCTGCTCGGCCATTCGCGACAAGGGTGCTAACCCCCAGCCGATACACCACCACAACAGCAAGGCGACCAGGGGCAAGCCTATCAGCTCAGGTAATAAGGTGCGCAGGGCGACCGAACGGCTCAATTCACCGCGGCTGTTTTCGCGTTCGGCGACGACAATTCGTTGATTAGTCTCTGCCTGATTCAAGACATAAATCCGCCATGCCTGTTGATCAATGGTGAGGTCCGCGTAGCCCGTGTCCTGGTGGCGGAGGGGGATATCGGGCGCATTTGAGGAACCTAGCAATAGCTGATCGTTTTCCCACAGTTGAAAGGCGAGCTGGCTTGAGTAGCGGTGTCCGTAGGGCGAATCGGCCGATTCGGCCCGCTGCAATGCGTTTTCAATATTGCTCAGCATCGTTTTGCGATCATTACTCAGTCCAGATGCTTGCGCCATGCCTTCGAGAAGCCGGGCATGTTGGGCAAGTCGAGCATCTGAAAGCTCGCTTATTTGATGCGCCGCATAGCGGTAGCTGATCACCCCGATCACCAGCGTACTGATGCCAAAGACCAGGAGCACCAAGGTGAGGGTGCGGTATTGAATCGAGCTCATTCGGGGTTATCCATCACGTAACCAATGCCACGTACGGTACGTATGACATGGGGAAAAAACTTGCGCCTCAAATGATGAATATGGACTTCAATGGCATTACTTTCGACATCCTCATCCCATCCGTACACCAACTGGGTTAAGGTATCGCGTGTGAACACACGTCCAGGGTGACTCATGAATTCCTGCAACAGCGTCAGTTCGCGGCGTGAAAGTGACACCTCTTGTCCCTGATAACTTACCTTGAGAGTGACCGGATCAAAGCGTATCCCCTGACACTCCAGCAGCGAACGGGCCTGCCCATGGCTGCGTCTTAATAAAGCGCGCAACCGGGCGGTAAGCTCGGTGACATCGAACGGTTTGATTAAGTAATCATCGGCGCCGGCGTCGAGGCCAGCAATTCGCTCATCGACCGCATCACGGGCGGTCAGCACCAGAATGGGTACCTGGTTACCTTCCCGTCTCACGGCTTTGAGCACGTCGACGCCATCCAGGCGGGGTAACCCCAGGTCGAGTATCACGGCATCGAAGGGCATCCCTTCCAGCAACGTTGAGCGGGCACTCACCCCATCGCTGAGATGGTCAACCGTGTACCCTTCAGGTTTAAGCGCCAGGCGGATTCCAGACGCTAAACTTGAATCGTCCTCTACCAATAGGATGCGCATGATGAGAGATGATGTCCTTGGGTGAGTTTACCGATTCAGATGAATACGATGGTCAGATAAACACAATGGATGACAACGATAGTAGCGTCTATGGCACATATCTCAAAGATTATCCCATGCCCGCCTGAACATCGCCGCGAGGCACTTCTGCATCTGGCCAAATCGCAGTCGTCGAAGGGACAGAAAGCATTGACCGAGGCGCTGAAGCCGATGCTGAAGGAACCGGAAACGGCTTGGCAGAGCTTATGGGTAAGCCTGGAGAGAGGGCGTATCAACGGCGTTGTCTGGGTACAGCGGCTGCCACAGAATATGGCGCAGTTGTGGCTACCCAATTCACAGGGTGATCACATAAGCGCGTTGATCGAGACAGCGCGGCATTGGGTCATGCAGCAACGCTTAACGCTTTGTCACATCGAGCTGGCGCCAGAGGCGACCCACCAGCGAGCGCAATTAATCGCTCATGGCATGCAGCCGCTCGTATCGCTGCGCTGTTTGAAAGCGGATGTGGGCCAGCGCTTTCCTGCCGCGGCGCCGTTCACCCAACTGCATTGGGCACCATGGGATCGGCTGACAGCGGCTCAGGAGCATGCGTTGATGGCCGCGGTTGGGCAGGATTCGCTGGACTGCCGTGAGTTGCGCGACATCTTGTCGATCAATGACTTACTGGCAGGTTTCTATGGGCAAGATTCTCACGCGCCCGTTCACTGGCATGCGCTGTATGCGGATGAATCGCCGTCGCCCATCGGCGCCTTGCTGTTGGCACCGCGGAGCGAGATTAACCGTTGGGAGCTGATGCTGATGGGGCTGGTGCCTGAGTGGCGACGTCGCGGGTTGGGCGGCCATATTCTCAACCATGCCTTGGCCCTTGCCCAGCAGGCGGGCGCATTGGAGCTATTGCTATCGGTGGATCATGAAAACCTGCCGGCGTTTAACCTCTACAGGCGCGCTGGCTTCAGCGAATATGCCCAGCAATACGTCATGGCCTGGCACGGCTAGCCGTGCCAGGCGTCGTTGCCGCGTTGACCCGGCAGGCCCGGCGGGTTTTGTGGCACTTTGAATTACCACTATACTGCTAATATTCATTAAGTAGGCGTATTGGTAGCCTTTGAACTTCAGCCGCCCAGACGCCGACAATAATAAATAAGAGGTGGTGCGAGTGAACGTTAAGCAGATAGCAAAAGGTCTTGTTGCGCTTGGGATTGCCATGCTGAGCGGGTCGGGTGCCGTCGCTGATGAAGCCTCCCGGGAGGCGATTGCGGAGCGGCTGGCGCCGGTAGGTAGCGTTTGTTTACAGGGCCAGGATTGTGGCACCCAAGCAGCGCAAGCAGAAGCCGCCACCAATGCTGAAAGCGGTGATGGAGAATTGGATGGCGCCTCGCTGTATAGCAGTATCGGTTGTGCGGCGTGCCACGATAGCGGCGCGGCGGGAGCGCCAGGGCTAGGGGACACCGAGGCATGGGCATCTCGTCTTGAGCAAGGCACCGAGGCTCTCTACCAAAGCGTGTATGAGGGTAAAGGCGCCATGCCCGCGCGCGGGGGCAGTAGCGCTTCCGACGAAGAAATCCAGGCGGTTGTCGACTATATGGTCGCCGAGGCCGAATAAACAGAGTGTTGCTCTTTGTGCTTATTTAAATTGTCCACAAGCGGTTGTGGCTGATAGCCTGTGGATAATTTATAAGCGCCGAATCTCGCTTGTACTTCTGGTTTAAAGTACCCCTCAGCCAAGTAAAGAACGCAGCCCCGCAATGGCATCCTGCCCCCGGGCCTGCTTTTTCTCCGGGTCTTCCTTATCGGCGCGGCCTTCCCATTCCAGGTCTTCATCAGGCAATTCGTCCAGGAAGCGGCTGGGCTGGCAGTCCATCAACTCGCCGTAAGCTTTGCGCTGGCGGGCAAGCGTCAAGGTCAGCGTGCGCCGTGCGCGGGTAATGCCCACATAGGCCAAGCGACGTTCTTCCTCCACCGTGTCCATTTCAATGGCGTTGCGGTGAGGCAGCAGGTCTTCTTCCAGGCCCATTAGATAAACGTGGGGAAACTCCAACCCTTTGGAGGCGTGCATGGTGAGCAGTTGCACCCGGTCAGAGTCGTCTTCTTCCGCCTGTTGCTCGAGGATATCGCGCAGCACCAGGCGTGATATCGCCGCTTCCACGCTGTCGGTTTCGGTGGCTTCGGACGCGGTATCATCTTCCGGGTCGCGGTTGAGCGACTTTTCCAACTGGTCGATCAAAATCCACACGTTGGCCATGCGTCGCTCGGCGACGGTCGGTGCGCTGGCGTTCTGGTACAGCCACGCCTCGTAATCCATGTCCCGCAGCATGTCGCGGATAGCGGCAATGGCATCGCCCTGGTCCATGCGTTTGCGTACGCCGTCGATAAAGTGGGTGAAACGCGACAACCGCTCCACGGCTCGGGTCGGCAGCACCTGCTCCAGGCCAAGCTCATGGCAGGCGGCAAACAGCGAAATCGAGCGCTCGGTGGCGTAGTTGGCCAGTTTCTCGACGGTACCGGGGCCGACTTCCCGGCGCGGCACGTTCACGATGCGTAAAAAGGCGTTGTCGTCGGCGGGATTAATCAGCAGCCGCAGATAGGCCATGGTGTCCTTGATCTCGTTGCGCGAGAAAAACGACGTGCCGCCGGACAGCTTGTAGGGGATTTGGTAGTGCTGCAGCTTTAACTCCAGCAGCCGTGCCTGGAAGTTACCCCGGTAAAGCACGGCAAAGTCCCGCCATTCGGCTTTTTCCTTGATCCGCCGGGTAAACATTTCGCTGGCCACGCGCTCCGCTTCGGCTTCCTCGTGGCGATTGACGATGACCCGAATGGAGGCGCCGTCGCCCATCTCCGACCACAGGGTTTTTTCGTAGACGTGGGGGTTATAGGCAATCAGCGTGTTGGCAGCGCGCAGGATCGTGCCGGTGGAGCGGTAGTTCTGCTCCAGCTTGATGACTTTCAGGCGCGGGAAGTCTTCGCCCAGGGTGATCAGGTTTTCCGGCCGGGCACCCCGCCAGGCATAAATCGACTGGTCATCGTCGCCCACCACGGTAAAGGTGGCCCGTTCAGCCATCAGTAGCTTCACCAGCAGGTACTGGGAAACGTTGGTGTCCTGATACTCATCCACCAGCATGTAGTGGATCTTGCGGCGCCAGCGGGCCAGGGCTTCCGGGTCGCGCTGCAGCAGGACCACTGGCAGCAGAATCAGGTCGTCAAAATCCACCGCGTTATAGGCTTTCAGATGGCGAACATAGGCTTCGTAGACCCGTGCGGCGAAGTGCTCGTCGTCATCCGCCGCAAACGACAGCGCATCGCTGGGCAGCATCAGGTCGTTTTTCCACTGGGAAATTTTGCCCTGCACCGCGTTGATCTGTTCGGCGTCTACCTGGGCGTCCTTATTCATCAAATCGCGCAGCAGCGCCTTGGCATCCTCCGGGTCGAAGAGCGAAAAGCCGGGTTTGTAGCCCAGGGTTTTCAGCTCACCGCGGATGATGTTCAGCCCCAGGGTGTGGAAGGTGGAAACCGTCAGTCCGTGGCCTTCCTTGCCGTGCAGCATTTGCCCGACGCGCTCTTTCATCTCCCGGGCGGCCTTGTTGGTAAAGGTCACCGCGGCGATCTTGCGCGCGCTCATGCCGCATTCCTGCACCAGGTAAGCGATTTTGGTGGTAATCACGCTGGTTTTGCCGGAGCCTGCCCCTGCGAGTACCAAGCAGGGCCCATCGATATAGCGCACGGCTTCCTGTTGGCGCGGATTGAGCCCGTTAATGCGGCTAAGGATGCTCTTTGGCGGCTGGGGCGTCATGGCGACGGGTAACCTCTAACGTGTTGCAGGGCGGTTTCGATTATAATCATCGGCGCTGGGTAGACGCATAATGGGCTAACAATAGGCAGGTGTTAATGTTTGAAGTCGCTTTATTTGAACCGCGGATGGCGCCCAATACGGGCAACATCATGCGCCTGGTGGCCAACAACGGCTGCCGATTACACCTGATCGAGCCACTGGGCTTCGATCTGGAAGAGAAAAAGCTGCGCCGCGCCGGGCTGGACTACCGTGATCTTGCCAATGTGACGCGCCATGCTGATTTTAACGCCTTTCAAAGCGCCATGCAGGGACGCACCATCTGGGCAATCACCACGAAAGGCACCCGCGCCCATAGCGACGCGCCCTATGCGCCAGGCGATGTGCTGCTGTTCGGCTCGGAAACCGCCGGGCTCTCGCCCGAGGTTCACGCGGCGTTGCCTGCCGAGCAAAAGCTGCGCATTCCCATGCAGCCCAATAACCGCAGCCTCAACCTCTCCAACGCGGTGGCTATCGTGAGCTATGAGGCATGGCGCCAGCAAGACTACGCAGGCGCCCTCGTACTCTAGCCGTTTAGTCGGCAATTCCGTAGCGGTCACGATACGCCCGAACGGCCTCGGCGTAGGCCAGCATCTCGCCACCGGCATGCTCCTCTAGATAGGTAAGCACCTGCTCAAGCGTCACGATACTGACCACCGGCATGCCGTACTGAGACTGCACTTCCTGAATCGCGCTCTGTTCGCCCTGGCCACGCTCCTGACGGTCCAGGGCAATGATCACGCCCCCTGCGCGAGCACCATTCTGCTCGATCAGGCTCATTACCTCGCGAATAGCGGTGCCTGCGGTAATCACGTCGTCGATAATCAGAATATCACCGGCAAGCGGTGCGCCGACAATGTTGCCGCCTTCCCCGTGGCTTTTGGCCTCTTTGCGGTTAAAGGCGTAGGGGATGTCGCGGTCGTGGTGGTCAGCCAGGGCCGCGGCAGTTACCGCCGCCAGGGGAATGCCCTTGTACGCCGGGCCAAACAGCACATCGGCCTCAAGGCCGCTATCGACGATCGCCTGGGCATAGAAGCGGCCCAGCTTGGCGAGCGCGCGGCCGGTCTGGAACAGGCCTGCATTGAAGAAGTAAGGACTTACACGCCCGGATTTAAGCGTGAATTCGCCGAACTTGAGCACCCCCTGCTCAATGGCAAAAGCAATGAAATCGCGCTGGTAGGGTTGTAGAGTGGTGGCCACGGCGGTCTTCCCTTGTCGATCAAAAGTTGGGGCAAAGGCAACAATAAAAAGCAGGTAAATAGCAAGATTTGGTTTGTCTATTTACCCAAACGTCTAAACGTCGGGTATCATACAGCAGCGACGCAAAAGGGACGATTTATGAAAATTGCCAGCATTAATGTCAATGGTATACGTGATGCCGTCGACCGTGGCTTCCTGGACTGGCTGGCTCAGCAGGATGCCGACGTGGTCTGCGTGCAGAACATCAAGGCAAAAAGTTTTGAATTGAGCGACCATATTCTGTATCCGGAAGGCTATGAAGGCTACTTCCTGGATGCCGAAGAGGATGGTTTCTCCGGGGTGGCACTGTATTGCCGTCAAATCCCCAAGGCGATCATGTACGGCCTTGGCTTCCCCCAGTGTGACCACGAAGGGCGCTTTCTGCAGGCGGACTATGACCGTTTCAGCATCGCGACCTTCCTGATGCCCGACGGGAGCGACCAAAAAGCCAAACAGGCGTTCATGGACCAATACCAGGAGTACCTGACCAAGATGTCGCGCAAACGCCGCGAATACATCATCTGTGGTACCTGGAACATTGCCCACAAGACCGTCGACCTGGCCAACTGGTCCGACAATCAGCTCACCTCGGGTTTCCGCCCGGAAGAGCGCGCCTGGATGGATCAGGTACTTGGCCCAACCGGGTTTATCGACACCTTCCGCGAAATCAACCGCGACGCTGGTGAATATACCTGGTGGCCTAAGCTTCACCAGGAAGTTCCCCGTGAGCGCCAGGAAGGCTGGCGAATCGACTACCAACTGGTCGGTCCCAACTTCCGCCGCCACGTGGTCGACGCGTGGATCGATTACGACGCGACCTTCTCCGAGTTCGCCCCATTGATCGTCGAGTACGACCTGGCGCTCTAGACGCGTATTTCCCGCGTCGCTGTCTGTTCGCAGGTAATAGCCACAAGCCGACCTTGGGTCGGCTTGTGGCGTTATGGTCAGCGCTTGATCAGCCTCGAATACCCAGCGCTTCGCGCTGCTTTTCTCGTAGCTCGTCGCCAGCTTTCTCGGCCAGATCGAGCATGGCATTCAGCTCGGCGCGGTTGAATGCGCCTGCTTCGGCAGTGCCCTGTACTTCGATCAACTCGCTGCTTTCGGTCATCACCACGTTCAGGTCGGTATCGGCCTTGCTGTCTTCCGGGTAGTCCAGGTCAAGCACCGGTACGCCTTTGTAGATACCCACCGAAATCGCGCTGACCAGTTGCTTGAAGGGGTCGCCTTTGATCTTTTTATCCCGCTGCAGGTAGCGGATGGCATCCACCAGCGCGACACAGCCGCCGGTAATCGCGGCGGTGCGGGTGCCGCCGTCGGCCTGGATGACATCGCAATCGACGGTAATGGTGAACTCACCCAGCTTTTTCAAATTCACGGCGGCGCGCAGGCTGCGGCCTATCAAGCGCTGAATTTCCAGCGTACGCCCCCCCTGTTTGCCGCGGGTGGCTTCTCGGTCGCTGCGTGAGTGAGTGGCGCGGGGCAGCATGCCGTACTCGGCGGTAATCCAACCCTGATTTTTACCGCGCAGCCAGCGCGGTACGCCTGCTTCCACGCTGGCATTACACAGCACCTTGGTATCGCCAAATTCCACCAGGACCGAGCCTTCCGCATGGCGGGTGTAATCGCGGGTTATGCGAATATCACGGAGCTGGTCGGCCTCGCGACCGCTGGGACGCACAACATCAGGACGCTTAGCACTGCTCACAAATAATACCTCTCAATAAACGCGTAACAAGGAAAAGCCCACCATTGTACACGTCTGGGCGTGCGCTGATGGGGCTATCGGTTAGACTGTTCGCAATGCTATATAGACCGTTGTTCATTAACAGGATGTACCATGGCTGCTTCAAACCGCGTACACAGCATGACCGCCTTCGCCCGCACCGAGCAGGCGGCCCCCTTCGGCACGCTTCAAGTGGAAATCCGTTCGGTGAACCAGCGCTATTTAGAACCGCATTTCCGCCTGCCCGATGCCCTGCGCGACCTGGAGCCGACGCTGAGAGAAGCGCTGCGTACCCGGCTGGCACGGGGGAAAGTCGAGTGCAGCCTGCGCTTTGAGGCCGCCGAGGCCCATCAGGCGCCTGCCGTGAATACTCAGCGGCTAAAAGAGATCGCCGATGCGCTGGCGGCTATTCAACAGCAGGTACCCAGCGCCGTGCCGCCGACCACCCTTGCGTTACTCAACCAGCCCGGGGTCATGGAAACCCAGCACCTTGATCAGGAGGCCATTACCTCGGCTGCGAAGGCGCTGTTCGACCAGGCGCTGGATGAGCTCATTGACGCCCGCGCCCGTGAGGGAGAGAAACTCGCCGTCATGATCACCACCCGGCTTGCCGCCGTAAGCGAGCAGGTAGCCACCGTGCGCAGCTTGCTACCGCAGATTCTTGAGCGCCAGCGCAGCCTCCTGCTGGAGCGTTTAGAGATCGCCAAGACCGACCTCGATCCCCAACGCCTTGAAGCCGAGCTGGTGCTGGTGGCGCAAAAGGCCGATGTGGACGAAGAACTGGACCGCCTCACGGCCCATGTCGATGAAGTCGGTCGTCAACTGAAACAGAAAGGCCCCAAAGGTCGTCGTCTGGATTTCCTGATGCAGGAACTCAACCGCGAAGCCAATACGCTGTCGTCTAAATCCGTCGTCGCCGAGACGACCCGCTGCGCGGTGGAATTGAAGGTGCTGATCGAACAGATGCGGGAACAGATTCAGAATATTGAGTGAAATGATATGAGTCGAGTGGCACCTTTGAGCACAATCGAAGTTGAGGCCATTGTCGCGACGTATCGACAGATGAGGGCGATCTCTGGAAGCAGCTTTTGAGGGCGATCTCTGGAAGCAGCTTTTGAGGGCGATCTCTGGAAGCAGCTTTGGCTTGAGCCGAACAGCTATCGGGCGTGCGTGCGTTGATTCAGTAGAGACAGATAACATCAAATGCCCGATCTTCAACTGATTAAAATCCCCTTATTCTCCTGCCAAGCTTCGTTCAATCGCTGGGTGATCAGCTCGATGGTGCTGGCTTTCACACCCCGGTCTTTTGCCACAGCCGGGAAGGTGCCAATAACGTCCGCGATCTTCTGAACGTGCGGCTGAGCCTGTTTCCAGTTGGCAAAGCCTGCATGGGTGGCGAGCTGTTGGATGGCTTTTAGCGAGGGCTGCTTGCCAAAGCCCATATAGGCAGTGGCGTGTACTCCAAAAGGGTGGGGGCTAAAGGTCACATCGTAAAACGGTGCTGGTTTCCATTGGCCGTGATCATCCTGCAGAAACGCCCAGTTTTTACTGTGGTCGTCCTGGTTGCAGGCAAATAAGTTGAAAAGTGCGCGTCGGAATTGCAGTTGGCCTACGGCGGGGGATTGACACAGCTGGCGGCTTGCCTTAATCAGGTCGGCGTAATCCAGGCTAGGGGATCGGAAATCGGCATCCAGCAGCCCGCAGGCGCTGTGCATATGGAGACGCCCCGCAGGGGTTGTCTGATGGAGCCAATCAAACCGTTTGATGGCAAGCCAGGCGCGCTCACCCTGTGGCGTAGGTATGCGTAGTAACTGCCATTCGGGCGGCTCAAGGCCTGCTGTTTTAGCCATTTCCAGGTATGCCGCTTCGCATAGCCCCTCTTCATGACCCAGTGGCAAGTGTTGAGAGGTGAACTTGACCAGCCAGGCGTCATCCTCTGGCTGGGCATAGGTTCGGCACGCTTTCGATTGGCCAGGCGGCATGAAAAGCTGTGCCTTCGGCCTTGCCCCGCCGGAGCTACCCGCTGCGACCAAAGCGCTGAGCACATCTTCCGTTTGTCCATCGAAAACGGCCTGTGCCTGGAGGCCGAGTGTCGCCAGGTCTTCGTTATCGCTCTGTGTCGGCGCTGCCTCCGATGCTGGCTCAAAGGTCAGTGCACCGATGCCGCGCTGGCCAACAAATGCGAGCCGGTCCATCGCCGTCAGCTGCGTAGGCGCTATGCCATGCTGACGAAAGACGCGATCTTGTAGCAGCAGTCCCCAGCCGTCGGGTAAACAGTCGCCAAATACGCCGTGAAGCCCTTGATGCGGCGCTCTAGGGGCGGGTTGAAGCATCAGGCCGTGCTGTAACGTAAAAGGCGATAGATTGCCATGTTGTTCTAGATAGCCTTCCGCGTACTGAAAGAATACCCCTTGGCGGTTTTGTGCCAATACGCCAGCCGCGACCTGTTCACCGGTTGATAGCGTGCGCGTCACGTTCAGCCGTTGCGTAGGCTTAAAGGCCATCTTTGAGCACCTCATCGATTGAGGAAGGTATCTTTTCGTTGAATGCGTCGTGCTGGGTCAGCGCGTATAGCCGCGCCAAGTCGTCCAGGCTTTGCCATAGCAACAGCAACTGGCGAAACGAGATTTGCCCGGTGAGCTCAAATTTTTTGATGGTGGGGGCGGGCACACTGCTGCGCTGCGCCAGTGACGCCCGGGATAGCTTGGCCTGTTCGCGTAACCGGCGCAGGTGAGCAGCAAAGGCTTGCTGTACATCGGTATCGTCTAACAGCAGAAAACGGTGCATAAGTTAACATTCCTAAAAAGGATACTCCTGTACCTATTATAGATGTTTTAGGCTTTTTATGGATATTATTGTGTCTATTTTTATTGCTTTTCGTGCTGTAGCCTGCTGCTGACGTTGTTCGACTGGCCCCTCCCCAACTGCCTCGCTCACAGCCCCAGCAACTCCCCAGCCGGCAAGTGGCTTGTTGCCTTCATTTCCCGCAGGGAGATATTGGAGCGGATGCTCGATACTCCCGGCAGCTGGCGTAGCACCTTTTCCACGAAGCGGCTGTAGTCATCGAGGTCCTGGGCGATGACCTGCAAGAGGAAGTCCGCCTCGCCGGTGGTGTTATGGCAGCTGAGCACCCGGGAGCTAGCCTGAATAACGCGTTCGAACTCCGCGGTGGCCGCCTCGCTGTGCTGCGTACAGGTGATCTGCACAAAGGCCAGCACGTTGCCGCCAAGCTTTCGACGGTTCAGCGTGGCTTGATAGCCTTCGATCACGCCCAATTCTTCCAGGCGTTTATGACGCCGCCAGCAGGTGGCTTCACTCATTCCCAGCCGCTCGGCCAGCTTGGCGATGGATAGCCGACCATCGGCTTGAAGGCTATCGATTAGTTGGGCGTCTATTTTGTCCAGTCGACTCATTTGAAAATCTCTTTCAGATTTATGCGTGTAAAAGAAAGAATGATTCAAAATTAGCCTGTGTGTCCATCCATCAGAAAAGTAATTTCAGGGGCGGTTGGTTATAGTAAAATAATGGATACCGCGCAGGAGTCGTTTATGAAAGCCGTTGTTTTTGAGCAGTTTTCCGCCCCTCCCCATATACAGCAGTTGCCAGATCCGGCGCCAGAATCGCATGGCGTGGTGGTTAAGGTAATGGCGAACGGGGTATGCCGCAGCGACTGGCATGGCTGGGTGGGGCACGATACCGATATCCAGCTCCCTCATGTGCCGGGGCACGAGCTGGCAGGCGTTGTCGAAGCGGTTGGCAAGGACGTCAAACAGTGGCGCATTGGCGATCGCGTCACGGTGCCGTTCGTCGGTGGTTGTGGCACCTGCCCTGAGTGCCACGCCGGGAACCATCAGGTGTGCGATAGTCAGTTCCAACCCGGCTTCACGCACTGGGGGTCCTTTGCCGAGTATGTGAGTATTCACTACGCCGATGTCAACTTGGTCGCGCTGCCCGAAACGCTCGACTTTGCCACGGCAGCCAGCCTGGGCTGTCGGTTCGTCACCTCGTTTCGGGCGGTGGTCGATCAGGGTCAAACCTCGGCCGGGCAGTGGGTGGCGGTTCATGGCTGCGGGGGTGTGGGTCTATCCGCCGTGATGATTGCCAACGCCATCGGCGCTAACGTTGTCGCTATCGATATTTCGGAAAAAGCGCTTGCTCTGGCCCGCCAATTGGGCGCGACTGCCACCGTGAATGCCGCCAAGGTGGCCAATGTGGTAGAGGCGGTAACGGACATAACCCGGGGAGGCGCTCACGTGTCGCTGGATGCGCTAGGGCACCCGACGACCTGCTTTAACTCCATCAGCAACCTGCGTAAACGGGGCAAGCATATTCAGGTCGGGCTGATGTTGGCGGAGAACAGCACACCGGCTATTCCCATGAGCCAGGTGATTGCCAACGAGCTTGAAATACTCGGCAGTCATGGCATGCAGGCGCATCGTTATGGCGCCATGCTGGCGATGATCCAGTCTGGCAAGCTGGCGCCTGAGCAGCTTATCGGCAGGCGCATCACCCTCGAGCAGTCCATTGAGGCGCTGATGAACATGGATAAGTTCGAAGGAGCGGGCGTGACGGTAGTGACGGCGTTTTGAAAAAGTGGGCTTAGGCGTTGCGACTGATGGGGAAGCTATCCTTGCGTTGAATGGAGTTGTCGGGCTTGGCGCGTATCGCCGCGCCAAGTCGTTTAGGCTTTGGCGTAGCAAATACCTGCCCGTCTGGAAGTGGGAAGGTTGATGGGTATCACATGCCCGTTGCCGTTAGCTTGGCCAATACTTCGTCAATGGTTGAAGGACTATCTCCATGCCTACCTTACGCCAACTTACGTTAACCCTGTTGCTCAGTGTACTGGGTGTGCTGCCCGTCACCGCCCAGGCCAACGACACGACCTGGCAGGCCTTGCAGGAAGGGGGCCTGGTGATTTTGATGCGTCATTCGCTGGCGCCAGGTGTTGGCGATCCGCCCGGGTTCGAGCGGGGTCGTTGCGAAACGCAGCGCAATCTTTCAGAGCAGGGGCGTGCCCAGGCGAGGGTGGCGGGTGAGGCATTTCGGGAGCGGAACATCCCCATCGGCGCGGTGTACGCGTCGCGCTGGTGCCGGGCGCTGGATACCGCCGAGCTCATGCAGCTGGGCGATGTCGAGCCTGCGCCGTGGCTGGATTCGTTCTTTCGCGGTCGCGGTGATCGGGAAGCCATCACCCAAGCCGCCCGCGAGCGGATAGCCGCCTGGGAACAGTCGGGCAACATGCTGCTGGTCACGCATCAGGTGAATATCTCGGCGCTGGCCGGGCGAGGGGTTGGCTCGGGGGAGATGCTGGTCGTGCGCCCAGCAGCTGGTGGGCTGGAGGTGGTGGGCCGACTGGACGTTCGCGCGCCTTGATCGGTTCCTGGCAATTTCCTTCAACGAAACTTGGCAAATTATTCGCTCCTCATGGCCGCGCTGGGGTTTTATGCTGGGAAACATTAATAAGGAGATAGTGATGTCATCTGATAAGACCTCTACAGCGCGTCATGTCATTGCCCAACACCCGGCCAGGCGCGACGATATCGGCGATCTGGTCACCCGGCGGCCATTGCCGGGGCCGCAGCTCGAGCAGCTCGATCCGTTCCTGTTTCTCAATCACCACGGCCCGCAGACCTACCCGGCCAATAACGGTGGCTTGCCATTCGGCCCACACCCGCACCGGGGCTTCGAGACCGTCACCTTTATTCTGGAAGGCTCGCTGGCCCATGCTGACAGCACCCGGCATCAAAGCGTGATTCACGCCGGTGGCGTGCAGTGGATGACGGCGGGCAGCGGTATCGTGCATGCGGAAATTTCGCCTGAGGAGTTTCTACGCGACGGTGGCCCGCTGGAAATTCTGCAGCTGTGGGTCAATCTTCCGGCGCGCTTGAAGATGAGCAAGCCGCACTACGTGGGGCTCCAGCATGACGACATCCCTTCGCTGGCGCTGCCGGGGGGCGGTGAGCTAAATCTGATCGCCGGGCAGTGGGATGCGCAGACTGGCCCCATCCATTCGCTGACCGGCGTATTTATGTCAACGCTTAAGCTCCCTGCGGGTACACGCGAAACGCTGCCTGTTGAATCTGGGCGGCAGGTATTTCTCTATGTAGTGGAAGGAAACGTTGAGGTGGGCGGCGAACCCGTTGAGCCTCACCATCTGATCGAAGTAGACCGCGCAGGCGATAGACTGGTGATTGAAGCCAGCAGCGATGCTCGACTGTTGTTTGGTCACGGCGAGGTCATCGACGAACCCATCTATTCTCACGGCCCCTTTGTGATGAACACCC
Source organism: Halomonas sp. G11 (assembly GCF_001663515.1). NCBI lineage: Bacteria > Pseudomonadati > Pseudomonadota > Gammaproteobacteria > Oceanospirillales > Halomonadaceae > Halomonas > Halomonas sp. G11. The sequence goes on from NZ_LYXG01000003.1 coordinate 110,456, forward strand.
GCGAGGAGATTGTTCAGGCGGTTGAGGACTATCAGAACGGTAAATTTGGCGGGTTAGACGCCTAATGGTGTTGCAGGCGCGTATCTACACCGGTTCACCACGATAGTAGTGCCACAAGAACAGCGACCCCACCGTGCGCCAGGGTGACCAGTGCGCTACCAACTGACGCGCCTGCTTGGGCGTGGGTTTGTCATCCATACCTTTCAAGCGGCCGAGTGCCACACGCAACGCCAGATCGTCGGCGGGGAAAATATCCCGGCGCTTAAGCGAGAACATCAGGTAAATCTCGGCGCTCCAGCGACCAAAGCCGCGCAGTTGGGTAATCGCGGCGATGGCGTCGTCGTCACTGAGGTGTTCAAGCCCATCGGCACTAAAGGTGCCCGCCAGCTCCGCTTCTGCGAGCCCCTTGGCGTATTCGATCTTGCGCCAGGAGAGCCCGGCATCACGCAGTGCTTGGCTCTCTACCTCCATTACCGCTTTAGCATGCAGTTCAGGCAGTAGCGTATTAACGCGGCCCATAATCGCACGGGCCGCTTCGGTGGATAGCTGTTGGCTAACGATGGTGGAGAAAAACGTCGCAAAACCCTGGTCGCGTTCCCGGGGCGTGGGAGCCCCTACCAGTGGATAAGCGCGGGCGATATCTGGATCTGCCTTGGCGAGTGCCGCCATGGCATGCTCAATCATGTCAAAGGACGCGTGATCAGGTGTCATGATAGCTCCTTCTAAAAATGAGTGTTATATTGCTCATTAATTGAGTTTTATATATTTTTGAGTATTAAAATGCACATTATTGTGCCTTGGTCTATACTTTTGAGCATTAAGTTTCTCAATTATTAACTGCTCAATTAAGGTGACCCACGTTGCTAACCATCCAGGCATTTCATCATGGCCAGTGGCACGATGCCGCAGAGCTGGTGATTGAACACCCAGAGCAGGGTCGCCGCGGGCCTGCACGTTTGGGCTATATCACCGATTATGCCCTTGAATGGCTGGATCGCGATGATGAGCATGCTTGCAGCCTGCGTTTGCCCATTGAGCTAATGAATACCCATCAATCGCCACGCTGGTTCGCTTTCTTAGACGATATCATGCCTTCCGGGGCCAGCCGCCGTTACTGGGTCACGCAGTTGGGGATATCTGCGCTTAGCGAGGCTGAACAAGATTATGCCCTATTGGCTAAAGGGACGATTGCACCGGTTGGTAATTTACGGATTAAGGAGGCCCTTCCCGAGCGTCCAGCAGGCAGCACGCTAGCGCAGCAGCGCTTTGCCCTTGCTGATGTGGTGGATCGGGATAGCGACTTTCTTGCCTATGCACAGCAGATGGGCGCCGCCGGAGGTGGTGCGACCGGGGCTGGCGGCGAAGCGCCTAAGCTACTACTACGTTGTTCGCCAGGCGATCAGGTCTGGATCGATACCTACCAGGATGACTCGGCAAATACCGACCAGCACTATCTGGTGAAATTTCCTCGCGGCCAGCGCACCGAGCTGGATAACAACATCCTCCGTGCGGAGTACCATTTCTATCATGAGCTGGCGTCGATGGGTGTAGCGACCATTGCCACGCAAGGAATGAGGTTAATAGAAGGAGAACGCTATCCATCGCTGTGGTTGCCCCGCTTTGATGTTGATTATCAGGGGGGAGAGCGCACGCTTTATGGGTTGGAGTCTGTTTATTCCGTGATGGGGAGCGAACCGGGAAGCTTCTTGAACCATTTTGCCGTGATTGAGGCACTGGTTGGCCGGTTGAGCCAGCAATACCGCGTTCGTGAGACGGGAGGTCATTTCGATACAGCGGGTTTTGTAAGTGAGTGGGTGAAACGCGATCTGCTCAATGTTGCGTTTGCAAACAGCGACAACCACGGCCGCAATAGCGCGCTGCTGAAAACGCCTCAGGGTATCTGGTTGGCACCGGTCTACGATTTTGCGCCCATGAAGGCTGACTCGGAGGGGATTGTACGCACCACCACCTGGGGAGCGCCATTTGAGGAGGGGCGTGAATTCAACTGGGTCGCCATTGTGGAGCGCTTGAATGGCTATGTGCCCCCGGAGCAGCTAATGGCAGAACTAAAAGCGCTTGGGAGTCAGTTAGTCGGCCTAAAAGAGCGGCTGGCTGGGCGGGGCGTGCCTGAAGCGTTGTTGGCATCCAATGCGCTGGGGTTAGATTATCTGGACGCTAAGCTGCAGCGCTGGGGGTTGGTATGAAACGCAAAGAACTCTCTAGCATTGAGCGCGAGGCGCTGCTGACGGCGCTATTGACCCAACTGCTGCGGGAAGAGACCAGCTCAGGGCAGGTGCTGCGTCAGCTACGCCGCGATGTGCTGGGCATGTCGCAGACACAATATGCCGAGCTGGTGGGTATCAGTCGCCGCTCCTTGTCGGACCTGGAAGCCGATAAAGCAAGCCCTACCGTCGCCCTGCTCAACCAGGTTTTCCGCCCGCTGGGTCTGCAAACCGGCTTGGTGCCGCGTAGCCGTGAGCTGCGTGAGCGGTTGCTTTCAGTGGACCCCCCTAGCGCCTAACCGCCAAATACCTTACCCCGCTATTTCCTATATCAGCCCAACGTAACGACTGAGTTCGCCCGCTAACTTTTTAAGCGCAGTATGTTTCTACTTTCGTCTAATCCTGCGATCATTTGCGCCATCGCGATACCAACGGTCGGTATCCCAAGGAGATAAGCATGCAGGAATCGACGGCATCGTCGTCTCAAGGGCTGGCGCGTAACCCGCGGCTGGCTGAATTTGTCCTGGCGCTGGGCGGCTTTGGCATCGGCACCAGCGAGTTCGTCATCATGGGGTTGATGAATCGCATCGCGGAGGATCTGGCCATCACTGTGCCCCAGGTGGGCTATGCGATCAGCAGCTACGCCCTGGGCGTTGTGGTCGGTGCGCCGCTGATTTCTGCCCTGGCGGCAAGGGTCCCCAAGCGAGCGCTGCTGATCGCGCTGATGCTGGTGTTTGCCGTGGGCAATATTGCCAGTGCCATGGCGCCGGGCTTCTGGTCGTTTGTGGGCCTGCGCTTTATCGCCGGGCTGCCTCACGGCGCCTACTTTGGCATTGCCGCTCTGGTGGCCGCCGGGGCGGTGCCCGTCGATCAGCGGGCACGGGCGATTGCTCGGGTGATGATGGGCCTGACTGTCGCGATTCTGGTGGGCGCCCCCCTGGGCACCTGGGCCGGGAGCTTTTTCGGCTGGCAGATTGCCTTTGCCGCGGTGGGCGGCATTGCGCTGCTTACCGCACTGTTGACCCGGTTTTACGTACCGGTTCAGCCCGTTGATGCCCTGGCGAGCCCGCTGCGTGAGCTGTCGGCGCTGGTCAAGCAGCGCGTGCTGGTTACCTTGGCCATCGCCTGTATCGGCTGCGGCGGCATGTTCGCCATTTTCAGTTACGTGATGCCGACGCTGACCCAGCAGGCGGGCATGAGCGAAGCGCTGGGGCCCTTGGTGCTGGTAATCTTCGGCCTGGGCTCCATCGCCGGGAATTTGATCGGCGGGCGTCTGGCGGATAAAAACCTGATGCGCGCAATTCCGTCTATTCTGCTGTGGTGTGCGGTGATCCAGGGGCTATTTTACTTCGCGGCGAATAATGTCTGGTCAGGGCTGCTGTTTGTGGGGCTGGTAGGCACCAGCATGGCGCTGGCGCCTTCGCTGCAAACCCGTTTGATGGATGTCGCCGAGGATGCCCAAACCATGGCGGCATCGCTCAATCACGCGGCCTTCAACGGCGCCAATGCGCTGGGGGCCTGGCTTGCCGGGCTTGTCATCAGCGCGGGCTTCAACTGGTCGAGCACCGGCCTGGTGGGAACCGGGTTGGCGCTGTGCGGGCTCGTGCTGTTTGCCGCCGGGCGCTGGTTGGAGAAACGTTATCCCCCGGCTCGTGTCGCGGTCGCGGACTAACGACAGAGGCGAAAGCCGCGCATTCCGAAGTGAAAATGGTCGGCGTGGGCGGCGTTGTAGTCGGGGCCCAGGGTGTTGCCGAAAAAGTCGCAGGCATCGTCGCGTATGTCGCGCAGAAACGCTCCCGCTGGCCCATCGTTGCCCCAGTCCTCAAGCAGGGTAATGCGCTCACCGTTGGCGAGGTGAAAGCCGGTCACGTCAAGCGCCTCGGCGGTGGCGTGTTCGCTGCGCCGTCCGCTTTCACGCCCATACACATTGCGGCAGGCAAAACTTCCCACATGGTCGACTTGGCGTACCCGGGTGCCGAGAAGGGTCTCGGCGCTGGGTTGCAGTGCGTGGCGTTCAAACATCACCCAGGCCAAGGCCAGGGGGCAACTGGCCACAAACGACTGGTTGAACGCGACGCCGCTGGCTTCAAGGCGCACCACGTTCTCAAGCGGGCAGCTATCGACGGGGGTGTAGTCGGCCAGAGGGGAATAGCGCAAGGCGTCATCCGGCACGCTTTCCAGTGCTGCCAGGCAACCGTCGCGGTCATTTTCCAGGTGGCGGAGTTTTAGCGATGTGATCGGGGTGATTGGATCGTCGACATATAGTGGTGCCCAGGGTGACCAGTGACGGGGAATCTCGATGACTCCCTTTTGCAGGGCAACGCCTAGCACGATCAACGCCAGTATCAGCCAGGTACTTCGCATCGTGACCTCCCTGTTCTGCGAAACGCTACAGTCGTCGCGATGGGTGTGCGATACTGCGTCACTTTTCTACACTGCTTTAATCGCACGAGTTTACCTCGCCAACAAGGGAAGCGCGTATGTCCCAAGGTACACTGTTTATCGTTTCTGCCCCATCGGGGGCGGGTAAAACCAGCCTGGTACGCGAGCTGATCGAAAGCCTCGATGGCATTCAGGTGTCGGTATCGCACACCACCCGGGCCAAGCGCGAGGGTGAGGTCGATGGTGTCAATTACCACTTCACCGATGCGGCGACCTTTGAGGGAATGATTGCGCGTGGCGAGTTCTTTGAGTACGCCAAGGTTTTCGATAATTACTACGGTACCTCGCGCAAGGCGGCTCAAACGGTACTTGATGCTGGCCAGGACGTGATTCTGGAGATTGACTGGCAGGGCGCGCGTCAGGTGCGCGAACAAATGCCCGAGGCCGTGTCGATCTTCATCCTGCCGCCGTCGCGCAGCGAGCTTGAGCGTCGCCTGGCCAGCCGGGGGACCGACGAGCACGCCATCATCGCGCGACGCATGCGTGATGCGATCAGCGAAATGTCGCACTATGACGAATACGATTACCTGGTGGTCAACGATGACTTCACGACGGCCCTGCAGGAATTGCAGTCGTTGGTCATCAGCCGTCGCCTGGCGTGCCCGCTAATGAGCGAACGCCACGCCTCCTTGCTGGCAACGCTCTTGTCACAGGCGCCCGGCGTCGAGTAATCTACAAGGTTCTACACCCTCTTTAGCTGGATCGACCCGTTTGACCTCTCACGGACGCGATCCAGCATCGTTATTACAGGAAGGCACCCATGGCTCGCGTCACCGTTGAAGATTGTCTTGATCATGTCGAAAATCGTTTCAAGCTCGTGATGATTTCCACCCAGCGTGCTCGCCAACTGGCGCGGGGCACTCGCGATTCACAGCTACCTTGGGAAAATGACAAGCCCACGGTCATGGCGCTGCGTGAAATCGCGGCGGGCCTGGTCGATCACACGGTACTGGACGAACCGGTTGAAGCACCTGTTCGCGCTCGTCCAGCAATGGCTCCCAGCGCACAAATCGACGACTAGGATTCACGACCGATTAGAGGCGCGGTGAATGTTTACCATTGATGACCTGGCCGACCGACTCGGCGGCTACTTACCCCCCGGCGAGATTCAACAGGTCAAACGCGCCTTTTATTACGCTGAACAGGCCCACGACGGTCAGCGGCGTCGCTCCGGCGAACCTTACGTTACCCACCCGCTGGCGGTAGCCAATATCCTTGCCAACATGCACATGGACCATCAAAGCTTGATGGCTGCCATGCTGCACGATGTGATTGAAGACACCGGCGTGTCGAAACAAGCGCTTGGCGCCCAGTTCGGCGAGCCAGTGGCGGAACTGGTTGACGGCGTCTCCAAGCTGACCCAGATCACCTTCGAAGATAAAGCCGTCGCCCAGGCGGAAAATTTCCAGAAGATGGTCCTGGCGATGTCGCGGGATATCCGCGTGATTATCGTCAAGCTAGCCGACCGGCTGCATAACATGCGCACCCTGGGCGCACTGCGCCCCGACAAAAAGCGTCGCATCGCCCGCGAAACCCTGGAAATCTATGCCCGCATTGCCGGGCGCTTGGGTATCAACACCATCCGCGTCGAACTCGAGGACCTGTCCTTCCAGGCGATCCACCCGATGCGGTCGGAGCGAATCAAGCGGGCTGTCTCCAACGCCCGCGGGCATCGGCGCAGTGCGATGCGGGAAGTTCAGGCGACATTGCAAAAAAGCGTCGACGACGAAGGCCTGAGCGGTACGGTCGTCGGTCGCCAAAAGCATCTGCTGTCGATCTATCGCAAGATGCGCGACCAGCGCAAACCCTTTGTCGAAATCATGGATGTGTTCGGCTTTCGCATCATCACCGACGATGTGGCCAGCTGCTATCGCATTCTGGGCGTGGTGCATAATCTGTATAAGCCGGTGCCGGGGCGCTTCAAGGACTACATCGCGATTCCCAAGGCCAACGGCTACCAGAGTCTTCACACCACCTTGTTTGGCGCGCGGGGCATGCCCATCGAGGTGCAGATTCGCACCCGGGAAATGGAGGCCATGGCCAATAACGGCATCGCCGCCCACTGGCTGTATAAAGCCGGGCAAACCTCCCATCCGATCGCCGAAGGCAGCCATGCCCGCGCCCGTGCCTGGGTGAAAGGGCTTTTGGAGATGCAGCGCCACGCCGGGGATTCCCTGGAGTTTATCGAGCACGTCAAAAACGACCTGTTTCCCGACGATATCTACGTGTTTACCCCAAAGGGCGACATCATGGAGCTGCCCCAGGGTGCTACGGTGATCGACTTCGCCTATACCGTGCACACCGATATCGGCAATCACTGCATCGCCTGTCGCATCGATCGCCATCTGGCGCCGCTTTCCACGCGTCTCGAGAGTGGCCAGACGCTGGAAATCATCACGGCTCCCGGGGCCCGTCCCAATCTGGCGTGGCTGAATTTTGTCACCACGGCCAAGGCGCGCTCGGCCATTCGTCATGCCCTCAAGCATCAGCAGCATACCGAAGCGGTGATGCTCGGGCGGCGGCTGTTGAACAAGGCGCTGGCGCCTTTCAATACCAGCCTGGAAGAGCTGGAGCCGACGGTGATAAGCCGTGCGTTCGAGCAACTCGACGTGTCGTCGGAAGAGGCACTGTTAGAGTCGTTGGGCCTTGGCAACCGCGTTGCCCACGTCGTCGCGCGGCGCCTGGTGGATGTTGCGGACGGTCATCCCAGCGAGCAGATTAACGAGGGCACCCACCATAAACCGGTGGTGATAAGCGGCAGCGAGGGCATGGTGATCAACTTTGCCCGCTGCTGCCACCCGCTGCCCGGCGATAGCATCATCGGCCACCTTTCGATGGGTAAAGGGCTTGTGGTACACCGGTCTGAATGTAAAAACCTGATGGACAGAGACGACCCCGATAAAGTCTTTGCGCTGGAATGGTCAGAGAACATCGACGAAGACTTCCCGGTAGTTCTCCGCATTGAAATCGAAAGTCGCCGAGGGATCGTGGCGCAACTCGCCGGGCTGGTCACCGATGCGGATGCCAACATCGAACGCATCGGGATTGAAGAGCGCGATGCGCGTCTCGCCACGGTGAACCTCACGCTTGCGGTAAAGGGTCGCGTTCACCTTGCCCGCATCATGAAACGTATCCGCAACCTGCCTAACGTCAGCAAAATAACCCGCATGGCAAATTAAGCGCCCGCTGTGGCGACCTGCTGGCCCATGGCTGGCAGCGTTAGCCATGGCGAGACCACCATGATCAACGTTGAGTGCACCAAGGAGCATGACATCCAATGAGCAACAAAGCTGTTATCAACACCGAGAAAGCCCCCGCTGCTATCGGCCCCTACTCTCAGGCGGTTAAAGCAGGCAATACCGTGTACCTGTCAGGCCAGATTCCGCTGGACCCGGCCACCATGGAAATCGTCTCGGACGATTTTGAACTGCAGGCTCGTCAAGTATTTACCAACCTGCAGGCGGTCTGCGAAGAAGCTGCCGGGACGCTTGGCGATATCGTCAAGCTGAACCTGTACCTGGTCGAGCTGGATAACTTCGCGATCGTGAACAAGGTAATGGAAGAGTTTTTCGATATGCCATTCCCGGCCCGCGCCGCGGTGGGGGTAAAAGCCCTGCCCAAGGGGAGCCAGGTGGAAGCCGAAGCCGTCATGGTCATTGGCGATTAAGGCAGAGCAAGCATCTGCCATGAGCAGGCTGGAGGCTCATGGCAGTGTTGTGGACCCGTGAATGGCGGTCAAGCCTTTTGCACGCGCCAGAAGCCGCCTTCTTTCAATACCTGAGCGTAGCCTTCGCGGAACGTCGGGTAGCGGAATTGATAGCCGGTTTCGAGGATCCGCCGGTTATCGCAACGCTTGCTGGTACGTCGACGCAGCGGCGATTGCATCGTGTCGGTGGACGCGACCTTGAGCTGCTTGGCAATCCAGTCCATCACGTTATGCATGGTGACCGGTTCGCAATCGCTGCCCAGGTAGAGGTCCGCCAGCGGTCGGCCGTTTTCCTGGCAGTGAATCAGATGGGCCAGAATGCCGGTGCAGTCGTCGCGGTGAATACGGTTGGAATAGATCACCGGGGTGACCGCGGCGATCCGACCTTCGGCGACCTGATGGATAAGCCGGTCGCGGCCAGGGCCATAGATGCCCGAAAAACGCACCACGGTACCGGGTAGCGGGTGGTTGATCAGCGCCTGTTCGGCTTCGCACATCAGGGTGCCGGAGAAGCTTGTCGGTTCGGTCGGGCTTTCCTCGTTGACCACTTCGCCTTCCTGCTGGCCGTAGACGCTGGTCGACGACACGAAAAACACGCGGCGTGGCGGTGTGGCGTGTTGTTCCATGACGCTCAGTACCCGTTTCAAGCCCTCGGGGTAAGCGCTCTGGTAGGCACTTTCTTCAAAGTGGTCGGCGCTCACCGTGTAAATGACGTAATCCGCCTCGGGAAGCGCGCTTGCGTCGGCGTATTCAAGCTCGTTGAGGTCCAATGCCAAGGGCTCGATCCCGGTATCCTGCAGGGCTTCGATACGGCGACGAACGCCAATCACGCGGTGTCCTTCGCTGAGCAGTTCGCGACCGAGCGTTATGCCGATATCGCCACAGCCAATAATGAGTACGGTTAGCGTCACTTGCTCGCTCCTATTGATAAATAATCCCTATTAGATACAAGGTCCCTGATCTACAATTCCTTATATATAGAAGCAATCGTAGAGACGACATCGTCAGCAGGGCCTGTCTGTGTCCTTTTCCTACCCGCTAACTGTCGCGATCGCTAGTCACAAGCTGCTACGAGAGGATGCCACTGGCGCCAATATGACTTTAACAGAACTTCGCTACATCGTAACCCTTGCCCAAGAACGCCACTTTGGTCGTGCCGCCGAGCGCTGTCATGTTTCCCAGCCCACCTTGTCGGTGGCGGTCAAAAAACTCGAGGATGAATTGGAAACGCCATTGTTCGAGCGTTCCAAGGCGACGGTCCAGGTAACGCCGTTAGGTGAAAAGATCATCGCCCAGGCGCAGCGCGTGCTGGAGCAGAGTAGCCTTATCTTCGACATGGCCAGCGCGGGTAAAGACCAGCTTGCCAATCCACTGCGTATCGGGGCCATTTATACCATCGGGCCCTATCTGTTTCCGCATCTGGTACCCGAACTGGCCAAGGCCGCACCGCAAATGCCCTTGTATATTGAAGAGGGGCTGACCGGCGGGTTGCGCACCAAGCTGCGCAGCGGTGAGCTGGATGTCATCATCGTGGCGTTGCCGTTCACCGAAACCGACGTGGTGACCAAGCCGATTTACGATGAAACCTTTGAAGTGCTGCTGCCCGCCAAGCATCGCTGGGAAGCGCGGGAGGCGATCCATAAAGAAGAGCTATTGGAAGAGCGTCTGCTACTGTTGGGGGAAGGCCACTGCTTCCGCGACCAGTTGTTGGAAGCCTGCCCTGCGATCACGCAAAAGCTCAACAATCCCAATAATACGCTCATTGCCGAAGGTGGCTCGCTGGAGACAATCCGGCATATGGTGGCCTCCAAGCTGGGCATCACCGTGCTGCCTCAGTCGGCGCTGGGCACCGACCAGTATGAAAACGCCATGCTGGTCAGTCGCCCCTTTGTCAGCCCCGCGCCTTCGCGAACGGTCGCGATTGCCTGGCGGGCCAGTTTTCCGCGCCCCAAAGCCATTGATGCGTTGATCAACGCCATCAATCATTGTCGTCAGCCAGCCCAGGCGTCGACGGTTGCCTCATGACGGCGCTTTCGGCACCGGTCACCGCCCTTAAAGGCGTTGGTGAAGCACTGGCGCTGAAGCTCGGCCGCCTGGGGATAGAGCAGGTCAGCGACCTGCTGTTTCATCTGCCGTTGCGCTACCAGGACCGCACCCGGCTGACACCTATCGGCGAGCTGCGCGCGGGCAGCGAGGCGGTCATCGAGGGCGAGGTCACCGCCTGTGACGTGGTCAAAGGGCGCCGACGGAGCCTGCTGGTGAGGCTGCGCGATAATAGCGGCATTTTAAGCCTGCGTTTTTTTCATTTCTCCCCCGCCCAGCAGCAACAACTTAGGCCCGGGGCTACCGTGCGAGCCTTTGGTGAAGCGCGCGCCGGGGCGACGGGGCTGGAAATCTATCACCCCGAATACAGGCTGAGCGGTGGCAGCGAAACGCCGGTCGACGAGTACTTTACGCCGATTTATCCCACTACCGAAGGGTTGCATCAAACGCGCCTGCGCGCGTTGACCCAGCAGGCGCTGGGACTGCTGCAAAATCAGCCCGAGGCGCTGCCCGATGTTATTCCCGAGGCGCTGCGCCAGCGCTTCCAGCTACCCGGGCTGCATGCCAGCTTGAAGCTTCTCCACCAGCCGCCGCCGGATGCCGACCTGGAGCAGCTGACTCATGGCCAGCACCCGGCGACGCGGCGTCTGGCGTTGGAAGAGCTGTTGGCCCACCAGCTAAGCCTGCGCGAGGTGCGTTTGCGCATTCAGTCAGATGGCGCCCCTGAGTTACCTTCCGGGCGAGGCCTTCAGGCGCGTTTTCTTGCCCAACTGCCTTTCGCCCTGACGGGTGCCCAGGGGCGGGTGCTGGAAGAAATTGCCCTGGACCTTGCTCGCCCAGCCCCCATGTTGCGGCTGGTACAGGGCGATGTGGGCTCGGGAAAGACCGTGGTCGCCGCCATGGCGGCGCTCTCGGCGTTGGCAGGGAACTGCCAGGCGGCGATCATGGCGCCCACGGAAATCCTCGCCGAGCAGCACTACCGCTCGTTTAAAGCCTGGTTTGAGCCACTGGGCATCGAAGTGGCCTGGCTGGCCGGCAAGCTCAAAGGCAAAGCGCGGCTGGATACCAAGGCGGCGATTGCCGATGGCCGTGCGCGCATGGTGGTGGGCACCCATGCGCTGTTTCAGGACGATGTGCATTTCCAATGCCTGGGGCTGGCGATTATCGACGAGCAGCACCGTTTCGGCGTGCACCAGCGCCTGGCGCTGCGTGAAAAAGGCGAAGCGGGCGGGCTGACACCCCATCAGTTGATCATGACCGCCACGCCCATTCCCCGCACGCTGGCCATGAGTGCCTACGCGGACCTGGATGTCTCGGTAATCGACGAGCTTCCTCCCGGCCGGACGCCGATCAAGACCGTGGTGGTCTCCGACGAGCGCCGCCCGGAAGTGGTCGAGCGCATTCGGCGCGCCTGCAGCGAAGGCCGCCAGGCCTACTGGGTGTGCACGCTGATCGAAGAGTCGGAAGCGCTGCAGTGCCAGGCGGCGGAAGTAACCCGCGACGAGCTTACCGAGGCGCTGCCGGAGCTTGCCATTGGCCTTGTGCACGGGCGCATGAAGTCCAGCGAAAAAGCCGAGGTGATGGCGGCGTTTAAAGAAGGCGAGCTGGATTTACTGGTCGCCACGACGGTGATCGAGGTGGGCGTGGACGTCCCCAACGCCAGCCTGATGATTATCGAAAACCCCGAACGCCTGGGGCTTTCCCAATTGCACCAGCTGCGCGGCCGCGTGGGGCGCGGCAGTACCGAGAGCTTCTGCGTACTGCTCTACCACCCGCCGCTGTCCAAAACCTCCCGCCAGCGTTTGGCGGTGATGCGCGAAACCACCGACGGCTTCCGCATCGCCGAGAAAGACCTGGAAATTCGCGGCCCCGGCGAAGTCCTCGGCACCCGCCAGACCGGGCTTGCGCAGATGAAAATCGCTGACCTGGAACGCGATGCTGACTTGCTGGACCAGGTCACCGCCCTGGCCCAGTCGCTGCAAGGCAACAAGGACATCACCACCGTGCTGGTGCGCCGCTGGCTGGGGGAGGCGGCAGGGCGCTATGGGCAGGTGTAGCGTCGGTGCATAGAGGGCTAGAGTTTTGGGGTGAGTTTCTTCCTAGCTCTCGATGCTGTCACGCCGCTGGGCCCTGCGATGGTAAAAAAACAGGTAGGCAAGACCCAGTGGTGCGATGAAAATGGCAAACCCCCAGCACAGTATTATCGTAAAAAACTTCACAATCAGCATGAATAAGGCATTGACGAAGAACACGTTGTCGCCCATTAAAAACCCCATCACCTCTTCATAGACAAAGCGCGAGTAAGGGTATAACAAGGCGTTGGTTAGAAACAGCAAGCCTTGATCCAACCTTAGCTGTGCGTCCCCCTGTATAATGACAAATACAATCAACGCCGAGAGGCCTGCACTAAAGAACATTTGGCGCAGGTAATAGCGCAGTGAAAGGCCACCGAATGTCATGCCGATGAAATGACGCATGGATATCTCCTAATAATCCGTTTTCTTTTTTTCTCTACCTAAACCTGTTCAGGTGCCAGGTGTCGGTAGCTGTTAATTAATGAAGCATTCGAGCAGTAAGGGTCCACTCAACGCATCGTCCAACCTTCCATGGCCTCCCTGGGATGCTGTGAAGGCTGTTCCGGTGGCGCGCTGGTTGCCTCCTCTGGCATATCCACGCCGCGCCAGGCGAAATAGCGGTAGTGTCGGCTACCTATGCTGGCGTTGGCGCCCCCTGCCTGAAAGCTCAGCGCCTGATCGTCATCATGGCGGTCATGGATGCCATAGCGGAATAGATAGGCGACCCCGGTGCTGTTTTCGAAGGTGGCTTCCATCTCACCTCGCGCTGTTTCTCTGCTAGTTCGGGCCCTCCATAGCGCCGCCCATTTGCCCTCGGTGGCCAGGTGTTGCCGGGCGTGGCGAGCTATCTCATTGTTCGCCCCAAAGTGCTGGCCAATAAGCGTTCGCGCCTCTTGATCGACCTCTTTCAGCCAACCCCATTGTGCTTCCAGTTCGCCCAACGCTTGCTCGATCTCTTGAGCGCTAGCGGTGATATCCTCCCACTCGGCAGGCTGGGTCAGCGAGGCTGTGGGAACGCCTAGGACGCCGCTGGGTGTTCGGCTGGGCAGTTCGTCGAGCCGGGCTTCCAGCGCAGCCTTGGTATCCCGGTATATCAGGTAGCGCTTGGCCAGCCAGGCGAGGTACAGCTCACTATGAAAGCGGAAGTTCTCGCCACTGGGCGTCCGATGCCCCCGGGTTGCCTCTGCGTAGGCCTGAGCCAGTGAAGGGAGCGTATGGCCCTCTATTACATCATCCACCATAAAATATGCCGCCACATCGGGGTTACGTTGGTAAAGTTGCTCCAGACTCGGAACGGGCACACCGGCTCGATGCGCCATGCGATACATCCGGTGCAAGGCATAGCGGGAAAGCTCGGCGCTGGTTTTCTGCTCGCCGACCTTTAGGCCCCCACCTACATCTTCGCTAATACCAGGCAGCAATTCCTCGCGCCAGTTGGGGCGCTCCCCGCCAAGGGGGCGGCAGCGGCGGGTAATGCGTCGTTCGTGGGCGGCAACCAGGTGCACCGCCCGGCGGCAGGCGGGGTGCAGGGGGCCGCCGTCATCGATTTCCGTGACGGCCGGTGTCAGGGCTTCCAGCGGGCCCATATCCGGGTGGGTGCGATGCACGCAATCGAAAAGCCCGGCAAAGGCGACGACTATTTCCGCACCCTGGTAGCGGTAGGTGTCACCCTCGCGGTCGCAGGTTTCATCGAGCAGCTCGCGGATAAAAGCCTTGGCCAGGGCGGCACCAAAGTCGAAGCCGAATACCGAGACCCGAATCGTGCGTAATGGCATATCGCCTGAATTTGCTTGTGCCACCAAACGCTCAAAATCACTCATTGCTTTGGTTAGACGTGAGGCCGCCCCGCTGGTCAGTAATGTGGCCATCAAGGGGGTGTCCCGTAGCGGCGACCAGGATTCGATCCCCAGGCGTACCACGGCATCACGGGGTGCTTTTAGCCACCCCTTGAGCGAACTGAACTGCTGCACCAGGGTGCGTCGCGAGGTCTCCCACCAGGCTCGCCCGCTCTCTTCCAGCAGCCCGCGCCCTACCGCCTCACGGGCACTACCACTGATATGTCCTTCGACTGTGCTGCGGGCTTCACCGGGGGCCATACGCCCCACGGCGGCCATATTTTCGGACGCCTCGGTCTCCAGTTGCGTGCCCAGACCGGGAAGGTAGAGTTTACGAAAACGCTTACCCACTCCATCATATTCAGGACCAGGAAATGCACGGTGTAATCGCGCAATATTACTCAGGCGTCCTTCTGCTTCATCATGAACTAGGTTTCGCCCTACGCCATCGAAAAAAACACCGATTTCCAATGTACTTTGACAAGCAAGACTGATTTGCTGTGTGAAATCTTCATTGATCGCGGTCAATGCATCACAGTTGGCTATGATTTCTTGCTCTGTCATTGAGTTTCCCCTCCCACAGTCGTCAATGAAGTCTCGCTGTAGGGAGACTCCAAGCCCGGACTCCACCTTAATTTCACTTCTTTGTCCGATAAAATATGTACATGCAGATATAGGTCGTTACGGTCACGCTCAGGCATAGATAGATTTACTGTGTGAGATTCTGGACTATCATCACGCTCAAATTCTTCTACTGTTCTGCTGTAAGTCCAAGCCACTTCAGCAGTCTTTCCTACAACTCTCTGACAGCAAACAATGCTTCCACCTCCGCTATTAGGACCTAAGTCTCCACCAGCAGCTTCGTTAACGCGAAAACTATGAATTCGTCGTTCTGTGTGATTATGGCCAACGATGGAAGCGCTAGTTGGGCCTGGATGCAGGTTAGGCATAAAGAACAGCCATATAAGGAAACCCGCTAAAAGCACCGCTAGGCCCCAGCGTGCTTTCTTGGGCAGGCCGTCCCACATTTGATTAAACAACCAGTTCCAGATCCATCTCACCAGCATGGGTTACTCCTGATAGCGGGCCACATCGAGGCGCTTTGGCAAATGGTCATAGGGCGATACCAAGTCCGGGCTCCAGCCGAGCTTGACTTCGTTATTGGGTAGAAAATGCACATGCAGGTAACGGTCTTCCCGGCTACGTTCGGGCATCGGCAGTGTGACACTGTGCCTTTCAGGCTCATCGCCGCGCTCGAACTCCTCAACGGTTCGCCCATAAACCCATTCCACCTCGGCGGTATCACCGCTAATTCGCTGGCAGCATATTGTGCTCCCGCCTCCATAAGCTCCTAGGTTTCCTCCACCACGCTCATTAACCCAGAAACGATGGACAGGCCGATCGATATGACTATGCCCACGTATGGAGGTATCCGTGGGCATTGGGTGCAGGTTAGGCAGAAAGAGAAGCCATCCCCATAAGCCCACTATAAGCGCAGCGAGGGCCCAGCGTGCTTTCTTGGGCAGGCCGTCCCACATTTGATTAAACAACCAGTTCCAGATCCATCTCACCAGCATGGGTTACTCCTGGCTGCGGGCTAACAATCGGCGATACACATAGGCCAGCCGCTCGCCCGTTTCAACCAGGCCCGCTTCAGTTGCGGCCAGGAGCGCGGCCTCCACCCGCTGTGGTCGAGTGCAGGCGCATACGCCAGCAAATAACTCTGGGTGTTGCTGGGTCAGCAGCCGAGTAAAGGAGCGAACCTCGGGGTCGCCTTGCAGCGCTTGGTAAAGTGAGGAGGACAGTGTCAACTGCCATGGAGATTCACCTGGGACTTTAGTCGGCATGGCGCCCAGGGGCTGCCAGCCCTGCTTATCGTCTGGTCGCCACCACTGTTCGATGCCACCGAAAAGTGAGCGGTGCCAGTCAGCGTGGGTCTCGGCATGTAATTGCGTGATCACCCGGGGCAGGTAAAAACGTAGCAGGGAAGGCGGCTCATCCACAGGACACGCTACCATTGCAGGGGCTAACTGAGTGGCCAACTGCTGGGTTGTTGTACGGCTCTCAATCCAGGCATGCAGAGCGCAGCCAAGCGCTGCCTGTGCTGCTATCTCGTTTAACGCATCGAACGTTACCTCAAAAAGCCAAGGGCCTTCGGTGGTTAGATGTGGCTGTTGGTCATCCTGCAGCAAAGGCCAAGCCGAGACGCCATCTGTTTCAAATAAAGCAGTGCGTAACGCCGGTTCAAGAAGTCCCAACTCAATCAGGGCCGTGCGTTTTAACGCCTTATCCGCTGGCCAGGGAGGTCGTTGCCAATCGGTGGGTATATGAGTGATCTCGACCATCGGCTATCCCTCTGCCTGGATCATTGTTTGCCCTGAGGCTAGCGCTTCCTGCCAGCACTCCTCGCATACCTCCGGTACCTTAAGGCGTGTCGTCAGCAGCGCCTCTTGCGTCACGCCGTCTGCACGCTGATGTACTTCAGACTTTGTCTGCCCGGGCAGTAACGGCCCTTGCGCCTGCTGCCCACTCCCCACCCCTGGGCTACCCCCAGAATTGATCTTGACCTGGGCGCCGACAATGGTGACGCCGCTGGGGTCGATTTTCAGGAAGCTACCCCCGGCCTCGAGGGTGATCTCTGCGCCAGCATCGATCACCGTCTTGCTGCCTGATTTTTGATGCACTTCCTGTCCTGCTTCCAGCAGGTGCGCTCGGCCGACTTTTTCGTGGCGGGTGCCGTCGATCATCAGGTGGTCGTCGCCGTCTACCTTCGCATGGCGGTTGTTGTGCACCGTGTGGTGATCGTCGTTATCGATCTCGCTGATGCGGTCGTTGTGCACCTTGAGGTGGCTGTCGCGGCGGATCTCTTCGGTGCGGTCGTTGAGCGTCAGCAGCTCCAGGTCTTTCTGGGCGTGGAGCCAGATCTGCTCTTCGCCCGCTTCGTCTTCGAAGCGCAGTTCGTTGAAGCCCTCGGCCTTGTGGCTTTGGGTGCGCAGTACCGTGCGGGTCTTGTGTTCGGGCAGCGGGTACGGCGCGGTATTCACCGC
>NZ_LYXG01000004.1:0-122141 GCF_001663515.1 Halomonas sp. G11
GCGCTTAGCTTACGGAAAATTCTACTTTTGAACACTCTGGTTTTTCGGGGGGATTACCGAGTCACGTCGCAAGGCGTGAGTGTTCTGTACATTTCCCACCGTCTCAATGAAGTAAGAGAAATATGTCAAAGAGCGACTATCCTGCGCAATGGCGCGACGATGGGAACAGTTGATCTGGAAGGTGTCGATGACGAAGACATTTTTTCAATGATGGTAGGACATGAATCGAGCCACAAGAACAATGTTGCTCGGGAGAACGCTACTAACGGAGAGGTATTGCTCGAAACAGATCGACTAGCATCGAAAATGCTGAAAGGAATCAACCTTAAACTTCATGCTGGGGAGATACTTGGTGTTGCCGGGTTGGAAGGTCAGGGCCAGCAGGAACTCTTCCGTATATTTGGCGGATTACATAAACCGAAATCAGGAGAAATAAGGGTCGGTGGTAAGATCACTTCACTAAACACACCTCGACAAGCACTCCGGATTAATCCTGGAATCGCTTTCGTGCCCGAAGAACGGAAGACCGAAGGCATATTTCCCAGCTTAAGTGCAGCGGCGAATATTTCCATACCCAATTTTGCCACAACAGGTTGGGCGAAAATCGTCAATGGCCGTCTCGAACACCATCTGGCTGCGGAGGCTGCAAGCCAGGTAAGCCTTTCAACACGCTATCTCGATTTCGAAGTTGGCAACCTCTCTGGGGGCAATCAACAGAAGGTATTATTGGCTCGAGCCCTGATGACAGGCGCTAAAATTCTGGTGTTATTTGATCCAACCAGAGGAGTGGATGTCGGCACCAAGCAGTCCATCTACGCAATGATGCGCCATTTCGTGGATCAAGGGGGAGCTATTATTTTCTATTCTTCCGAGCTCTCCGAATTGGTGCAGCTCAGTTCACGTTGCCTGGTTGTTTATGACGGCCTCATCACAGATGACGTTGCAGCAAATGAAATTTCCGAGGAACGGTTACTGGCTTCTGCACACGGCCCAGTAATTGCCAGGAAGGACAGCATTCAGGAGGCTGTGTGAACCTTCAAACAATGCCAAAAAACACAGGGGCGACAGCATGACCATTAAGAAAATTGCCGATAGCGGCCTAATGATCATGGTGATTTATTTAATTATTTTCGCCATATACGCTGCCGTACAGCCTTCTGCCCTTTCAGCTTATTCAATTCAAGGGTTGTTCAACAACTCCTTACCATTGATGTTAGCGGCTGCAGGCGCCACCTTTGTCATATTGCAGGGAGGGTTCGACCTTTCTGTGGCCGGTACTATTTCGCTGGTGAATTCTATTGTAGCGGTGTTGCAGTTCGATGGTGCTCTCGGCGCTGTCGGCATTTTGGCGATCGCGCTGACGGTTGGCATATTAGTGGGGGCCATCAACGGCTTTGTCGTGGCTTATTTGAAGATCCAGGCTATTGCGGCAACTCTGGCGACCATGATCATTTGTCAGGGTATAGCGCTGCTAATTCTTAGGGCGCCAGGTGGCTATGTATCAGACTTCATGGCCTATGAACTTACCGGCAGTGTCTTTGAAGTGCCCGTCTCCATCATCATTGCTTTTCTGGTGGCAATGCTGTGGTTTGTGTTCCGCAGAACTAATGCAGGTCGTAACCTGCTGGCTATTGGTCAAGACGCCAAAGCGTCTGAGCTTTCGGGTATTGATGTAGCGAGAACGAAGTTCTTTTCTTTTTTATGGGCAGGTGCTTTTTATGCATTAGCGGCCTACTTTCTAGCGGCCCAGACGTCAACGGGCAGCCCTTCGGCTGGAGAGCCCTTCCTATTGCTTACTTTTGCAGCCGTGGCTTTAGGGGGAACAGCCTTTGGCGGGGGGCGAGGTGGCGTCACGGCCTCGCTCTTGGGCGCTGCGACCCTCGTGTTGATGCAGAAGTTTCTTTTCTCTGTTGGCGTTTCCTCTTTTTACACCGGAATGGTTCAAGGCCTGATCATGATCTTGGCAGTTCTATTCTCAGGTGCTGTTCAGTTCGTCGTCGACAAGAGGAATATCACATGAACCCTTCCTATGGCGTAACCGACAAACAGGACACGCGGCAGGCCCAACGGCTCAGTAGCACAACCATTGCGGTACTGACTATATACGGCTTGGTTGTACTCATGATCTTTGGTTCGCGCCTCGTTAGCCCATCGCTCGGTGGCATATCCCAGCTGATGACCGTCCTGTACCTGAGCAGCTTTCTGGTCATATGTGCCTTTGGCCAGGGGCTGGTGATATTGGTTCGTGGTTTGGACCTTTCTGTCGCATCGATGATTACTCTAGGTGGAGTACTGTCAACCACATTTATGCAGGGAACTAATGAGGGTCTCTACTTTATAATCCCTGGAATTCTGCTCATCAGTGCCATGGTGGGTGTGATTAGCGGGCTTGGGGTAACGCACTTATCCATTCCTCCTTTTATCATGACAATGGCGATGGGATTGATTGTATATAGCGTGTGCCTGGGATTCACCGAAGGTACTCCGCGAGGGTTTCCGGCGCCCATGCTAAATGCTTTCATGCAAAATAAAGTACTCGGTGTGGCGTTACCGATACTACTCATGCTGGCATTTATTATTATTTTCACCATCCTACAGTCCTATTCTGCGTTCGGCCGAAAATTGAATGCCGTGGGCAATAATCCTGAGGCAGCTAATATCGCAGGCATTGCGGTAAAAAGAATGACCATCTCTGCGTATGCCATCTCAGCGGCCTGCAGTGCGCTAGCCGGAGTGCTTCTCGCCGCATATGCCAACGGAGCAACCCTGAGAATGGGTGATGATTATTTACTGCCTTCCATTGCTGCCGTTGTTGTGGGCGGATCTTCCATACTCGGTGGCCGTGGCAGCTTTCTCGGGACAGTCGGTGGAGCGTTATTGCTTACCACATTGAGCTCAATGCTTAGTGCATTGGGAGTTGGTCAAGGATGGAAAACAATTCTCGAAGGCATCGTCATTTTAGTCGCGTTAATAATGTTGCGTGAGCAAATATTTACTGGACTTCAGTCGATGCTTAAAAAAACCAATTGATGCCCTGAGGCAGGAGGTTTTATAGACTTAAAAAAAGATCATAAAAAATGCAAACGTTTTAAATTCAATACAAAGCTCTAGCTATAATCTCAAGACAACTGACCCGGGGGTCAACATGTCATTAATTACAAAGAAAAAGCACATCACGCTAGCTACTGCTCTAGGCGTTTCCATGCTAGCCGCAGGAATGCAGCCCGCTGAAGCCAAGACCGAAGATGGGAAATGGTTGATTTACCTTTCCCTCAGCTACTCAGGTAACTCCTGGCAAAGTGAAGCGGCTAATATTGTCAAGGCACTCGCCAAGACCCCACCTTACAACGATACCGTGGAACTCGTTGAGGTCATTTCTGGCACAGATCCACAATCGCAGATCTCCGACTACGAGAGCATGATCGCCAACGGGGCAGACGGCATCGTCAGCTTTCCCATATCCTCCAACGCACTGAATAGAACAGTTAGGCATGGCTGTGAACAAGGCGTGCTGTTCTTTATGTATGACGCCACGGTCACTGAACAGTGCGCCTATAACGTCAGCTATATCACCTCCGGATTTGGCGAGAATACGGCTCAGGCATTGGTCAACGAACTGGGGGGTGAAGGAAAGATTTTCCTATCACGAGGGGTTCCGGGCAACTCGGTCGATGAGCGCCATACCAATGGGGCCATGCATATCTTTAATCAATACCCCGGGATTGAGATCGCTGCCGAGTACTACAGTAATTGGGATGACCGAACTACGCAGCAAGAAACCTCCAAAGCACTTGCAGCGCACCCAGATGTTGACGGCATATGGGCACAGGCAGGCGAATATGGGGCCATCCAGGCACTTCTACAGGCAGACGAAAACCGCCTGGTCCCCATGACGGGCGAAAACTCTAACGGCTTCCGCCTGGCGCTGGCCAATGAAGAATACCAGGCCAAAGGCCTCTCCGGCGTATCTGCCGGTTCCCCTCCTGCCCAATCCGGCCTTGCTTTTAAGTTGATGATGGAGATGCTGGAAGGCGAGCGTGATGAGCTTCCGGAAGATCAGCGGAATATACAATACCCACTCCCCTGGGTTACCGCTGATGACGTCAAGCTTTGTGAAGGGGATACCTTCGAGGACGGCTGTAACACTTTCCCTGGAGACAAAGTCCCGAGCTCTTTCGTGACCGAAGTTTTCAATCCTGAACTGCTTCCTGAACTGTCATTGGCGTCAGCACTGGAGGGCACCCCCACTCCTGGCGCGACCATCCAGCCGCTACCAGCGGATGTGATTGAAAACGCACCCAATGAACCCGGCATCAACTGCCGAAACTGCGATGCTCCTGAAAACCTTTATGAATTAACCACTGTGGAACCCACTGTTTCACCTTAAGGATAGAAGCCATTGTCGCTTAGGTGGCAATGGCTTGTAATCGAATTAAAGCTGATAGACACATTTAACCTTTTTGAGAGATAAACAATATGCCTATCGAATACTTAAAGCACGGTAAAGCGGAATCTGAAATTAATGATGATGATACAAAGATCCGCACAATTGTCGAGTCGACACTAAGTGAAATTGAAGCGCGTGGAGACGAAGCAGTGCGTGAGTTATCAGAAAAATTCGATAACTACACGCCACCCAGTTTCAAACTAACCCAAGATGAAATTAATAACTTGATTGATGAATTATCACCCCAGGAACTGTCTGACATCAAGTTTGCCCAGGCGCAAGTCAAGCAGTTTGCCCAAGCACAACGGGATACGATGCTCGATCTCGAAGTTGAGCCTTTACCAGGCGTTATTCTTGGTCACAAAAATATTCCGGTTCAGTCTGTAGGTTGTTACGTACCTGGAGGCAAATTCCCCATGGTGGCCAGTGCGCATATGTCTGTGGCCACAGCATCTGTCGCCGGGGTCCCCCGCATAGTCGCCTGTACGCCCCCTTTTAAAGGCCGCCCTAATGCTGCCGTCATAGCCGCTATGCATTTTGGGGGTGCACACGAGATTTATGTACTCGGTGGTATCCAAGCAGTCGGTGCCATGGCTTTGGGTACTGAAACATTGTCCCCGGTACACATGTTGGTAGGGCCAGGTAATGCCTTCGTGGCCGAAGCAAAGCGCCAACTATTCGGCCGTGTGGGAATTGACCTGTTTGCCGGGCCAACTGAAACCATGGTGATCGCCGATGAAACCGTAGATGCCGAACTTTGCGCTACTGACCTCCTTGGGCAAGCAGAGCATGGGTATAACAGCCCAGCCGTTCTTGTAACCAACTCCCGTCAATTGGCCGAGGCGACGTTGCTTGAAGTCGAACGGATTCTAAGCATATTGCCAACCGCTGAAACAGCAGCAAAAAGCTGGGAAGATTACGGGGCGGTCGTCCTTTGTGACACCTACGAAGAAATGCTTGAAGTCGCCAACGATATAGCAAGTGAACACGTTCAAGTCATGACGGATAGAGATGACTGGTTCCTGGAGAACATGACCGCTTATGGCGCTCTGTTTCTTGGCGCTCGCACCAACGTCGCCAATGGTGACAAGGTTATCGGTACCAATCATACCCTGCCAACAAAGAAAGCAGGACGCTACACGGGAGGACTCTGGGTCGGCAAATTCCTAAAGACGCATAGTTACCAAAAGATTCTCACCGATGAAGCAGCCACTATGGTGGGTGAATACGGCTCCCGGCTCTGTATGCTGGAAGGTTTTGTGGGCCATGCAGAACAGTGCAATATTCGTGTACGCCGTTATGGTGGCGTTGACGTGCCTTATGGCACCCCTGCCCCCGTTGTACACAAGTAACATCAACATAAACCAAGGAAACGAGACATGGTAGACGCCGAACAAAAGAGCATTAAGCAATCCGATATCAGTCGTATTACAGTTAAAGATATCGCAGTTGAGGCAGGCGTCTCCGTCTCTACCGTTTCCCGCGCACTGGCCAATGACCCTGTAATCGCGAAGGAGACCAGAGAGCGCGTCATGATGAAGGCAAAGGAAATGGGCTATCGACCCAATTTCTTTGCTCGAGGATTAATTCGTCAGCGCAGTGGTGTTGTGGCTCTGTTCGTAAACAATATTACCAACCCTTTCTACCCTGAAGTGCTCGTTAAGCTTTCACGTCGTTTGCAAAAGATGAAACTGCATACAATGATTTTCACTTCAGACGATGGAGTAGAAGACTCGGTGCCTGCATTACAGGAAATCAACCCGGATGTAGCAATCCTGCTTGCGGCCACTATGAAAGCAGATTACCTACAAGAATTTAATGACAGCAATACACCGGTCATCCTCTTCAATCGTTATGTTGCAGGTGCCAGCGCAAGTGCTATCTGCTGTGACAACACCGCCGGTGGCAGGCTGGTTGCAGAGCGTCTTGCCCAGTCCGGTTACCGGCATCTGGCTTTCATCGAAGGGCTGGCAACGGCAAGCACGAATGTGGACCGCCTAGCAGGTTATCTGGAGGGTATCGCTGCCTCTGGCCTACCTGACCCCGTTATCTATTCCGGGGGTAACTTCTCCTATGAAAACGGCTACGCCGGGATGCGGCAGCTTTATGCCAGGGATCAACGCATTGACGCAGTTTTCTGTGCCAACGACATCATTGCTGTCGGGGCCAGTGATTGTATCAGGCGTGAGCTGGGACTCAGGGTCCCAGAGGACATTGCGATCGTAGGATTTGATGACATTGCGTTAGCGTCATGGCCTTCGCACGACTTAACCACCGTTCGTCAGCCGATGGACGACATGATCGATTGTGTCATAACCGAAATACTGCGTTTTCAACAAAACCGCTCTGCGATTCCAAAGCAATACTTTATGCCGGGAGAACTGATTATTCGTGGCTCGGCAAATCTAGTCGATGGGAGGGTTAATGAATAATACCAATATACATGCAGCGCAGTGTGATATCTGGGAAATCCAGGATAGTACCGACTCTTTAAATGCGGTACCGCCGCCAGGTTATTCCCCCGAAACAGCGCAATACCTCACTGGCATAAGACCTGTCTATGACTCGCTAGGGCGCGTTATGGCGCAACTATCAGGAATCTTTTTATTGTACTTGTCGAGCCAGCAGCGAGAGTTGCCGTTGGATCATAGCATGTTCAATTTGGCGAAGAAGCAGCTTGACGACTGCGCCGAGCAACTACGTGCTATTCGGGTTCCTTATAAAGCAGTGCGTCATCATGGGGCACTTTCAGAAATGTGCCAACACCTCCAGCAAGTCAGCAAGAGTATCGACAGCATCGGAACTCATCAAAGCAATATATTCGACGACATAGACACACGTCATGTAATGCGTCAATTAAACAAATCACAACAGTGCTTTATCGCCACATCAGAACCTGGTGCAAACCTTAGTCCGGTTGATTTTAGCCACGCCTGCTGTAGCTGTGGCGTATCAAAGGGTGCTTAGCCCTGCCAAAACTCTATAAGGAGAACAACATGGCAAATTATTCAATTCACGTCCTGGAGTATAGCTACGTTGCCAATTACCACAAAAGTGGCGTGCTCTACGGCGCACATAACGAAGGCTATGTAAAACTACCTTATTGCTACGTGCTGATACGCAGCAATGATCACGTAGCGCTTGTCGATGTGGGTTATAACCATAAAGACTATGGTCAACACCTTGCAGAGAAGTTTGGTGTCGAAAACTGGCGCTCACCAAAAGTGGTTTTATCAGAAATGGGGCTTACACCCGAGGATGTCGATACCGTCTTTATCACGCATGCTCACTTTGACCATTTTGGAAGTGTCGAGGATTTCCCAAATGCCACCTTCTATATCCAGCGAGAAGAAATAGAGAAGTGGGTATGGGCGTTATCCTTGCCAGATCGCCTTCGCTGGCTGCTGATCGCTGTAGATCCCAGCGATATTCTGCGTGGGGTTAACCTTGCTGCCCAAGGAAAACTACGTACGGTTGAGGGGTCAGTCGAAGATGTTCTCCCCGGCATCGACCTTCATTTGGCCAAGGACAGTCACACTTTTGGTTCCATGTGGGTCACGGTACGCAATGACGGCAAGCCAGACTCTGAGGACACATGGGTATTAGCCGGAGACCTTGTCTACCAATTCAGTAATATTAAAAACGATGGCTCTGTGGTCGGGGTGGATACCATGTATACGCCTGTAGGCCTGGCGACCGGCAGTCAAATGAACCTGTTATTGGCTACCGAAGAAATGATGAAACAAGCAGATTACGATGACACACGTGTCATTCCAATTCACGAAGAGGGCCTTGCTGACCGTTTCCCCTCACGTATCACGAAAGAAAATCTGCGCATCAGCGAGATTTGTCTGGCCGACAATATGTCTTCGGTGGTGTCATGAGCCAACATACTCAAACCGGGAATATGACCATTGCCATAGTAGGCACTGGTCTAGTGGGCCTGGGGTGGGCGATTGTATTCGCGCGGGCAGGCTTGCCCGTGCGTCTTCATGACAAGAGCCCTGAGCAACTGAAGGATGCACCAAACCGGATGCAGCAGTCACTCAGGGATCTTGCTGAATATGGCCTGATCCAAGAGTCTCCAGAGGAAGTCCTTGCGCGCTGTAGTTGCCACGAGGAGCTTGCAGAAGCGTTACAAGGCGTTGGTTACGTACAAGAGTCCGTACTTGAGCGTGTTGACGTCAAACAGAACCTCTATAAAGCGATGGAAAGCTGCCTTGCTCCGCATACTATAGTGGGCTCTTCATCGTCGGGCATCCCTGCTTCAGCATTCACCCAAGATATCTCATTCCGCTCTCGTTGCCTGATTGCCCACCCAGTCAACCCCCCTTACCTCGCTCCCATTGTTGAGTTGGTGCCTGCCAGTTGGACAAGCACTGATACGGTGGATGCCGTTCATCAGCTCATGAACCGCGTGGGGCAACATCCGATCCGTGTGAATCGTGAGCTGGAAGGGTTCGTACTAAACCGCTTGCAGGGCGTCCTCCTACGTGAAGCATGGGCTCTATACGACGAAGGTTACTGCTCCCTTGAAGACATCGATGCAACCATTTCGAAGGGGCTAGGGTTGCGCTGGTCGTTCATGGGCCCTTTCGAAACGATTGATCTTAATGCACCCGGTGGCATTAGCGACTATGCCCAACGGCTGGGTGATCTCTACCTATCCATCGACAAGGAGCGGACCAATCCACAGCCCTGGAGTGATGAGCTGATTAGCAAGGTAGAGCATGAGCGTCGTCAACGTTTGGCAGCGTCGAAACTCGTGGAACGGAGCAATTGGCGCGACAGGCGAATGATGGCGTTAGCCGCCCATAAGCAGCATCAAGAGGCTCAAGAATGACTACGGGTAACGAGTTGAACGGTTGGGCACCCAGCTTCCGCCTGGACGGGCGGCGTGCCCTGGTGACCGGGGCGGGCCGTGGCATAGGGAATGCCATTGCACAAGCTTACGCAGCGTCGGGCGCCGCGGTAACACTGTGTGCACGTACCGCTACCGAGATAGAAGAAACGGCGGAGAAACTATGCCAAGCGGGATACGCAGCCGACACGTTAGTTGCTGATGTCAGCGACGTGGGAGCACTTGCACAGGCACTTGATCGTCGTTCCAGCTACGACATACTGGTCAATAATGCAGGTACCAATCGGCCTAAACCCCTGCCGGACATTACCACTGCCGATTACGACACGGTGATGGACCTCAATGTCCGGGCGGTTTATTTCGCCACTCAGGTGGTAACCAACCGAATGCGCCAAGAAGGAAAGCAGGGGGTTGTCATCAACATGTCGTCCCAGATGGGTCATGTAGGGGCGCCTAACCGAACGCTTTACTGTACTTCGAAGTGGGCACTGGAAGGGTTGACCAAAGCATTGGCTGTCGAACTCGCACCCTATGGCATACGCACCAATACGATCTGCCCCACATTCGTCGACACTCCCATGACCAAACCGATGTTCGAGGATCGCGAATTTCTCAGCCGTGTTCTGGCAAAGATTCCACTTGGACGACTGGCTGAAGTAGGTGACATTGTCGGGGTAGCCGTTTTCTTGGCTTCTGATGCGGCAGCCATGATGAACGGAAGCAGCGTACTGGTGGATGGCGGCTGGACGGCTGAATAGCGACTTCTCACGACAATGCCAGCTCGCCGCTTTTCTTTCAGCGCCGGTTCCCCAGCTATCGTTTAGAATCCGATATTGTGGGTATAACGTATATTCATCAATCGACAGCGCTAAGCGTGCTACTTTGAATTACCACGAAAGTTGTATTTCATAAAAAAATAGAGGTATGGCGCTGCTATGAAACATCTCATCATGACACTCCTGACCACCCTGGGACTGGGCCTTTCCGCCACCACCATGACGGCACACGCACAAGATGACCCTATCGTGGTCGGCGGTCTCAACTACACGGAGCATTTGATTCTCACCTCCGCCACCTTCCAGTTGCTGCAAGCCAAAGGCTATGACGTCGACAAGCGCGAGGGGTTGGGCACCTCCGTTTTGCGCCAAGCGCAGGAAAACGGCCAAGTGGACCTCTATTGGGAATACACCGGTAACTCAGTCATCCTCTTCAATGACCAGCCACAACCCGATAATGCCGCCGAGACCTACGCCACTGCCAAGCGTCTGGACGCCGAGAAAGGCTTGGTCTGGCTGAACCCCTCGGACACAAACAACACCTATGCCCTCGCCATGCGCGAGGCCGAGGCCGAAAAACTCGACATCCATACCCTTTCTGATCTAGCCGCGGCGATGAACGATGGTGCCGAGCTGACGCTTGCCTCTAATGCCGAGTTCTATGCCCGCGAAGATGGTCTGCGGCCACTCCAGGAAGCTTATGGATTCGAGTTTCCCCGCTCGAGCGTCAAGCGCATGGATTCGGGGCTTACTTACAATGCGTTGCGTGAGGGCGAAGTCGATGTGGCGCTGGTATTCGCTACCGATGGCCGCAATGGCGCCTTCAACTTCGAGGTGCTCGACGACGACCAGCAGTTCTTCCCGGCCTACCAGCTGGCACCGGTGGTTCGCGAAGAAACCCTCGACGCCCACCCTGAACTTCGCCCCCTGCTCAACGATATGTCCGCTGCGTTGAACGATCCGACGCTAATCGATCTCAACCGCCGAGTCGACGTCGATGATCAGAGCATTGAAAGGGTCGCGGAAGACTTCCTGACCGAAAACGACCTGCTCTAACCCCCTGCTCCGATCCCATCTTCTTTTCCGGGGGCGATGCTTGCATCGCCCCAAGTGACAGGACGCCCCATGTTTCCAAGTGGAAGCCAACCCGATTCCCGGGAAGTGCGTGACTTCCCGCATCCGGTCGTAGAGGAACCAGCAATTTTCATCCCGCTGCCCGATGGTAGCCACCTCGCAGCAAGGATGTGGAGGCCGACAGACGCCGAGTCCCATCCCGTGCCCGCGATCATCGAGTGCATCCCCTACCGCAAACGAGACGCCACCAGTGCCGACGACGAACGCATGCATCCCTACTTTGCTGGACACGGCTATGCAGCGCTGCGTATCGACTTGCGCGGCAGCGGCGAATCCGACGGCGTGCTGGAAGACGAATACCTGACGAGCGAGCAGGACGATATCGTCGCCGCGATCGCCTGGATAGCCGAACAGCCATGGTGCAGTGGCCGCGTCGGCATGATGGGCATTTCCTGGGGCGGCTTCAACTCATTGCAAGTGGCCTCGCGCCAGCCGCCAGCGCTCGGCGCCATCATCGCCGTTGGTGCCACCGTCGACCGCTATCACGATGACGTGCACTACAAGGGCGGCTGCGTGCTTAACGAGAACTTCGGCTGGGCGGCCTCGTCGCTATCCTTCATGTCGCGGCCGCCAGACCCCGCTTTACGCGACGACTGGCGCGAACTCTGGCAGCACCGGCTCGCCCATCAACCCTTCGTTGCCGAGAACTGGTTCGATCACCAGACGCGCGATGCCTACTGGCGCCACGGCTCGGTGTGCGAGGATTATGCGCAATTGACGACACCGACCTTGGCCGTCACCGGATGGGCCGACGCTTATGTCAACTTCGTGGCCGAAATTCTCGAGCATGCGCCCTGCCCAAGGCGTGGGATCGTCGGCCCCTGGCCCCATGCCTATCCGCACCTGGCGATGCCTGGGCCGACCATCGGCTTTCTCCAGGAAACGCTGCGCTGGTGGGATCACTGGCTGAAGGGGCGTGACACCGGCATCATGGAAGAGCCGCTATATCGCGTATTCTGTCCGTCCTTTTCCGAGGCCGATCCGCAACGGCTCGAAGTGCCCGGCGAATGGCTCGCCGAAACACAATGGCCAAGCCCGCACGTCACTTCACAAGCCCTGGCGCTCGGCAATGGCGCGCTACACACGAACAGCGGGGCTATTCGCCCCAAGATGGCCAAACTGCGTGCGCCCGCCGACAACGGCCTGCAATGCGGTGAGTACATTCCCCACAGCAGCGGCCCCGAGATCGCTGGCGATCAACGTGTCGACGACGCCCATTCGCTGACCTACGACACCGATCCGCTGGATACCGACATGGTAATTCTGGGTCGCCCCACGCTATCCCTGCGGGTCAGCGTCGACCAGCCGCGTGCCAATTTGATCGTGCGCGTTTGCGACGTCTCGCCCGAAGGCGTGTCGCAACGCGTCTCCTACGGCGTACTCAACCTCTGCCACCGCGACAGTCACGTCACACCCTCCGACGTACCATGCGATACGCCGTTCGACGTGACAGTTCCACTGAATCAAACCTGCTACCGCTTCACCGCCGGGCACCGGCTTCGCGTCTCGGTGACCACTGCCTACTGGCCGTTGGTCTGGCCAAGCCCTTACCCGGTGACGCTGACCCTGCATGAGGCGGACTCTCAACTCACGCTACCTCAGCGCGCCTCGCACGACACGCCACCGGTACAGTTCGAACCGGCAGTCTTTTCCGGCCCCCTGCAACATCAGGTTGTACGCGCGGGCGAACAGTCCCGAGACGTCACCCACTCCTTGACCGACGGCTGGACCCGGCACGCCATCATCGACGACTTCGGAGAGATCGCCTACGACCACGGCCTGACCAACATTGCCTCGGCGGACGAGCGCTACACGATCCACCCCGATGCACCCGCCACCGCGACCATGAGCAAGAGCTGGCGACAGGACTTCAGACGCGACGGCTGGCACGTCCACACCGAAACCTGGGCGGAACTGAGCTGCGATGCCGACTGGTTCTACCTGGAAGCACGTCTGCAGGCCTTTGATGAGACCGAACGCTTCATCGACCGACGCTGGAAAACGCGCCGCCGCCGACGCTGGGTGTAAGTCGCGCCCTCAGCCGCGACGCTCCCGTTCCAGCCGCTGTGCCATCAGCGAAGCCACCAACGGCGTGTCAGCGTCCCGGTGGGTCGGCATCGCGAAACGGGCGGCGTCGATCGCGTCGGTGCCGATGTCGGCGCTGACGAGGGTCTCGCCGTCTTCGGCCCGCACCAGCACCTTGCCATCAACGCCGACGATGCAACTACCGCCCCAGAACCAGGCATCGCCCTCTGCACCGTAGCGATGGGCCATGACCATGGGCGTGGCGTACATCATGGCGTAGAACTTCAGGCAGATCAGCCAATTGCCTTCGTCATCGAAATCGCCATCGACCATTCCCGTCGCCGCGTTGACCGGGGCCAGCATGACGTCGGGACGCTCCATCATGGCCGCGTGGGCCAAGCCGGGATTCCAGAGATCGGCACAGATCATCACACCGCAGGCGAGACCGTCGGCATCGGCGACGGTAAGCGACTGTCCCTTGCTGAAATGCTTGCCTTCCTCGTGTCCTCCGTAGGTACAGAGATTGACCTTGCGATGCACGGCAACGACCTGCCCAGAACACAGGCAGGCCATGGAATTGGCATATTCACCGCGACCGCAGCACTCGACGAAACCCACCACTGTCAGCATGTTGCCGACGGATTCCGCCAGCTGGACAAGACGCGGATCATCACGATGCATGGCAACCTCGGGAACACGGGTGCCCAGGTCATACCCCGTCAGGGAAAGCTCCGGGAAAACCAATACATCGATCTCCCGCTGACGGGCTTCCTCGATGACACGACGGTGGGTCTCGATATTGTGCGCGACATCAGCCAGCGAGCATTGAATCTGGGCGGCGGCGAGCCGGTAATTCGTCCTGCAAATGCTCAATATGTTGCCTCCCGCAAGAAACACGAAAACACTGGATAAGCTTCGACGAGGATACGGTGAAACCCATGCATTTCCTATCCAATGCCTATTAGCATCGCAAATAAATGGCATGACATATCCGAATATCATAATCAGAGATATCTCTGAAGAGCGTGTTAAGCTCTTTACCTACACACTTATAAAAAGTGCCTTATACAGAACTTTTTAAGCGCGTTAGTAAAACACTTGTTCACGAATGCGACGTCCATGCCAATGAATTTACTTAAAACTTTTTATAAGTAGTAACGAGTTTTTAGGGTCCTTATCTGCGAACACATTATGTTACGTAATCTTCATCCTATGTGTATTGGCACATTGATAGGGAATGGGCTTTTTCATCTATCAAGCGATTCCGGGTCAAAACCCAGCACCAAAGGACACTAACATGCACGACCACCCTTCCCTTTCCTGGATGCACGGAGTCGATCTAACGGCTCTGGACGACGCCCACATTCATCAGGCCAAGCGATGCCTGCTTGACCTGCTGGGGGTGGCCGCCGGGGCCACCCGCACGTCCCTCGCCGAAAAAGCCAGACGCTTCGTCACCACCCAGCACGGCGGCGACCGTCCGCTATTATTTGCCAACGGCCAAGCCTCGCCAACCGGCGTCGCCCTACACGGGACCTGGCTCATCGACGCGCTCGACGCACACGACGGCCAAGTACTCACCAAAGGACACGCCGGCGTCGCCTTGTTACCCGGACTACTGGCGCTGCCCGAGGTCAACAGACTTTCCGGACACGATTTCCTCGCCTTGCTCGCTTACGGCTACGAGATTGCTACCCGCGCGGGGATCGCCCTGCACGCCACCAGTCCGGACTACCACACCTCCGGCGCCTGGAACGCACTGGGTGTCGCTGCCGTTGCCGCTCGCCTGCGCGGGGTTGATATCGAGACCATGCATCATGCACTGGGTATCGCGGAGTTCTACGGACCGCGTAGCCAGATGATGCGCTGCATCGACCATCCCACGATGCTCAAGGACGGCTCTGGCTGGGGGGCAATGACCGGGATCTCAGCGGCGCTGCTGGCCGAAGACGGCTTCACCGGAGCCCCGGCGGTGACAGTGACCGCGCCGGACGTCACCGTAGTCTGGCAAGACCTGGGCGAGCGCTGGTATCTCCACGAGCAGTACTTCAAAGCCTACCCGGTCTGCCGCTGGGCCCAGCCCGCCGTGGAAGCCGTGTTGTCGCTGCCTGCAGCGAAACGCGATCCCGCCGCCATCACGCGTATCGAGATTATCACCTTTCACGAAGGCAAGCGCCTGCACGTGATGCACCCGACGACCACCGAGCAAGCCCAGTACAGCCTGCCCTGGTCTGTCGCCTGCGCACTGGGGCGGGGTACCGTGGATGTTGCGGGTGTCTGCGACGAGCTCGACGCCCCCGACCTCAAGGCGCTTGCCAGCCAAGTAGAGATTCATGAGGATGACAACTTCAACGCCCGCTTTCCTGCCGAGCGCTGGGCATGTGCCCGATTGCATCTAAGCAACGGTGAGGTCATCGAAAGCGCCAACTTCGAGGCACGGGGCAATCCGGATCAGCCGCTGTCGGACGCGGAGTTGATTGAGAAATATCAAACGCTGGCCAAGCCTGTCCTGGGCGATCGAGCCACACGAATTCACGAGGTAGTGATGAGTCTCGACACACGACCCGCGAGCGACCTTCTAGCCCTGCTTGGCAAGCCTTGAAACGATGACGGGCACTTTGATTGTCGCCATTGCCAACGACTGCTTCTCGGCCAGTCCACAGCAAAAGACAGAAGTGACTTTAGGTTCTTGTGTGATCAACCCCTTCAGCCATCAAGCAAAGAAGCTCATACATCAGGGTGGCGCCCATCAATGCCGTGTTGCCGCTAGGGTCAAAGGGGGGTGATACTTCGACGACATCAGCCCCTATGAGCGGTAAACCACGGAAGCCACGGACGAGCTGAAGTGCTTGCAGGCTGGTAAGGCCGCCGACCTCGGGTGTCCCTGTGCCAGGGGCGAACGCGGGGTCGATGCTGTCGATATCGAACGATAAATACACAGGTCCATCGCCGACGACGCGACGGGCTTCCGCGATGACCGCGTCAATACCCAGCGCATCCACTTCTTCCATGAACATGACGCGCATGCCGGTTTCGCGAGAATAGTCCCAGCCTTGCGTCGTGTTCTGGGCACCACGAATGCCTATCTGCACGGTGCGCTCGGGATCGATCAGGCCCTGTTCACAGGCGAGCCGAAACGGGCCGCCATGGTGAAATTTGGAGCCTTGAAACTCGTCCCAGGTATCGGTGTGGGCGTCGATCTGGATCAAGCCGACGGGGCCGTTTGCCGCTAAGCCGCGCAAAATGGGAAACGTGATGGAATGATCGCCACCCGCGCTCAGTGGGATAACGCCTGCTTTTCGAATGGCGGCGTAATAGGTAGCAATATCATCAGAGACTTTTTCAAGGTCATAGATTGAGGAAAATCGCACATCGCCGATGTCAGCGATGCGTGCCTGGGCAAAGGGATCCAGTCCGGTGATGTGATGCGCGCTACGCATCATGCTTGACTGGTTACGAATTTCACGCGGTCCGTGGCGGGTGCCGGGGCGATTGCTGACGCCGCCATCAAACGGAATCCCCACCAAGGCAATATCCAGCGCTTCCAAGCTATCGGCAAGCGGGGCCCGCAGAAAGCTTGCGATCTCTCGGTAACGGGGTTCGTGGCGGGGTAGGTAATGTTCGCCGGTGGCCGCATTTCGGCGAGTACCGTCTGTACCTTTGGCCATGCTTCTCTCCTTATTGGCTTAAGCGCGCTAGGCTGGCGGCTAGCAGTTGAGTGCCTGCAACCGCATCATCGAGTTCGGTATGTTCATCCGGGTGATGACTGAGACCATGGTGACAAGGCACAAACAGCATGGCGGTTGGGCAGTAGTTGGCGAGGTGAATAGCATCATGAAAGGCCCCCGATACCAGGCGGGGCGCGGTGATCCCTAGCTCACCTGCGGCGGCATCAATCTGCGCCGTCAGGGTGTCGGGAAAGGCCACCGGCTCAATGCGCGATAACGAGGTAAGCGTTACCCGGCAACCTGCCCAGGTTTGTCGCGTGATGTCATTGAACGTGGTTTCCATTGCTTTCAGCGTCGCTGCGTCGGGGTGTCGTAAATCGATACTGAAGGTGACCCGGTCGGGAATCGTGTTCACCGAACCAGGGCTGACATCGAATTTGCCGATGGTAAAGCGCACGCGGTCTTCGCTATCCCGTGCCGCTTCCCGTAGCGCGGTTGCCACTGCGCAGGCGCCCTCGAATGCATCGCGACGATGGGCACGCGGGGTGGTGCCCGCATGGTTGGCGCTACCCGTGACGGTGACTTCAAACCAGCTCACTCCCTGGATACCTTCTACGACACCCACAGAGGCACCCGCCTGCTCAAGGATGGGGCCTTGCTCAATGTGCAACTCGATAAAGGCGTGCATGGGCGTAGGCATCGGACGACGCGGCACGTCGGCAGCGTCCATTTCGGCCAAACACGTATCGAGGGCATGCCCCATCGTTATGCCTTCGCTATCTTTAATCAGGCGGGTTTCCTCAAGGCTTCGCACATGGCAGAAAACCGCCGACCCTGAAGTGCCTGGGGAGAAACGCGCCCCTTCTTCGTTGGTCCAGCTCACCAGTGATAAAGGGTGGCGTGGGGTAAAGCCAGCCGCTTTGAGCGCGCGAAGTGCTTCAAGACCGGCTAAAACACCCAATGCGCCATCGTACTTGCCGCCTGCCGGTTGGCTGTCCAGATGACTGCCTGTCACGACAGGCGCCAGCCTGGGGTCGCTGCCGGGTATATCGAGGAATACGTTACCAACAGCGTCGACGCTCGCTTTAGCCCCAAGCTCTCTGGCCTGTTCAACCAGCCAGAGACGTGCCCTTGTGTCATTGTCATCCAGCGCTAAACGCGCCACACCGCCATCGTCGCGAGCACCGATCATCGCAAGCGTCGCCAGGTCATTGGCTAGACGCTGCGGGTCGACGGCAGCCGCAATGGTGGCCAGGTCAAAAACGGCATGGTTGTCGGGGGAGTAAGGATAGTCCGCCATGGGGCTCTCCGTAGCTGGGTTTATTCGTGAACTTCGAAGTGCACCTCTACCGGCTCGCAGTCCTCCCCATTGATCGGGATGATGTCCTGAGGGCAGGACGACATGGCCACGACACAGTCCATTTCAGCGCGCAGGTCGACATAATCACCTGGCTTGGACACAGGCGGGCACCAGTCAACGTTCATCTGATCATTAACCGGTATGTTCATCCACAGATTGAACGGTTGGGGAACTTCGGGGGCATCAATGCCAATGGCTTTCATGGCCAGGCGCAGATTATCAGCACAATTGTCGTGGTAATCCTTGACGCCTAATGTCATATATCGAAACAGGTCGCAGGCAGCCATTAACGTATCGTGAATACCAGGAGAAGAATCTGCTGTGAG
This sequence comes from Halomonas sp. G11, assembly GCF_001663515.1. Classification (NCBI taxonomy): domain Bacteria; kingdom Pseudomonadati; phylum Pseudomonadota; class Gammaproteobacteria; order Oceanospirillales; family Halomonadaceae; genus Halomonas; species Halomonas sp. G11. Next base: position 18,598 of record NZ_LYXG01000004.1, read on the forward strand.
GGTCATGATCGGACGGCGACGGTTGCTGATCAGCGGATCACCTACCTTGGGAATCAACCCACTGAGCCAGGCACGACCGTGCTCCCAGGACATGAATTCATTGAGATTGTGGGTGCTGAACGCCCAGGTATCGCACACCTGGGTTCCATGGGTATTGATGATGCGGATAGTTTGTCCCGCTTTTAGACGTACCGCTCGTCCACCCCGGGCAGCCACTTCATAACGCTCCCCCAAGACCGGCGTGCCGTCCGGGGAGATTGGCGTGTCCAGGGTGTGGTTGTGGCCACAGGGCTCAGTGTTGCTTTTGGGTAGTTGCTCAATACGCGCATGATCAATGGGTGTCGCAGTATTCATAGGGTTCTCCAAGGATGTTGACCATCGCCTTTACGTTGTAAAAAGTGAATGGCACCGGTTGATAGACGCAGTACGTCCGTTAATCGATATGGCGCTCGCGCCAGGTGTTAAGAAATTGCTGAAGGCGTTCGCTTTGGGGTTGGCGGAATAGCTTGTCAGGCGCGCCGCTCTCCACCACTCGGCCTTGATCCATAAAGATCACGCGGTCGGCCACTTTGGCGGCAAAGCCCATTTCGTGAGTGACGACCACCATGGTCATGCCGTCGGCAGCCAGCTTATTCATTACCTCCAGCACTTCCCCAACCAGCTCTGGGTCGAGAGCGGAAGTAGGTTCATCGAAAAACATCACCCGTGGTTTCATGGCCAGCGCTCTGGCAATGGCGACTCGCTGCTTCTGCCCGCCGGATAGGCTCTCAGGAAAATGCCCGGCACGGTCGGCCAGACCGACTTGCTCAAGCATAGCCATGCCTTCCTCATCAGCATCCCGGCGCGAGAGGCCGTTGACCAGTCGCAGCGCCTCGGTCACGTTCTCAAGCGCGGTGCGATGGGGCCATAAATGGAAATGCTGAAACACCATGCCGACCGGGGCGCGTACTTCGTCAACGCGCTTTTCACTGGTGCGAACGCGTTTCCCACCGCTGTCCTCGTAGCCCAATAGTTGGCTGTCTATATAAACGCTGCCGTGGTCATAGGGCTCCAAAAAAGCCAGGCAACGCAACAGGGTCGATTTACCTGAGCCAGAAGGCCCTATCACACACACCACCTCGGAAGGCAAAAGACTGAAGTCGATATCGGTCAGCACTTCAAGGTCGCCAAATTGCTTGCTTACGCCCTGCGCCTCGACAATCGCTTTTTGTCGGGTAGACGGTGATGTCGCTAAGGTGTCAACCATGGGCATGGCGGGTATCTCCTCGTAGTTCGATGGGGCGTGGTTGACGGTTGGCCAAGCGCTTCTCCAATGCATAGCCGCCTCGTGCAATCAGCTCAATGATCAGCCAGTAGAGCAGTGCAACCGCCACGTAAGGCTCAATGACCTGGAACGTCTCATTGACAATAGAGGTTGCATTCTTGGTCAGGTCATTCACCGAGATAATCGATATCAGGGCAGACTCCTTCACCAAAATGATTAGCTGGTTGGTGCTTGGCGGCACTATTAAACGCGCCATTTGAGGAATCTGAATCCGGGTTAACACATGCCATGGGGAAATACCGAGCATGCGCGCCGCTTCCAGGTGCCCTTTAGGAACCGACTTGAAGCCGCCGCGGTAGATTTCGGCAAAATACCCCGCGCCATACAGGCCGATGCCGACAACGCCAGCGACGCTCGCGCTTAAGGTCAAGCCGATACTGGGGCCGCCGTAGTAGAGTAAAAACAGCAGAATCAGCAGTGGAATCCCGCGGCATAGCTCGACGTAGCAAGCCACCGGATAGCTGAATATCCTTGGGTTCGCGAGCCTAAGGGCGGCAAGCACCAACCCGAGCGAAAGGGCCAGCAAGCAGCCCAGAAAGCAGATCCAAACCGTGTTCCACAAGCCTTGTAGAATAAGTTCACGTGTTTCCCATAGGATGGTGATATCAAACATTCAGGACGCTCCCTTATTCGGTGGCGAGACCGCCAACCATGCGGCGTTCCAAATAAGCGCTGAGACGGGCCAGCACCAGGTTCACGGCCAGGTAAAGCAGCGCCGCCGCCAAGTACGTTTCCAGTGGCTGAAACGTACGCGATGCAATCTGCTCGCTAACCCGCATCAATTCCGTGACCGCAATTACCGAGATGAGCGATGAGTTTTTGAGGATAGTGATGATTTCATTCGTCAGTGGTGGCAACGTCAGGCGGAACACCTGAGGCATGATGATGCGCTTTCGGATTTGCCAGGTAGATATGCCTGCCATTCGGGCGGCTTCTATTTGACCCGCAGGAATGTGGCTGATCCCACTACGAAAAATCTCCGATTGAAACGCCGCCGTGTTCAAGGTGAGCGTCAGTATTGCGGCGGTAATAGGCGCTATCTCTAGGCCCACTTCCGGTAGCAGGTAATAGACCAACAGCAACTGCAGCAGGATGGGCGTCCCTCGCCAAAAGCTCCGGTAAAGGCCGCATGGCCAGGCTAATAGGCGATGACGGCTCATCAGCCCGAACGCCATCAAGACACCTAATACCAAGCCTAATGCGATGGCGGAAAGCGAGACCACCAGTGTGGTGGTCAAGCCTTCAGCAAGGGCCGGATAGTGGTTGAGCAGAATCTCAAACATGTGGCACTCAGAGCGGTAGTGGCGGGTTATTCAGCGGAAGGAAGTTCGTCAGGCAGATCCATGGGGGAGCCGAACCATTTTTCCTGTAGCTCGGCGAGCGTACCGTCTTCATTGAGTCGCTGGATTTGCTCGTCCATAAAGGCATTAAGCGATGCGCTCTCTTCGTTATCACGGCCCGCCCATGAGAAGTAGACCGGATCCCCAAAGGTGCCGACCACCTCAAAGACCTCTGGGCGCGTACGCTCGGCTTCCAGCAGGTTAGGCAAGCTGTTGATGACCACATCGACACGGCCGGTTCCCAGCTCGGCATAGGCCTCATCGACGCCAGTGTAAGTGCGAATGTCCTCAACCGGCGTGCCTGCTTCCTCCAGCTCGGCGGCTAACGCCTCCAGTGCGTCCAATTGCGCCGACCCCGACTGGGCTGCCGCCACTTTGCCCGCGATGTCTTCAGGGGAACTGATGTCGTCTTCACCTGCGCGTTTCATGATGGCCATGGTGGCATCGGCGATGGGGGCGCTTAAGTGATAGCGTTCCATGCGTTCCGGGGTGGCGGTCACGGAGGTGACGACATAATCAAACCGCTCGCGCTCCAGACCAGGCAGAATGCCTTGCCAGGGCAAGTCCATGCGGATCAATTCCACGTCCTCACCAAGCTCAGGCATGATGTGTTCCATGACGTCAGCTGAATAGCCGACAATTTCACCATCTTCAATGTATTCAAAAGGCGCAAAACGCGCTTCAGTGCCGACCGTAAACGTGCCCTCTGAGCGAATATCGTCGAGCAAATCGCTGTGGGCGGTGGAGGCAAAGCTGACGCTGAGCAGTAAACCAGCGGTAATAGCCGTTGTGGGATGCATGGAGATCTCCTCGGACAAGTGATGCTCGGATCTCAGTGGCGCAAGCCATCTGAGCAACAACACCTTGAGTTAAGCAGGAACCATGCAACAATAAAATTGCTATCTTTCGATGTTCACTCCTGTTTTATTGATGCTAAACGCACTAACGTAGAGCATTCTCATGAAGCTTTCAGCTGCCGATCTTAAAAGTCTTTCCGTCTTTCTGGCCGTTACCGAGCATCGTGGTTTTGCCGGTGCGCAAACGGCGCTCCACATGAGCCAATCCGCGGTCAGCTTTCACATTCGAGCGCTTGAAGAACGCGTGGGATTTACCGTCTGTCGACGGGGAAGGCAGGGGTTTGAGCTGACCGAACGGGGAGCCATTGTCTATGAGCGCGCCAAATTACTGCTGGCTTCGGTCGATGACTTTGACAGTGAGATGAGCGAGTTACGCAGCTCTGTCTATGGCACCCTGCGCTTAGGGGTGGTCGATAACACGATCATGGATGTCGACCTTGATCTGCAGGGCGTCATTGGTGAGTTTTTACGCAAAAACCCCAAGGCGCGCCTGAATATCAATGTAAGCAGCCCCGACCGTTTGATCGGTGAAATCTCCAACGGGGAGGTGCAGCTCGGGATCTTGCCTGAAACCGCCCAAATGGAAGGATTGCAACATCGTCAGGTCTACACCGAGATGCATGGCATCTACTGCGCGAAACGCCATCCGCTGTTTGAATGCGACGGTAGCCAACTTACGGTTGAAGAAGTGATTAAGCATCCCTTCGTGGTGAGGCCCTACGCCAATCTCCAGGAGCTCAAGAGCTTCCCCAATGCCCATGTTGGCGCCCATGCCTCCAACATGGAGGCCCAGGCGTTAATGATACTGAGCGGCCATTTCATTGGAAACTTACCCCATTACTACGCCAATCATTGGGTTGAGCGCGGTGAGCTCAAAGCGCTCTTGCCCGATCAAGTGGAAATTGCTTCGCCCTTTTGTGTCGTTACGCGCGCAGGTCGGCGGCCCTCTCTTATCGTGCGGACCTTTATCCAGGAACTCGTATCCAGGCTTTGGCAACAATCGCACCTGGTTGATGCCGATAAAGGCGAAGACTTCATGGTTGATGGGGATAGTTAGGCTGGGCACCTTGATAGCCAACGAACAGCACCTGATACGCCAGAATGCCTTTGCGCCAAGCGGCAAGTTACCTCCCGCTTTGCCCGTAAAACTCTAAAATGGAGCACAACGCTGGACAGCGGCACAAAACGTGGCGGATTTGGTCGAAGAGGTACTAGGCAGGTTAGAACGCTACCGCCCTAACCTGGAATACCTGCTGTTGGACGAAGGTGCCATCGTCAACGACCCTGAGTGGTCAGACCGAGTGCGCAACGTGGCAGCCGCCTCTTTCGGCTAGAACACGATCGCGATGAACAGGACATGCTGAAGGTGCTGGGCAGTTTGGTAGAATGGCTCAAAGCATCTGAGCAGACACCGCTTCGACCGGCTTTCGTGGTTTGGATACGCCGTGTATTGCTACCTAACCGAGCACCCGACATGGAACTGCCCGAGTTCCATGCCTTACACGAGCTACATCACATCTTGGCAGAACGCATTAAACAATGGCCTGAGCGCTGGGAAGAAAAAGGCCGTCAAGAAGGCCAGATAGAAGCACAAAGGACGATAGCACGTAACTTGCTAACACTTGGCGTGCTCAGCACTGAGCAAATTGCTGAAGCTACAGGGCTATCGATAGAAGTCGTCGCCCAATTACAGACAGGAAGTAAGGACTAGCAGCTGGTCCTACTCTGGCTGGTTCCGCCCCTGAAATAGCTGCAAGCAACCACAAAACCCAGTGCAGGTGGGTCCGTAGGAGCGGAACTTGTTGCGCGATCAGCCATCATCCCAGGCAGACGCCAGAGACCTATTGATGGCTTCCGCGGCCATTGACGACGCAATGCAGTTGCATTATTTTTAATGCATTACTTTTGCATTGCCACTGAGCGGAGGCCAATCGTGAATACGGCCATTGAGGATGATTCCACCCTGACGGATCGCTACCAGACGACCATTCCAGCATCGGTGCGTCGTGCGCTGAAGCTGAATCGCCGTGATCGGATTCACTACATGATTCGCTCCAATGGGGAAGTGGTGCTCACTCGCGGCCGCGATGAGTCCAGCCAAGATCCCGTAATGACCAGTTTCCTGGCCTTTCTGGAGCGCGACCTGCAGGAGCATCCGGAAAACATTCGTCCTGTCACAGCCAGCACCTTTGCCGAGGCCGAACATCTGACGGCAGGCATTGAGGTAGATCTCGATGAGGAACTGCCGGAGGACGACGACGACACATGAGCCCTCTGGAGATAAACGGATGGACGATCTACGCGCATCCGCTATTCCTGGAACAGGTGGATGCGCTCACCAACAAGGTGAAGCAACACCAGGAAAAGGACCCACTTGGATATCGCAGCAAACCGGCCACCAAGCGTCTGGCGGCGATAGTAAAGCTGGCTAAGCACGACATTCCACAGGACCCGGCTGGCCCTCAGTATCGTCAAGGAAACACCCTCGAGTCAGAGCACACCCATTGGTGCCGGGCAAAGTTCTATCAACAGTACCGGCTGTTCTTTCGCTACGACCTTGCAAGCAAGATCCTCATCTACGCCTGGGTCAATGACGAATCCACCAAGCGCGCCTATGACAGCAAACAGGACGCTTACGCTATCTTCCGCAAGATGCTCAAGAACGGTAACCCGCCGGATAGCTGGAATGAATTGTGGAGAGCGGCCATCAATGAAAGCGAACGCATCAAAGCACTTCTGGGGGAAGCCCCCAGATGAAAAGGGGTTTGTAAGAGCGCAATTCATTGAGCGATCAGCAATGATCGAGCCACCGCAGGCCATCGACTGTAGAAGGCCTGATCGCCCGACAAGTCTGGCTCCCACAGAGGCTGGAAGCCCTCACAAGACTATGTGGGCGAAGGGTTCGTAGAAGCCCCAATTCATCGTACGATCACCAATCATCCCGTCACAAATAAAAACACTTGGCAAAAGCCAGGTGCAGGTGGGGTTCGTAGGAGCGAAACTTGTTGCGCGATCAGCAATGAGCGTATGCCGTAGACTAAGAACGCTATGATAAGCTTTACCCATCGAGACAGGAGCGTCCATGGTTAGCCATCCTCACCACCGCCACGACCATAGCTATAAGCTACTTTTCTCACATCCTGAGATGGTTAGGGATTTGCTCACTGGCTTTGTAAAAGAAGACTGGGTGAAACAGCTCGATTTTTCGACGCTGGAAAAAGTAAGCGGCTCTTACATTACCGATGAGCTACGCGACCGTGAAGATGACATCATCTGGCGTGTACGCTGGGGTGATAACTGGCTCTATGTTTACCCCCTGCTAGAATTCCAGTCTAGTGAAGATAAGCACATGGCCGTGCGGATCATGAGCTACCTGGGGCTGCTTTATCAGGACCTGATACGCCAGAATGCCTTTGCGCCAAGCGGCAAGTTACCTCCCGTTTTACCCGTGGTACTCTACAATGGAGAACAACGCTGGACAGCGGCACAAAACGTGGCTGATTTGGTCGAAGGGGTACCAGGCGGGTTAGAACGCTACTGCCCTAACCTTGAATACCTGCTGTTGGACGAAGGTGCCATCGTCAACGACCCTGAATGGTCAGATAAGATGCGCAATGTGGCAGCCGCCCTCTTTCGGTTAGAACACAATCGCGATGAACAGGACATGCTGGAGGTGCTGGGCAGTTTGGTAGAATGGCTCAAAGCATCTGAGCAGACACCGCTTCGACGGGCTTTCGTGGTTTGGATACGCCGCGTGCTGCTGCCTAACCGGGCACCCGACATGGAACTGCCCGAGTTCAATGACTTACACGAGCTACACGAGGTACATCACATGTTGGCAGAACGCATTAAACAATGGCCTGAGCGCTGGGAAGAAAAAGGCCGTCAAGAAGGCCAGATAGAAGCACAAAGGACGACAGCACGTAACTTGCTAGCACTTGGCGTGCTCAGCACTGAGCAAATTGCTGAAGCTACAGGGCTATCGATAGAAGTCGTCACCCAATTACAGACAGGAAGTAAGGACTAACAGCTGACCCTACTCTGGCTGGTTCCGCCTCTGAAATAGCTGCAAGCAGCCACAAAACCAAGTCCAGGTGGGTCTCGTAGCAGCGAAACTTGTTACGCGATCAGAGAGTAAGTGCAAGTTAGGATGTAAGAGCCTAATTCATCGGGCGATCAGAAAGGACTAGGCCACCAAGGTGATTAGTGGCCTCAGCAATGCACCTTCTGTAACCAAACGTTCTCCACAAAGTGTCTCAGCCTAAATAGTGATCGAGACTTTTTAGCGCTTTTTGCATCACGCGGCAGCCATTCGACGCTTGCTGCTGAGTGATAAGCTCTTCCGGGCAGTGGCTTCTTCCCTCGTGACAAGGAACAAACAGCATGCCAGTCGGGGCGATTTGCGCCATATAGACGGCATCATGCCCGGCACCGCTGGTCAAACTCATGGAATTCAAGCCACAGGCTTGAGCGGCTTCCCATATCTTTGATTGAACGAGATCCGCACAAGGGGTCGGGAGCCCCTCACTGAGTGGCGTTGCGATAATCTCAAGACCAAGGGTTGAAGCATTGCGCTTTGCTTGGTCGAGAATGGGTGGAAAGAAGTTTTGGAGCAGATGAGCATTATTACTTCGTACTTCCAGCACCATCTCAACTTGCTCTGGAATCGCGTTGGTCGCGTTGGGAGAAACGTTCAAGCGACCCACTGTCGCAACCAGATAATGGTCTCCGGCGCTCTGACGTTGCGCTTCTTGCTGGATCGCTTTGATCAAACCCGCCGCTTCCGCGAGTGCATCACGACGTAACTCCATTGGCGTGGTGCCAGCATGATCGGCCTGACCCAAAACCTCGATATCGTAGCGATGAATACCGACGATATCGCTTACTACGCCAATGGGCACGTGGTTTTCTTCCAGTACGCGTCCCTGCTCGATGTGTAGTTCCAAAAAAGCAGCAACATCACCCTGCTGCCGCAAAGGCGTAACCAAAGCATCCGGGTTACCGCCCATACGACGGATAGCATCGCCTAAACGCTCACCGCCCGGCTCTCGAAAATTGAGCATCTCGCCTGTCAAAGCGCCCACCATTCCACGGCTACCGACGCACGAGATGCCATATTCGCTGGGTTCTTCGGATAGAAAATCGATAACCTGGACATCATGCCGTAACGGTTCACCCATTTCCTTCAGGCTCTGCACCGCTTCTAGGCCGGCGAGAACGCCAAGGATTCCATCGTAGCGCCCTCCGCTGGGCACCGTATCAATATGGCTGCCAATGACTAACGGCGCTAACGAAGGTTCGCTACCTTGCAAAGTGCCAATCAAGTTACCCGCATCATCCAATCGAGTCGTAAGCCCAGCAGCATGCATAGTCTGCTTGAGCCAGTCGCGCCCTTCCTGATAACGCTTTGTAAACGCTCGACGCGTCCATGGTCGATCAGGATCGGTAATTTCCGATAATGCCTCTAGGTTCTGCCATAGGCGGTTGGCGTTAATGGTCATGATGATTTCCTTATCCGTGTGTCATCCAGCCACCCAAGGTGTCGAAGAATTCGAGGCACCGGGTCAGTTGATCAATCTCAATGAACTCGTCAGGTTTATGAGCTTGGCGGATCGAGCCTGGTCCAATGATCACGGATGGAATGCCGCCATCAATCTCAAACACCCCGCCTTCAGAGCCATAAGAGACCTTACCGCCGCGCGGCGGCAGAATCGGCTCTAAAAGCTTAAATAACTCGCTGTCAGTGGCATCGTCCATGGCAGGATAAGAGAAACGCTCCTGCCACTCGATGCCCGCTACTGTCGAGGCATTGCGCATTTCCGGCAGCAAAGAGGCTTCCACCTCGTCAATTAAGGCCCGCATATCGCCCCAAGCAGCCTGCTGATCGATACTTCGAAGCTCGAAAACAAACTCACAGGTGTCAGGTGTCACATTGGTGGCGACTCCACCGTTGATCAACGTCGCCAACGCCGTCGCATGGGGTACGCTAAAGTCATGATCGAAAGGTCCCTCTCGCTCATATCGTCGTGATCGTTCACTGATCATGGCGATAATACGTGACGCATACTCCACGGCATTGACGTGCTGTGGCGCAAAAGAAGAATGCCCCCCTTCACCTCGCACCGTGACCTGCATGGCAATCTTTCCCTTCTGGCCATTAATAAGGTGCATTTCGCTAGGCTCGCCAATGATGGCCAGACCAGGCGGGACTTCCAGCCCGGCCAAGTGTTTCGCGATCGCCGGAGCCCCTATACAACCCACTTCCTCGTCGTGGGAAAAACAGAAATAGAAGGGTCGCTTCAAGGGACCTTGTATCAGTGCTGGGGCCGCTGCCATCACGCAAGCAGCAAAGCCTTTCATGTCACAACTGCCACGTCCAAATAGCCGATGTCCCCGCTGCTCCAGGCGAAACGGATCGCTCGTCCAGCGCTCAGGGTTAGCCGGTACTACATCAGTATGACCAGACAGCACAATACCAGGCACATCTTTAGGACCAATGCAGGAGATCAGATTGGCTTTCTCACCGCTCTTGTCATAAAGCACCGTGGTCTCCATCCCTAACTCGTCAAAGTAGCGCTTCAAGTACGCAATGATCTCGAGATTTGAATGGGCGCTGGTCGTATCGAAGCCAATTAAATCCTCAAGATGAGAAACGGCAGTGGCAAGCCGAGGATGATCTTGGAGCTGAGCGCTGCTGGCGTGCATAACGTCTAATCCTTTTGAAAGTGAGTAAGGTGTCAGGCCTTGGCTTTCTTAAGCTGCTGGCGAATAGTGATCACAATCACGAACACCGCTAGCGAGGCGAACAACCAGGTGATAGGCGATGAAACCAGAATGCTCGGGTCACCTCGGGAGATGGCAAGGGCACGGCGGAGGTTTTCCTCCAACATTGGCCCCAGGATGAAGGCGATCAGAAACGGTGCTGCGGGGATCGCGAACAAGAACATGAAGAAACCGAACACCCCCATGGCCAGCAACACGATGACGTCGTACATGCTGTTGGAAATCGAGAAGATGCCAAATAGGCAAAGAACCAAGACGATGGGCGCCATCAGGCCCGGCGGAATCCGCGAAATGTGAGAGAAAAAGCGCATGGTGGCCTTGCCAGCGCCGAACAGCAGGACCGACGAGAACAGCATGCCGATAAACAGCATGTAGACTTCGTGAAGGTTGGTCTCGAACAGCATGGGGCCTGGTGTCATTCCGTGAATCATAAAGGCACCAAGCATCACCCCCGTGATCACATCGCCTGGCACACCAAGCGCCAAGAGCGGGATCATCGTCGAGCCGCAGCAGCCATTGTTGGCTGACTCAGAAGCCGCAATGCCTTCAACTTCCCCCTTACCAAAGTTTTCGCCGTTCTTGGAACTGCGCTGGGCCTCACCGTAGGACGAAAATGCCGCCGCTGACGGCCCAATACCCGGTATGGCCCCCATGACCACACCGATCATGCTTCCTTTAAGCATCGACTTAAGAGAACGGCGAAACTCTTCGCGGGTAACGCGATTGTCGCCTAGCTGCATGGCTTTCTGGGTATCAGTATTGCGAAACACCACTATCTTCAGCAGCTCAGGAATTGCGAACAGCCCGATTAACACCGGAGCCACCGCCAAGCCACCCCGCATGTCCATGGTGAGGTCGAAACGGAAGGAGCCATACATATCCTCACCGACGGTTGCCAACAAAAGTCCCAAGCAAGCAGATACCAGCCCCAGAATAAGCGAGCGACCCGATACCCCGGACACTGTCGTCAGTGCGAATACCATCAGCATGAAGTATTCGGGCGGCCCGATTCGCAGTGCAAGCAGGGCAAGTGGTGCCGCAATAAAAATCAACGAGATATTAGAGATGAAGTCACCTGTGCACGACGAGTACAGCGCCATGTTGAGTGCCTTCCCCGCCTTACCCTGGCGGGCTAGCGGGTAGCCATCCAGAGTTGTGCAGGCTGCCGACGCAGTGCCAGGAGTCTTGATGAGAATCGCCGACACCGAACCGCCGTAAGTCGACCCTTTGTAGAGTGCGACCAACAGTAGGATGCTGGGGATGGGCTGCATATAAAAGGTAAAAGGAAGCGCAAGCGTTACGGCCATGGTGCCAGTCATGCCAGGAATGGCACCGATGATCACGCCGCCCCAGATACCCGCGGCCATGATCAGGAAATTTTCGATCGTTGCGACTGCCTGAAAGGCAATCAACAGGTCATTGAGCATGGTGATGGTTCCTGTAGTGCGCGGTGCGTCAGAAGCCTAAAGCTTTGAGCAAAGTGCCGGCAGGGAAGCGCGTATTGAGCGCGCTGGAGAAGAACAAATAGAGTAAAAGCGGTAGCGCCACGGCAACGCTCAACGATATCCATTTATGACGCCAATAGCCTGTCAACACGAGCACGGCAGCCAGTAAAAGGATGCAGGCTAGAAGAAAGCCAAGCAGCTCAACAGCAACCACGAATAACGCGAAGGCCAGCACTGCCAAACCGAAACGTGCCAGCAATGTACGCAATGGTGTATCACCACGGATCTCGCTGGCCGCCTCAGGGTCGGCGATTGCCTCGGTTTTCTTGGATAGCGACAGTCCAAGCAATAGTAAGCCGAGCAACATTCCAAGAATTGAGACCGCCCTTGGCCACATATCTGGGGGTGGTGCAAACCCGGGAATGAAGTTTGGGCGGGGCACGTAGATAGGGATTAGCACAAACAGCACTAACCCAAACAGCACCGTTACGATCACGCCGCGTGTAATACCCATATGCCCCTCCCAATGCTTGTTATCGCCTCATAAGTCGGATGACTTACGTCTGCCACTGATCACTCCAGGTAGCCAAATTCTTCAGCAAGACCGCGATAGAACTCATACTGCTCTTCGGCATAAGTCGCCATATCGACGCTACCGATCGTTGAGATCGATCCACGGTCATCAGCACGACTCAGCCAACTGTCACTCTCAGCGACCTCTGCCAATACGCCATCCCAAGTCGTCACGACCTCTTCGGGCAGGTTGGGCGGACCATACAGGGCACTCCAGCCGACGACTTGTCCGGCCAGTTCATAGCCAAGCTCTTCAGCGGTGGGAACATCAGGCAACGAGTCCATGCGCTCCGGTGCGTAAACCATTAGGGGACGCATGTCGCCGCTCTCAATGTGCGGCATCAGTGACCCAGCGGCGATCGCCAAGAAATCAACATGCCCACCGAGTAGCGCAGTTGCCAAAGCACCACCACCACGGAATGGCACCAGCGTCGCCGCAGAGAGGGGATCCATTCCGGCGTCAGAAAGTAGTGTCTGCACGGTAAAGCCATCAATAGCGGTCGCGCCTGAAGCCGCATAGGCCATAGCACCTGGATTGCTTTCGACTCCCTCAAGCAACTCCTCGACGCTTTCGTAGGGAGAATCCTCGGCTACCGCCAGAATCATCGGTGTGGCTTCTAGAGAACCAAGAAAAGTGTACTCGTCCCAATCGACGCTGCTGTTCTCGTTCACGGCGGGTGACAGCGCCATGCCCACTCGAGCCAGCAACAGGGTGTAACCATCGGGTTCAGACTCCGAGACCGCACGGGCACCGGTCATCCCCCCAGCGCCGGACTGGTTTGACACCGTGATCGGCTCGCCAAGGAACTCCCGAGCGGATTCAGCCAACGCTCGACCAGCAAGGTCAGAGGCACCACCAGGGCCATAGGGAACGACCAGCGTTACGGCTTCGGACGGATAGCTTTGCGCCTGGGCCGTACACGTCACCATTAGACCCACGGCAGCGAGGTTCAATATGCGTTTCATTCCTGTCTCCTTGATTATTTTTGCTTACGCTACGTCTGGGCACTCAGTGCTACACACCAAACGAACAAACTCAGCATAGACAGCTATGAAAATAATTGCAATAAAATGGCTCAGCATGCATATTTGTACTAGCAAGACTACAAAACTGCATGCCAAACGATGGTTTAGGATGTGGATATGAGTGGAAATACACGTCAGAGACTTAGGGCACGTTGGATGTAATTGGCAAAACAGCCAATACCGTCAATGTGTGTGCCTGGCGATAAGCCCTGGGGAGGAAAAATGAAACTCAAAGAGATCGAGGCCTTCGATGCTTTTATGAAGCATGGCACTACAAAGGCCGCCGCCGATGCATTGGCAATCAGCCAATCGATGGTAAGCCGCCTTCTCAGCGGATTAGAGGAAGAAGTTGGTTTTGTTCTCTTCAAGCGAACACGTAACCAGATTGAACCAACCGCCGAAGCGTTCGCCTTCCACGACTCAGCACTTCGGTTGATATCGAGCATACGCGACACTCAAAAAGATGCTGAAGCCATCGCCAACAATCAAGTCGGAAACGTTGTGATCGCTGCACAACCGATCTTTTGCGATACGTTTCTGCTTGATGTGATTAAACGGTTCAAAGAGCGACACCCCAAAGTCGGGGTTCGCCTGATCGATGTAGGCATGCAGGAACTACTCAAGATGATCGATAATAACACCTGCGATATGGCGCTTGGCATTACCCTTGAAGCCGATACCTATGGTGCCAGCGTGACTAGCTTAGCGCGCTGTTCTGCCCGCTGTATCATGCACCGACAACATCCGTTGGCAACGCTCGACACCGTGCCAATCACCAGTTTACAGAACCAGACCTTTATCGAATTGATGCCTGATAGCCCGCTACGATCCCGGGTAGACTACATCATGCAAACTATTGATATAAAAAGGAACATCGCAGCAGAAATTCGTCCTATGCGCGGCGTCTGTGCACTGGTCGATCGAGGGGTAGGCATTGCCGTCGTTGACCCCATTGCTGAACTATTACTGCCAGGTACTGATGTCGTCTCCAAACCTCTTGACCCAACAATAGAATGGGAAATTGCCCTTCTAAAATCTAAACGCAGACCGCTGAGTAATGTCTCAGCTGCCTTTTACGATGAACTAGAAAAAGAGATTGCCAACTTAATAAGCATGGGCATCATGCAGGAAAGACGACACGCTTAAATAAATTGAGATCAGCAAATGCACAAGGCCCAATCAATTGGCAGAGCCCAACGACGGCAGAGGCTCGGCAAAGGTCAATGAGGGTTATCAACGACCTAACTGACGCGCCCAACGGCTCAGTTCTGGAGTGTCTGGCGATGCAGCCTCACGCGCCTGATGCAGAGTGATATGACGGCAGTCTCGGGGTGACATGCCATAGAGCTGTTTGAAGCGCCGTGAGAAATGCGCAGGACTTCCGAAACCACCATGGGCCGCCAGTTCATGAATGCTGCGGTCTTCCCGAGGATCTTCGAGGCAACGGCGCAAATAGGCCATGCGCCGGTACTGTATATAGCGCACCACACCGCCTTCATCGCTGAACAGGCGATACAGTTGCGAGCGAGAAATGGCGGCGCTGTGGCACAGCCAGTCCGGCGTTAGTCGCGGCGATGTCAGATAGCGTTCGATGAGATGCTGCACCCGCTGTTTCGACACATTGCGCAGCTCTGGACCTATGCGCTCGCGGGCACTGATGTCCCAATGGGCGCAGGTCAGGATCATATCGCGGGTTATCCCCGCCACGTCTTTTGCCTCATCTTGTTCCAGGTGAGGTAAGCGGGTCATCAATGCGTTGAGATACTCCGCCAGAAAGGCCCCTCGTTGGGGTGACAACACCATGCCATGAAGATTATTCAAGAACTCCGGGCGCGCATCGAAATGACTACGAGGCACGACGACATTGGCAATATGGGTATCGCTGGCAAGGGTTTGCAATGGGCGGGACAAGTCGATTAACGACACACAGCCTGGGGTGACACGTACATCATTACCGTCCAGATCCCCCCGATAACCACCTGACAAGTGAAGCTGAACCAGCACATGGTCGGTACGCTCGCTTACCAGCGCCTGGCGAAACTGCTGCGCCTGAGTAAAAACAGTCCCCGCGACGATATCTCCCAACTGGTACATCTCGGCCTGTGCCTGAAACGCATGTTCGTCAGCCTGGGGCAGCGGCGCCACATCGAACATCGGCATGACGCTCGCTCGCCAAGCCTCAAAACGCTCCGCCGGTGTCAGGAAATCGCTGTCGAAGTATGTGTTGGGTAGAGGATCACTAGTCTGCATTACCGTCACTCCTGCCAGACTATTTACTTGAACTTGAAAACATCATATCAGAAGCGATAGCTCATACTGGCCCATACCCGAGGGTCGCGCTGGCGGCCTTCCGACTGGGCGTCGCCTCCCTGCGTTTTCCAAGCGCTGGCAACGTTTAGCGTGAAATCCCCGGCTCGGTAGCGTAGCCCGACACCAGCCCCGGCAAGCTCACGCGCCTCGCCCGGGTCTTCACCGCCGTCCGGCGTGCGCCCGGCATCATAGAACGCATAGGGAGCAAAGCCCCAGCCCGCGTTGTAACGCACTTCGAACTGAGCCAGCCAGCCGCGACTATCAGAGCCCTCGCCGACCGGGTAAGCGCGTACGCTGTTAGGCCCGCCAAGGTTGAAGCTTTCTGAACTGTCCAGGTCGTCGCGGTCCGACCACTGTGCATTAATACGAGCATACACTTCAAAGCCATTGCCCAGTGCCTGCAGGCGAGCCACATCCAGGGTCGTTTTGGTAAAACCATAGTCACTATTGGCCATCCCCGGTGCCGAGCGTTCCAGCGTGCCCGGGGTCAGGGTCAAGGCACCGAAGGTGATGCCTCCCTGTCCTAACGCGTCGCGAGCATCGAACTCCAGGCTCAGCGGCAGGCCATGGCTTTCGGTAGCGCGGCGGTAATCGGCAAACTCGACTTCATCGTCCAGTTCCTTGTACTGGTAGCGAGCACTGACGGATACGTTGCCTTGTTGACGACGCAGTAACGGATAATGCAACTCAGCCGAATAAACATCCGCCGTGCCGGTGTAGCCCTCGAAGCCCTGACCCAGCGTATAGTCAGTGTGGGCATAGCCCAGCGCACCGCGCAAACCACTGACGCCAATCGGTGACTCGTAGCGCAGGTTACCGAGCCAGGTATCCTCGCTGCTGTATAGCGCCGTCAGGCTAAGTTCATCCCCAATCCGAGCCAGGCGGTTCATATTGATACGGGTGCGCCCCCGATACTCGCCTGAATAACGGCTGCCATGGTTGTCGGCACCGACCAAGCCTGTCACACGTTGCGTCGGCCGTACCTCAACCTCCAGCTCACCGGTACCAGTACGGCGACCGGGGCGCATGACAGGCGTTGCTGCCACACCAGGCAGGTCGCCCAGCAACAACAACCGGCGCTCCAACGGGGCAGAGGCGATTGGCGTGTCGGGTTCCAGCGGTGTAAGCCAGGGTTGGAGTTCGTTGGCAAGCCGCTCAGGGCCACTGGTATAAACGCGGTCGTAGTTCCCCTCGACCACCTCGATGGTAAGAACGCCACTACCCAGGTCCTGGGCTGGCAGCAATGCACGGGCGAAGGGGTAGCCGTTATCGCGGTAGAATTGGCTGATACGGTTGGCCAGTTGCTGAAGTCCTGCCATATCCTGAGGCTGATCAGCGGCCTCACCGAGTACCGCGCGCAGCCGCTCAGCATCGAACAGCGTATTGCCGCGAAAGCGAACCTCCTGGAGCGTCACCTCAGCGCCACCGGGCTCGTCTTCAGTAAGCGGCTCGCCGTCGAGTTCAAGTTCAACGGAAGATTCCAGCGGAGCGACTTGCCTATCCTGGCTTTGTTGCAGCACCTGTCCCGCGTCGGGTGGCGTCTGAGCCAGAGCAGGCGTCACCGCCAACAAGGCCAGTCCGGTGGTCAAGGAAGCGCGTGAGGTCTTGTCGTGCATCATGAGTGAAATCGTCCCGAAAAATTACTGGTCACCGGAAGCCGGGGCCTCTTGAATAGCAGGCAGTGCAATCCCGCCATTCACTACCCTTATCTGTGGGCCACCGGCGGCGCTCGCGCTGGCCTGCCTACCAGAATCGCTGCCCACCGCTAACAACCTCTGCCCGCTATCAGAAGTGGTGCTGATGATGGTGCCTGCTTGTTCTTCAGCATCACCTTCCACAGTAAGTTGCTGCAGAGCGGCGATGCTATTACGAGCCGGTAAGGGGAAGGTGTCATCCGGCTGCGGTTCAGGGGTAGACGCTGCGATCATGAACCGGCCAGGCTCGAAATCGATGGCGTAATTCGGGTTCGAGGCGTTATCCAGCGTGCCCTGCTCGATGGCATAGTTGCCCGTGCTTTCTCCTGTCTCACGGGTCAAGGCACCCTGTAGCGACTCCCCCGCCACCAGGCCGCAATCGGCAGTCAGTACTCCGCAACCGGTTTGCCATGTGAGCGTCGGATCGGCGCTACCCTCGACCTTGCTCTGATCATCCGCAGTCACCACAACAGGACGACGCTCGATGGTCAAACTGGCTGAGTCGTAATTGACATCATAGCCCTGCTGCCCGGAGTAGAGTCCCGACAGCGAGAGGCTGCCATCTTTAAAGCGGTAGATACCAGCACCGGCACTATCGGTTGTGTAGTCCAGGTGGCCATCCAGCGCCACACCGAACACGTCAGTGGCATAGTCGGCGGTTCCAATGGCGGCTCTGCCGTCATAGGTCTTGTCTGACACATCAGGAGTCACGGTCACTGGCGTCAGAAAGCTGCGCAGCAGTGGTGTGGTATGGCCTTCATAAAGGCGCCAAGTCGCATCGGTGCTGCCCCGAACATCGATATCGTCTCCCCAGGCCGAGAACGTATCGAGCTGGGTCAGTTTCGCGTATGGCTGCCCGTTGCCGACACTGTTGGTGTAATCACCATCGATGGCACTGCCATCGGCGTCGGTGGTGGCATAGAAACTGTCGGTGACAGTACCGTTGTTATTTCCTACTAACCCACCGAGTCTCGAGTATCCCTCTGATACATTACCAGTGGCATAGGTATGGGAGATTGTGCCTTGGGAGTTCCACCCCACCAATCCACCTAGCTCGCCCGCATTCGTGGGTGCTAATACATCGCCGGTGGCGTAGGAGTGGGTAATTGTTCCATTTAAATTGGTCCCGACCAATCCTCCGGCGCCATAGTCATCTACTGATACATCGCCGGTGGCGTAACTCTGGCTGATAGTACCGTCGACGTTGTACCCCACCAATCCGCCTGCGAATATCACGTCTGATGAAACATCACCAGCAGCATAGCTCTGGATGATTGTACCGCCGTCGTTGTACCCCACCAGGCCGCCGACTTTCTCAAACTCGCCAGTGACGCTGCCAGTAGCGTAGACGTCCTTGATCGTACCGCTATCGTTATACCCTACCAGCCCGCCTATCCCACCGCCTGTTGTTGGGGCTCCTCCCCTAACGCTAACGCCTTCCAGGCCAAGCCGACGAAGAGTGGCATTTTCTATCCGGCCAAACAGTCCAATAGCGTAATCATTTGGGCGGTCGATGGTTACCTGTGAAACCGCATGGCCCAGACCGTCAAAGGTTCCGATGAATGGCGTCCCGTCATCGCCAACAGGATCCCAGCCCTTTCCGCCATTGGCGCTTTCATCCGCCAGATCGGCGTAGCCGGATGTTCCACTGTCGAGATTGTTGGCAAGATCGAAGTGGTAGCCACCGCCCAGCACATCGTCGTTGAAATTGACGTTCTGCAACTGCTGCCAGTCGGTGAGGATGTAAGGGGCGCTTGAGGTGCCGGTACCGCTCTGGAAGAGGGTATCGGTGACGCGACCCGCCGTCGGCGTGACATCATCCAGCCACGGCAGCGCGACCTGGTAGCCATCTACATCGGCGTCCCCGCCGAAATTCCAGATAGCTTCGTCCCAGCCCTCGAACGTCGTCGAATTCATCAGTTCCAGGCGAGTCCTGGGCGCACCGATGCTGTTGGTGTAGCCACCATCGATGGCATTGCCACCGGCGTCAGTGGTGGCGTAGTAACTGTCAGAGGTACTTGTGCCGCCCCCAACCAGGCCGCCGACATCTTGGTTACCCGTCACCGCGCCCGTCGCATAGGCATTTGAGAGATCGGCGGATAAAATGAATCCAGCCAGACCGCCAACACCTTCTTGACCCGTCACCGTCCCCGTCGCGTAAACGTTTTCGATGTCGCCATTGAAACTATATCCAACCAAACCGCCGACATACTGGTCACCCGTCACCACACTCGACGCATAAGCGTTTGCGATGCTGTCCCAGTTAATCCCGACCAAACCGCCGACTTGCTCGCTCCCCTTCACTGTCCCGGTCATATAGGCATTCATGATGCTGCCATCGTTGCGCCCAACCAGACCGCCGACATTATAGGTACCCGTTCCCCTCACCGTGCCGGTCACAGAAGCATTCGTGATGCTGCCATTGTTGTCCCCAACCAAACCGCCGACATAATCGTTGCCAGTGACACTGCCCCCGAGCAGTCCGATATTGCGGATCACGCTGCCGCCGGTGGTGGTGCCGAACAGGCCGATGTAGTCCTCGCCACCACGGTCGATGGTGAGATCGCTGATCACACGCTCCAGGCCATCGAAGGTACCGGTGAATGGCGCCCCATCATCGCCAACAGGCTCCCAGCCCTTGCCGCCATTGGCGTTTTCACCCGCCAGATCGGCGTAGCCGGACGTTCCGCTGTCGAGATTATTGACAAGCGCGAAGTGGTGGCCACCGCCCAGCACATCGTCATTGAAATTGACGTTCTGCAACTGCTGCCAGCCAGTGAGGATGTAAGGGTCGCTCGAGATGCCGGTACCTCTCTGGAAGAGGGTATCGGTGACGCGATCCGCCACCGGTGTGACGCCATCCAGCAGTGGCAGCGCGATCTGGTAGCCATCCACATCGGCGTCCCCGCCGAAGTTCCAGATAGCCTCGTCCCAGCCCTCGAACGTCGCCGGGTTCATCAGTTCCAGGCGAGTCCTGGGCGTACCAACGCTGTTGGTGTAGCCGCCATCGATGGCATTGCCATCGGCATCGGTGGTGGCGTAGTAGCTGTCGTTGACAGTACCGGACGTATCGCTGCCGAACAGCCCGCCCACGTAATATTCTCCGCCTGTCACCGAGCCCGTCGCATAGGCATTATTGATGGTACTGTATGAGTTGCGGCCCACCAGACCACCAACGCTTGTCTCGCCGTTGACAGCCCCCGTGGCATAAACATCGTTGAGTTCAGCCGACGTGGCACGCCCTATCAGCCCGCCAACCCGGTCGTCGCCGGTGACCTGACCCGTGGCATACGCCCTGGCCATGTCACCACCGTTTTCCCCGGCCAGTCCACCGATGCTATTGTCGCCCTCGACATCGACGCTGGCACGGGCATTTTCCAGAGTGCCGCTGTTGCTGCCGATCATCCCCCCGACCGCAAACTCACCGGCAACGTGGCCACTGGCAAAGGCATCCCTGACACTGCCGGTGCCGGAGGTCGTGCCAACCAGACTACCGACGTAGTCTCTGCCCGTAATATCGGCATCGGCCATCTCGATATTGCGGATCGTGCTGCTGCTGCCCAAGACGCCGAACAACCCGATATGGTCCTCGTCGGGACGGACGATGGTCAGGTCACCGACGCGATGCCCCTGCCCCTCTAAAGTCCCCTTGAACGCATCGATGCTATCGCCGATGGGGTCCCAGCCCTTGCCACCATTGGCGATGGGGCTGGCCAGATCGGCATAGCCGACCGTGCCGTTGTCGAGATCATTGATCAGGTCAAAGTGGTAACCACTGGTGAGAACATCGTCATTGCGCTTGATGTTGTGCAGTTGTTGCCAGTCGGTGAGGATGAAGGGGTCGCCCGACGTACCGGTGCCGTCCTCGAACAGGGGCGTGGTCCGAAGGTCCTGCTGGCGAGTGACGCCTTCAAGATAGGGCAGGCTGACCTGATAGCCGGGCATACCGGCGTCGGTGGAGAAAGCCCAACTTCCTGAGGAATCCCAGTCACTGAAGGTGTCCGGATTGGCCATTTGGGTGTAGCGCACCCCGACACCCTGGCCGGAGTCGTTATATATGTTGATATCATTGCCATTGGCATCGGTGGTGGCGTAATAGCCTTCAGTGACGTTGCCATTGTTATTGATGCCGACCAGGCCGCCCCTGAAATTTCCCGTAACAGCACCAGTGGCATAGGCTTGATCGATACTGCCGCCATTGGCACCCACCAGTCCGCCAGCGCTAGTGCCATCCACACGGACCGTGGAATAGGCATTGCGGATGGAGGCATCATTGGCTCCTGCCAGCCCACCGGTGTTCTCGGCGCCAGAGACATCACCGCCAACGTAGGCATTCTCGATACGACTCTCGGCCAGGTTGTACCCCACCAGCCCACCGACATAGTCGCCACCCGTGACCTCGACATCCACCAGCCCGACATTGCGCATCAAGGCCCGCGAACCCAGGGCACTACCAAACAGGCCGACAAACTCCTCACCGCCACGATCAATGTGCAATCCCTGGATGGCATGGCCAAGGCCATCGAAGACACCTTGAAAGGCCTCCAAGGTCGTGGGGATCCCACCCACGGGCACAAAACCCTCGCCGCCGTTCCATCCCGAGGTAGCGCTGGCATCGATATCCTGACCCAGGGCGTAGTGCCCCCCGAGGTCATCGTTCATGGCCTGAAGGTCGTCGACAGTCTGGATCAGGGTGTAATCGGTGCCGTTGACCGACAGGCTGGCGTTGGCGCCGGAGAGAGTCACCGGCGCGTTGACGTGGTAATCCTCGCCGTCGTAGTCGAGCGCCAGCCCGGCACTGTTGCCGGTGGCGGTCAGGGCAGCATTGAGGTTGATGTCACCGTGGGCGTCGAGAGTCAGAGTGGTATCGGCATCCCAGTCGACGGCGGCATTGACGTTGATATCGCCATTCTCAGTGCCAGAGTTAACGGTTTGCAGGGTCATGTCGTTATTCGCCAGATTGCTCGACAGCGTCTCGGCGCCGATGCCGCTGTCGCTCTGCGAGTCCGTGCCATCGCTGACAGTAAAGTCAGTGGGGTCGATCAACCATTCGCCGGTCTCGCCGCTCGTTTCCGGCCCATCAGCAGCACGGGTGGTGACCTGCACCTCGTTGGCGATACTGACCTCGGCAGCGCTGGTCTCGACGAAGCCGCCATCGCCGCCTTCGGGGGCGCTGGCGTCCAACCGACCCGCCACCTCGACGCGGCCGCTGTCCATATCGCCCATCAGCTTGATCTCGCCATTCTCACCGCTGGCCAGCGTCTTCGCCTCGGTAATGCCCGAGTGGTTGATGACACTGGCGGTCAACTCATCGGCGGCCTTGGCGGTGAGCAGCACACGCCCGCCATCGGCGCGGATCGCGCCGCCCTGCTTGATCTCTGTGTCGAGACGCGCTTCTTCCACCTCAATCTGGACCGGGCCACCCAGATCCAGGGTGACGGTACTGCCCGCCCCCATCAGGGTATTGCCCCTTGGGGTCTCGATGGCACCGGTGTTGACGATCTCGGCGGCAATCATCGCCACCGTGCCACCTTCAGCCGTAGTGATATTGCCCTGATTGATCACCGCATTGGCGCTGCCGCCTTCGAAGCGATAATCACCGTTCATGAAGTCTTCGGTTGATATATCCAGCGTTGAGGCCACCAACGAGCCGACATCGACCCGAGCGGAGGGCGAGAAGTGAACGCCATTAGGGTTGACCAGAAACACCCGGCCGTTGGCTTCCAGGGCACCGCGAATCTCGGAGACCCGGTCGCCGGTAACGCGGTTCAGGGCGGCGGCATCGGTCCCAGGCTGGTCATAGCGTACGGTGCTGCCCTCGCCGATGGAGTACTCATCCCACTCGATGGCCGCTCGTTGACTGTTCTGTTCAATGGTGAGGCTATCGCCCTGGCGCTTGATGCTTGCTTCCCCGTCGACAACCTGTCCGTTCGACGGCAACTCCGCCGCCTGCAACGGCACCGCGACCAGCAACAGGCTACCCAAGACGCTTCGAGCCCCACCATCAGTGACACGGCGCGAAGCACTCTCCGGTGCCACACGCCAAGTATGGCTGGCCAGACTCCAGACGAGTCGATACGTTTTATTCATGCTATCCCTCTTTAAATCCCGGGTTAATAGCGACAAGGTTCGGTGGGGAAGACATCGCTTCAGGGCATGACAGGAAACGCCCATACCGGTTTTAGTTTTAGGCCGTTTTAACAACGCGGGAAGCAGCCGCCAAGACCATAAACCGACTTTGGGACGCAGGGTAAAGGGAGGGAGACAAAATGAGACGCAGAGACAAGCCTGGTTTCTAAAGCGGCTGAAAGACGCCACAGGATTATGTGGGCGTGGGATTTGTAAGCACCCAATTAATTGGGCGATCAGCAATGATCGAGCCACTAAAGGCTATCGCCCGACGAAGTCGGGTTCCTACAAGGGCTGGGCGCACGCAGCAGGTTTCGTAGCATCGGCCTCGCCTCATTCATTACTCTAGACATTGGTCTACCCTCCATTGATTTGCCCATGGCAGACGACTAGTGTTCATTAATGTTGACGTTAACATTCAAAAAAATATCAGCACTCACCCGCTGTACAAATGTTTGTCTAACGTCAAGTTGCTTTAACGACAAAAGACAATTAAAGGAGAGAGTTTGATGGCTAATGAATTGGAAGGAAAAGTAGCCGCCGTCACCGGCGCGGCGTCGGGAATAGGGCTTGCGACGGTAAAGGCGATGATTTCATCAGGCGCTCGCGTCGTACTGGTTGACCGCGACCAGGCCGCTCTGAAGGCAATCTGTGAGGAATTGGGCGATGCGGCGATTCCGCTGGTCATGGACTTGCTCGATCCCAAGGACTGCGCAACGCTGCTGTCACAAATCCTGGAGAAAGCCGGCCAACTCGATATCTTCCACGCCAATGCGGGTAGCTATATCGGAGGTGACTTGCTTGACGCTGACCCAGATGCCATTGACCGCATGGTGAGCCTCAATGTCAGCGTCGTGATGAAGAACGTCCAGAACGTCTTGCCACACATGATTGAACGCGGAACGGGCGACATCATGGTGACAAGCTCGGTCGCCGGGCACTTCCCCGTCCATTGGGAGCCGGTCTACGCCTCCTCCAAATGGGCCATGAACAATTTCGTTCAGACCGTGCGTCGCCAAGTCCTGAAACATGGCATCCGGGTGGCTTCGGTGTCACCGGGTCCTGTCAACAGTGCCTTGCTGGCTGACTGGCCAGAAGAAAACCTGCGCAAGGCGAAAGAGTCAGGCAGCATTATTGAGCCAACGGATGTATCTGATGCTGTCATGTACATCCTGACTCGCCCTCGCAATGTCACCATTCGTGACATGGTGGTCCTGCCCAGCAATTTCGATATGTAAAGCAAACCTCGGAGAGAGTCATCAGGCGCTAGTAGACATTGGTCTGAGTTCTATTGCTTTGTCATCAGGACTCTTCTAGCTTTTCAATGTTGACGTTAACATTTCAATAAATGTCAGCTCTCTCGCATCTTGAAATGCCACAACAGCAATGCCACAACAACAAATCTGGAGCCAACCATGAAAATTAATGATATCGCAGCCCCCTTTCGCAAGACGGTTCTCGTCGCCGCATGCGCCACCGTTTTGACAGCGGGAACCGCCACGGCCGATGAGCATAACCTTAAGATCGGCATGTCTTTTCAAGAGCTTAACAACGAATACTTCGTGACCATGCAAGCGGCACTCGAGAGCGCCGCCGAGAGCATTGGTGCCGAAGTGATCACCACCGATGCCCGCCACGATGTCTCCAAGCAGGTCAGCGATGTCGAGGATATGATCCAGCAAGACATCGATATCCTGCTGCTCAACCCCGCCGACTCGGTCGGTGTCGAAACGGCGGTGCTGGCCGCTGAGGAAGCAGGCGTCACCACCGTTGCCATTGACGCTCAGGCCGAGGGTCCCGTGGACGGCTTCGTGGGTTCCAAGAACTACGACGCCGGTTATAAAGCCTGCGACTACCTGGCCCAGGAACTCGACGGAGAAGGTCAGGTGGCGCTACTGGACGGCATTCCGGTCGTGCCCATCCTCGAACGCATCGAAGGCTGCAACGATGCGCTTGCGGAATACGATGGCATTGAGGTCGTCGACAAGCAGAATGGTCGCCAGGAGCGCACCCACGCCATGTCCGTGACCGAGAACATGATTCAGGCCAATCCCGAGCTCGACGGCCTGTTCAGCGTCAACGACATCGGCTCCCTGGGTGCCCTGATCGCCATCAACTCCAGCGGCAACGATATCAAACTGGTGAGCGTCGACGGTCACCCCGAAGCCGTTGCCGAAATTCAGAAAGAAGACTCGCAGTTCATCGCCACCTCGGCACAATACCCTGCCGACATGGTGCGTGTGGGCCTAGGCCTGGCGCTGGCCAAGCATTGGGGCGCTGAAACCGCACCCGCAGAAATCCCCATCGACGTCGAGCTGATTGACCGAGATAAAGCCGCCGATTTCAGCTGGTAACCCCTATACCACTGACGCTGACAACGTGTGCCGCCGCCAGGCGGCACATGAGGGTATTTCCATGACTCCATTACTTTCCCTGAGGCACATCTCGAAGTCGTTCCCCGGGGTGAAGGCCCTGCAAGATGTGTCACTCGATCTCCACGCTGGCGAGGTGCATGCCCTGCTTGGCGAGAACGGGGCTGGCAAGTCGACGCTGATGAAGATTCTCTGCGGCATCTACCGTCAAGATGAAGGAGACATCATCATTGATGGCAAGCGCTGCGAATTTCACGGGTATCAGGATGCGCTGGACGCCGGTATCGGCATTATCTTCCAGGAGTTCAGTCTGATCCCCGATCTAGACGCCGTCGACAATATTTTCCTGGGACGTGAAAAACGCAACCGATTAGGGCTACGTGACCGACGTGGCATGGTCGCCGAAGCTCAGCGCCTGTTCGAGCGCCTCAAGGTGAGTATCCCCCTGGACTGCCCTATCGTGGAGCTGAGCGTCGCCGACCAGCAGTTTATCGAAATTGCCAAAGCACTATCGCTGGATGCACGCATCCTGGTACTTGACGAGCCAACCGCCACCTTGACGCCCAGTGAAGCCGATCACCTGTTCAGCATCATGCGCGAATTGCGCAAGCAAGAGGTCGGCATGGTGTTTATCTCTCACCATATGGAAGAAATCTTCACCATCTGCGATCACGTCACCGTGATGCGTGATGGCGAGAAGGTCTATGACGGTGACACCGCCTCGACCACCCCCGATGACCTGATCGAAAAGATGGTCGGACGACGTGTCGAGAACCTGTTCCCCGAATACCGGTGCGATGCCGACCGCGCTGACGTGGTACTGAACATTGAGTCGCTGCGCCTCGACCCCGAGGGTCCCGAGTACTCATTGAAACTTCATCGTGGCGAGATCCTTGGCTTCGCCGGGTTGGTAGGCTCCGGTCGCACCGAGCTGGCCATGGGACTTATCGGTGCGACACGTCCCGTTCATGCCAAGGTCAGCATGGAAGGCAAGCCGATCAAGCTCCGCCACCCGGCAACCGCCCTTGAGCAGGGAATCGGGTTACTACCAGAAAGCCGCAAGACCCAAGGCCTGATCCTGCCATTTTCGTGCCGCGACAACATCTCCCTGAACAACCTGGCGCAATTCCAGGGCGCCTTGCCGTTGATAAAACGCCGTCAGGAGTCAAATATTGCCGCCGACCTGATGAACTCGGTGCGGGTAAAAGCCCCCGGTCCTGAAACACCGGTCAGCAACCTTAGTGGTGGCAATCAGCAAAAAGTGGTCATCGCCCGCTGGCTGGGTCACCAGTGCAAGGTGTTGATCTTCGACGAACCTACCCGCGGCATCGATGTTGGCGCCAAGTCGGAAATCTATGCCTTGATGAAGGAGCTCACCGCACAGGGCGTGTCGATCATCATGATCTCCTCAGAACTACCCGAAGTGCTCGGCTTGTGTGACCGCGTCGCGGTCTTCTATCAAGGCCGGATAGCCGCCGAACTCGAAGGCGAACATCTCAGCTCACAATCTATCATGCACCATGCTACTGGGGGACTCAGCGCATGAACCAGCTTGCATCTACTCCCGGCTCCGCCCGTCAGTCACTCAAGATGCGACTGGCTCGCTGGCGCCGAACGCCAGTCTTCTACCCGTTGATCGGTTTCATCGTCGTCTTCATCGCCATGGGATTGATCAATGACAACTTCCTGTCAGGCAGCAATCTGGCCAACCTGGTGCGCCAGTCGTCGATCATCGCGATCATCGCCGTCGGCATGAGCCTGGCCATCCTCACCGGCGGCATCGACCTGTCGGTCGGCCCGGTCATGGCGCTATCGGGAACGCTCATGGCCGGCATGATGGTGGCCGGGTTGCCGCCCACGCTGGCGATCGTGCTCGGGCTCTTGGTAGGTGCCGCTTTCGGGGCCTTCAATGGTGTCTTCGTCGCCTTTGCGGGGATGCCCCCGATTATCGTCACCCTGGCGACCATGGGCATCGCCCGTGGCCTAGGGTTGATCTACACCGGCGGCTATCCAATCTCCGGCCTGCCGGAGGGGTTTGCCTTTTTCGGGCGCGGCAGCCTGGCCGGTATCGAGACGCCGATCCTGATCATGCTTGCCGTTTATGCCGTCGGTTATGTACTGCTCAGCCATACATCGACCGGTCGCTACCTGTATGCCATCGGTGGCAACGAAGAGGCGACCCGACTGTCCGGTATTCGCGTCTCCCGCTACAAACTGCTGGTCTACACACTTAGCGGTACGACGGCCGCTATCGCCGGATTGATCCTGACCTCACGGCTCATGAGCGGGCAGCCCAATGCCGGGGTCGGCTTCGAACTCGATGCCATCGCCGCCGTGGTACTGGGGGGCGCCGCCATCACCGGGGGGCGCGGCATGATCCTGGGCACCTTAGTCGGCGCCATGCTGCTAGGCGTGCTCAATAACGGCCTCAATCTGATGGGCGTGTCGCCCTACCTCCAGACCGTCATCAAGGGCTTGATCATCCTGCTGGCGATCTATATCAGCCGCAAGCGCACGCTTTGAATCCCGACATACGCTTTGGCGAGATTCAGCCCCGCGTCGAGAGTCGAGAAAAGGAGAGCTGCATGGAAACTGTGATCGGTATCGATATCGGCACCCAGAGCACCAAGGCACTAGTGCTCGATGGCAAGGGCCAGATACTGGCCGAACATAGCCGGGGTTATCGCGTCGACACGCCGCATCCACTCTGGGCTGAACAGTGGGCGGATGTGTGGTGGGAGGCGGTGCTCGACTGCCTTCGCGACTGCCTGGCTGACCCGAGGGTCGACCCCCAGCATGTCAAAGGTCTATGCGTCAGCAGCCTCTACGGCGGTTCGGGTATCCCGGTCGACGCGGATATCCGGCCCGTCTATCCCTGCCTGATATGGATGGACCGTCGGGCTGAGGCTCAGGTGCAGTGGGTGAAGGCGCACGTCGACCTCAGCCGGTTGGGGGATATCACCGGCAACGGCGTGGACAGCTACTACGGGTTCACCAAGATGATGTGGCTCAAGGCGGAGCGCCCCGAGGTCTGGGAGCAGACCCGTTATCTGCTGCCGCCCAACAGCTACATCAATTACCGCCTGAGTGGTGAAATCGCTATCGATCACAGTTCGGCCGGTAATATCGGCGGTATCTACGACCTGGAAAAACGCGCATGGTCGCCGGAAATGCTCGATACGCTGGGTCTGGATCGAGACAAACTGCCGGACCGGTTGGTGGACTCGGGAGCGACAGTCGGCGGCCTGGTGCCCTCGCTGGCCGAATCGCTGGGCCTGCAAGCCGGTATCCCCGTGGTCGCCGGTGGCGTCGATGCGGCGATGGCCACGCTCGCGGCAGGGGCGACCCGTCCAGGTAACCACGTCGCCATGATAGGTACCAGCATGTGCTGGGGGGTGATCAATCGGCGTGTCGATGCCCGGCAGGGGCTCATCAGCATGCCGCACGTGCTGAACGGCGATCAGGACATTTACACTTTCGGCGGCGCCTTGACCGCGGGGGCTTCCGTTAGTTGGTACGTCGATACCTTCTGTGGTGAGGACAAGGCCGCCGCCGGTGAGAGCGGGAATGCCTTTGAACGTCTCGAACCGCTTGCACGCGAACTTCCCCCGGGGGCCAACGGCCTGCTCTTCCTGCCCTACTTGATGGGCGAGCGCAGTCCCGTATGGGATGCCCATGCCAGCGCCGGTTTCATCGGGCTCAGCCTTTATCACCAGCGCCATCATCTCTACCGAGCCGTGCTGGAAGGCGTGACCTTCGCTCTACGGCACAACATCGAAGCAGGCTCCCAACAGGGAGTAACCCTCGACGACCAACTGGTCGTGGTCGGCGGTGCCACTCAGTCGGATCTATGGATGCAAATCATCGCCGACGTGACCCGCATGCCCGTCTACACCTACCGGGAGAGCGTTGAGGCCGCGCTGGGGGCTGGCCTGCTGGCCGGTCAGGCTTGCGGTTTGCTCGACCTCGCCAAGCCGCTACAGCATGGCACCCTGGTCGAGCGCGCCACGCCATGCGAGATGGCGGCTTGTCGATACGATGACCTCTTCACGCTTTACTGCCAGCTCTATCCGACGCTCAAGCCGATCATGCATCAGCTCAATACCCGCCACACACAGAGCGAGTGAACGTATTCCATGAATTTCGAACTGCAGAATCAACGCATTCTTGTCACGGGCGCTACCAGCGGCATCGGCCTCGACATTGCCCAGGCCCTCGCCGAACTCGGCGCTGAATTGGTGCTGTTTGGACGCAACCGAGAGAAGCTCGCTGAACTCAAACAAGCGCTGGGGGCTCACACTCTGGCCGTCGATATTACCGATGAAGCGGCCGTCACCGCGGCCTTCTCTGAAATGCCTGCCCTTGATGGCCTGGTCAACTGTGCGGGCGTCTCGATCCTCGATGACGTTCTCGACGTCAAGGCGAAAGACCTCGAGCAAATCATGGCCACCAACGTCACCGCCTGTGCCGTGGTCGCCCGGGAGGCAGCACGTCACATGATTGCGAATGGTCGCCAGGGCAGCATCGTCAATGTCTCCAGTCAGGCGGCCATGGCGGCCCTGCCGGGGCATCTCGGCTACTGCGCGTCCAAGGCGGCCATGGATGCCATGACGCGCGTACTGTGCCTCGAACTTGGCCCCAAGGGCATACGCGTCAACAGCGTCAACCCGACGGTGACACTGACCCCGATGGCCGAACGCGCCTGGTCAGACCCCGCCAAGCGCGACCCGATGCTGGCTGCCATTCCCCTGGGGCGCTTTGCCACCCCGCGTGAAGTGGCGCTGCCGGTTGCCTTCCTGCTGAGCTCGGCGGCGTCAATGATCAGCGGTGCCAGCCTGCCGATAGACGGCGGTTTCACGTCTCACTAATGCCAAGGGGAAACTCCATGACCTATCAGCTCGATGCGCTTCGTCAGCACTCCATGGTGGTCGCCGACACCGGTGACCTGGAGGCCATTCAGCGCTACCAACCTCACGACGCCACGACCAACCCGTCATTGCTGCTCAAGGCCTTTGAGCTACCGGGTTACCAAGCGTTAATTGATCAGGAACTCGCTGCCGTCAAAGCCGAACCCCGCGATCAGCAGGCAGAACATGCCGTGGATCGCCTCGCCGTGGCCATGGGCAGCGAGATTGCCAAGCTCATCCCGGGTCGCGTATCCACCGAAGTGGCCGCGAAGCTGTCCTTCGACACCGAGGCCAGTATCCGCAAGGCCCACGAGCTGGTGGCGCTCTACGAGAAGCGAGGCGTGGCCAAAGACCGAATATTGATCAAGCTAGCCTCCACCTGGGAGGGCATCCGTGCCGCAGAAGTGTTGGAGAAAGAAGGCATCAACTGCAACCTGACTCTGCTGTTCAGCGATGCTCAGACCCAGGCGTGTTTTGATGCGGGTGTGTTCCTGGTGTCTCCCTTCGTCGGCCGCGTCACCGACTGGTACAAGAAGGAAACCGGGCAAACGTTCACCCCCGAAAACGACCCCGGCGTACAGTTTGTGCGTGGCGTCTGCGAGCGGGTTAGTCAAGGCGGATACGATACCGTGGTGATGGGGGCAAGCTTCCGCACCGCCGACCAGGTGCTGGCACTCGCCGGCTGCCCACGCTTGACCATCTCGCCGGTGTTGCTCGAAGAACTGGCGACGACACCGGGCGACGTGAAGGCCAATGTGCTGATGACACGCAATGGCGGCCCACGACCAACACCGCTCAACGAGCCTGCTTTTCGGTGGGGACACAATCAGGACGCGATGGCCAATGACAAGCTGGCCGAGGGTATCCGCCGTTTCGCCGATGACCAGTCGCGCCTTGAAGAGCAGATTGCCGAACGCTTGGCTGCCCTGTGATGTTACGTTCCCGTTCGCCTTACTGAATCAGCGTGGCTGCGATCGTGACATCACGGCCTTCGGTCGTGGGGTCTTTTATTTGCTCGAAGAGCAAGCGAAAGGCTTCATGCCCCAATTGGTAGGTGTCATGCACCGCACAGGGAATCGATACATCGAAAATATCGGCATAGGGAAGTCGATCTATGCCGACGACAAGCACATCATCCCGTGATACATGGGCATCGTGCAGCGCCCGCATCGCCCCCAGCGTGATCAACTGGTTGAAACCGAATACGGCATCGGGGAGCTTATCTCGGCGAAGGTGGGCGGCCATGTCGCGATAGGCGGGCTGTAAGGTGTAGTCGCCTGGGCGTTGCTCCAACGACAAAGTAACGCCCGCCTCCTCGTAAGCCTCTTTGAGCCCAGCCAGCCGATGCCGCGTGATTTGCGAGCCACTGGGTCCTGTTAATGTCAGCACGCGCTCGATGTTCTTCTTTACCAGCAACTCGCCAAGCAATCGTCCGGCCAGATGGTTGTCCAGCACCACACGGCTGAAGTCTTTCACATCCAGCGTTCGGTCCAGCATCACCACCGGCAAGTTGGCATTACGCAGCCGTTCCAGATAATTGGGCCGATAACTGGCATCGTCAGAGACGGGCGACAAAATGATACCCGCCACCTGATAACTGAGCAGGGTATCGATCGCCACGTCCTCAAGCTCTGGCGAGCCATCAGTGTCGATCAGCATGATGGTGTAGTCATGCTCCTTGGCCGCACGTGAAATTGCCTTGATCACCTCACTGTAAAAGGGATTATCCACGCTGGCTGTCACCAGCCCGATGAGCCGGTTCTTGCGACTTCGAAGATGGCTGGCGAAGGCGTTCGGCACATAGCCCAGCTCGTTTGCCGCAGCCAGTATTTTCTCACGTGTCTCTGGCCTGACCTTCTCAGGCTTTTTCAATGCACGCGACACCGTCATGTTGGTCATGCCCACATGTTTGGCGATATCGGTGATAGTGACTTGGCTGCGTTTCGTCATGTACGACTCGTATATCAAGGATACAGTGCACGACCAACGATCCAATGCCCTGGCAGTTGGAGCCGGGAATACAACAGGATCAGTGCTTAGTAGCGCCTTCAAGCTTTCAATTGGCGGGAGCCACCTCAGTCGGTCTTGCAGCGGTTGACCGTACCTTAACGTATTACCTTCATGAAGTGGCCATCATTGTCAGGCAAGCTCAGGCTGTCAAACATTGTAAAGATAGAAATCAGGAATGCTACTCTGCTGGACGACTAAACGCATATTTGGCAAGTCATTGCCTTCCAACTTGGCCCGACGTTGCGCATCGGGTAGATGAGTCCAGCGCTGACCCAAGCGCTGCTCAAGTGTATGTTCAGGCACCTGAATAAAAACACGCAAATCCATCTGGTCAGACAACGTCACCCACTGCGGGTCATCCAGCAATAGGTAGTTTCCCTCAACGATAACAAGGCGCACCTCAGGGCCGATCATACGGGCGGCGGCTCGCGAAATTTCCCTGGTTCGATCAAATACCGGCACGGCTACGGCGGTGCCATCATCAGCCGTAATACGCTGTAGCATCACATGCAGGCCATCAACATCGAAGGTATGAGGAGCGCCCTTGCGACCCAAGTCACCGCGTTCCGACAACAACTCATCATCGTAGTGGAACCCATCCATGGGCAGAATCGCCACGTGGCCAGGAGAAATTGACGAAAGCGCATCAAACAATCGTTTGGCGATATAACTCTTGCCTGCCCCTGGCGGCCCTGCCAATGCGACAAGCCGACGCTCAGGCCCCTGTAACCAAGGGGTGAGACGTACAATTAGTTCATCAAGGTTGATAGTATTCAGCATCCGGCTGCTGCTCCTGCAAAAACTGAGACTCGGAGGGATTACCAATCACTAAACGTGGCGGAATAACCACTACTTCACCAGCCCGCTCGGCGCTGCCATCAAACCACTCGAAACAGGTTTGAATCATTGTTTCCATATCCTGCCTCAGCATGATGGTATCGAGCGGTAAACAGGCAGCAAAAGGGTCCCAGTCAAAGCAAGCCAGGCGGGCATGACGAACCCGTTCGGGATAGGCGTGCCAGAACATGGCAAACCCCTCAAAAGCAGTGATCGAGTTAACCAACAACGCCGCAGGAGGCTTGCCGCCATCGGTAAAAAGCGCCTCCAGTGCGGCCTTGGATGCCAGAGGGCTGTACCCACAGCGCAAAATATCGCCTGGCT
Organism: Halomonas sp. G11; assembly: GCF_001663515.1. Classification (NCBI taxonomy): domain Bacteria; kingdom Pseudomonadati; phylum Pseudomonadota; class Gammaproteobacteria; order Oceanospirillales; family Halomonadaceae; genus Halomonas; species Halomonas sp. G11. Next base: position 52,529 of record NZ_LYXG01000004.1, read on the forward strand.
CGACGGTACGTGAATGCTCGCGGCATACCGCCATAAACCCCTCCACCCGCTGGTCCGTTGCGTACTCGTCCTCCCGCCCTCCGAGAAAAATCACGCGCTCGCTCTGAGGAATATCCTTCAACAACATACGGGTCAGATTACGGGCACCCCCCACGTTGTCCGTCACCACAGAAAACGTATCAGCCCCCGGCAAGTCGACATTGACACAACGCACCCCCCGAGCACGGCATAGCTGATTCAAGGGCTCCGGATGGCGCACGCCTGCAATGACCAATAGCTCTACCTGTTGGCCCACCAGAGTGGCGGTCACTTGTTCCTCAATATCCTGATCACGCTGAGTACTCACCACGATCGGCACTAGGGAACGTCGCCGCGCCTCACTCTCAAAGTTCTCGATCAGGCCAGCAAAAAAGCGATTGCGGTGGTGAGGTACGATCATACCGGCCAGCGACGAGCGCTGCATGCGTAGTCCCCGGGCACGCTGATTCGGTTGATAATCCAGTTGCTTGGCCAACGCAAGTATATGCTTTGCTGTCGCCTCCTTGATCCGATGCTGCTGCCAACTACCGTTGAGCACAAAGCTGACCGCCGAGGTAGAAGTGCCCGCCGCACTGGCAATATCCCTGATCGTGGTTCGCCCTCCCGGCTTTGCTCTGGTCATATTGATCTCCGTGATATAAGCGCTGAATCACCATGCCATGCTCTTTTTGAAGAGACAAGCTAAAAGGTTTTAGCTTCAGGTCGCAAATATGCGCCAAGCGGCTTGACGAAACAAGCTAAAAGGTTTTAGCTTTTAACTGACAGAGGCAGCATTAGCTCTGATAACAGGCTCCCAGCCAGCAACGTACATATCCGTTCGATCTATAAGATCAACAAACAAGATCCGTAAACAAGATCAACAAAGATAACGGGAGAACAAACATGAACCTCAGCAAACTTTCACGCCGCGCGTTCAAGCTCGCCGCCACCTCAGCCATCATGGCCCTCGCTTCTGGCGCTGCCATCGCCGATGAAAGCCCCACCATAGGTGTTGTGGCCAAGATCGGCGGCATCCCCTGGTTCAACGCCATGGAAAGTGGCATTGAAGAAAAAGCCGAGGAACTCGGGGTTGAAGGCTTCATGGTCGGACCTACCAGTGCAGATCCAGCCCTTCAGGTACGTGCCATCGAAGACATGATCGCCCAAGGCGTGGATGTAATCGGCGTAGTGCCCAATGATGCTCAGGTACTTGAGCCAGTGCTTGCCCGAGCACGTGATCAAGGCATCATCGTGCTTACTCATGAATCGCCTGACCAGCAAAATGTGGACTGGAACTTCGAGCTTGCCTCAGCCCAGGGGTTTGGTGAGGCCTACGGCGAGCGCCTGGCCGAACTGATGGATGGCAGCGGTCAATATGCGGTATTTGTTGGCGGACTTTCCGTTCCTCTGCACAACGCCTGGGCAGACGCCGCAATCGCCTATATCGAAGATAATTACCCGGACATGAGCGTCATTGGCGACCGCTATGGCGTGGCCGAGGATGTGGACGCCTCCCGGCGTACAGCGCTTGACCTGATGCGGGCCAACGACGACCTCGGTGGCATACTTGCCTTTGGCAGCCAAGGGCCGATTGGTGCGGCACGCGCCGTAGCGGAACGCCGCCTCAGTGGCGAGGTTGTTGTGCTTGGCCCGTTCTCACCAGGCCAGGGACGCCGCCTGCTTCATGACGGCGTGTTAAGCGGTGGCTTCATGTGGAATCCTAAACAGGCTGGCGAAGTATTTGTCACTCTTGGCACCCTGCTTGCCAATGGCGAGACGCTGGAAAGCGGCATGGAAGTCGAAGGACTCGGCGTGATTGATCCGGACGTAGAGAGCCGCAACATCATTGTCGACCAGCTGATCGAGATCAATAGCGAAACCGTCGATGAACTGGCCGCCCTCGGCCTCTAACAGCGCCTAGCTGTCCCCCAGGAGCACGCCAGAGGTCACCATGAACCATAAACTAGCTGGGGCTGATGAGCAGCCCCCTGAGTTGCTGCGCCTTGAGCACGTATCCAAGCGTTTTGGCGGTGTGCAGGCGCTTGACGATATCTCCTTTAACGTCATACCAGGCGAGGTACTATGCCTTGCCGGAGAGAACGGTTGCGGCAAATCCACGCTGATCAAAACCATCAGCGGCGTACACCAACCAGAACCCGGCGCCATCATGCAATGGGATGGCAAGGACATGCTCGGGTTAGGTCCCTCCCAGGCAAGAGAAATGGGCATTCAGGTCATCTGGCAAGACCTTGCCCTATTTCCCGAAATGAGCGTGGCCGAAAACATAGCCTTTGAACAGAACCTCGGCACTCGCGTGGGCTTGGTAAACTACGCGACCATGCGTCAAAAGGCCGCCGATCTACTCCAAAGGTTAGGTGTATCTATCGACCTGGACGTCAGGGTCGCCTCCCTGTCCATTGCCAACCGCCAGCTCGTCGCCATCGCCAGGGCCCTCATTGCTGACGCACGCCTGGTCTTCATGGACGAGCCTACCGCCTCACTGTCGCGGCATGAAACCGAAGCCCTCATCACGATCGTACGGAAGCTGTCGGAACAGAACATTGCAGTGGTGTTTGTCAGCCATCGACTGGCGGAAGTTCTGGATATCTGTACTCGGGTCACAGTGCTGCGCGACGGTCGCTACGTCGGCACCTACTCCACCAAAGACATGACACAGTCACGCTTGACCGAGCTGATGACGGGCCAAAGCTTCGATTACCAGACGCGCCCTGTTCCAGCCCAACAGGGCGCCCCGCTACTGGAGGTTAAAAACCTCTCCCGCAGTGGTGAATATCACAATGTAGATCTCGATATTCGCCCTGGAGAAATCGTCGGGCTAACTGGCCTGCTTGGTGCGGGGCGCACAGAACTCGCACTATCGCTATTCGGAATGCGACGCCCCGACGAAGGCCAGATTGTGTTCGAAGGCAAGCCGCTGCACATGGCCTCAAACCGGGATGCCATCAAGGCCGGGATTGCCTATGTATCCGAAGACCGGCTATCGCTTGGCCTGATCCAACAGCAACCCATCGGCGATAACACTGCTATTACCGTGCTTGGTCGCCTGCTAAACCCGCTCGGTTTGCTCTCACCGAAGAAAAAACAGCGTCTGGTGGATGACTGGATTCACCGCCTGAAGGTGAAGATTGGCGATACCCGCGACCCCATTTCAAGCCTGTCTGGCGGTAACCAGCAGCGCATCGTACTTGCCAAGTGGCTAGCCACCGAGCCAAAACTATTAATTCTCGACAGTCCCACCGTCGGTGTGGACGTCGGTGCCCGTGCCGGTATTTTCGAAATCGTGACCGCCCTTGCCGAGCAGGGAGTGGCGATTCTGCTGATTTCAGACGAAATACCCGAAGTTTATTTCAACTCGGACCGCGTATTGCACATGCGTGATGGCCGTTTGATAGAGGAATTCACACCCGCGACGACCGAACTCACGCACATTGAGGAGGCTGTCCATGCATAAATTCATTCCTCGCGTGGGTGGTACCGAGCTATGGCTGATCGCCGTGATCGTGGTGATTTGCATCGCACTATCACTCACCACCGATACCTTTCTGACGCTGGTCAATATTCTGGACCTCCTTAATTACTCGGCCGTCAACGTGATCTTCGCTGCGGGCCTTTTGGTGGTGCTGGTCGCCGGTGGTATCGACATCTCCTTCGCCGTGGCCGCCTCGGTCGTCCAATACCTAACCGCCACCACCTTAATCAGCATCGGCGGCGGCAACTGGGCTATTGGTTTTGGCTTAGCCATTGGCTTTGGCACTCTGCTAGGTGCCATCAATGCCGCCTTTATCTATCACTTCAAAATCATCTCGATTGTCGTGACCATCGCCACCTTTAACCTCTTCTTCGGTTTGCTGATGTTTCTAACCGACGGTGCCTCGATTTATCTGCTACCGGACTGGGTGGTTGATCGTGTCGTATTCTTCGAGCTGGAAACCAGCAACGGCTGGGCCGAACTCACCCTGCCCGTTTTCGTCATGGCAGTGGTGCTATTTGCCACTTGGCTGCTGCTTAGGCGCCTTAATATTGGACGCCAGATATTCGCCATGGGCGACAACCCCGAAGCCGCACGGCGACTGGGGATAGGCATTGGCAAGATGCACTACCTGGCCTACGGCTGGCTGGGTGCTTGCGCCGGCATCGCAGGGCTCATGCAGATGCATTACGCCCAAGAGGTCGTGCCCAATGCCATGTACGGGCGAGAGCTTGAAGTGCTTGCCGCTGTCGTGCTGGGCGGAGCACGCCTGGGAGGCGGGCGAGGCACGCTGCTGGGGGCAGTGCTCGGCTTGGCCCTGGTAGCCATTACTCAAAACGGCCTCAACCTGCTTGGCATTTCCTCTTACGCTTTCCGAATGATCGTGGGGGCCACTATTTTGATCGCTATCTGCATGTCAGGGGATACCCTCGATGCCCTGCGCACGCGCCTTAAACGCACGCGTGCCACAACCCGTCATGGGGAGGTAGTGTAATGCACTCATTTGTAACGCAGCTTTTCTCTCGCAACGCCTCCAGAGGTAGTCCCTCATCTGGCCCAGCAGGGGAACTGATAGGCATAAGCATTGTTCTGTTGGCGCTGCTGATCCTGTTCAGCTCGTTATCCGACCGCTTTTTTACCGGCGCCACCTTTTCCTCCATCGCCTTCCAGCTACCTGAACTAGGCCTGCTGGCACTGGCCATGTTGATCCCCTTGCTCTCAGGCGGGCTCAACCTCGCAATTACTTTCTCCGCCAATATCTCAGCGCTAACGATGGCTTGGGTAATTGGCTGGTTGGGTGGTACAGACGCGGGCATGACAGGCATTCTACTCGGCATGTTGGCCGCCATACTCAGCGGTGCACTGATCGGCTGGGCGCTGGGGGCCATTGTTGCCTACACTGGCGCGCACCCTATTCTCGCCTCCCTGGCCATGATGATATTCCTGCGCGGATTAGGCGAGTTTCTTACCCGTGGCGGCAGTATTTCAGGTTTCCCCGAAGAACTTGCTTATCTTGGCCAAGGCACACTGTTCGGCATTCCCATTCCGCTGCTGATTTTCGGCCTCAGTGCCGCTATTTGGGCGCTGATCCTCAACCGCACCCGGTTAGGATTCTCGATCTACATGCTGGGTTCCAACACAGCCGCTACACGCTACTCAGGCATCAGCACAAGACGCACCCTCACCATGGTGTACGTACTGTCCGGCATCATGTGCGGTATCGCGGGCATCATCATGGCCAGCCGCTTCAACTCGGTGCGCGTTGGCCATGGCGAAGCCTACCTTTTGATCACCGTGCTGGCCTGCTTTTTAGGTCGGGTTGACCCCTTCGGTGGTTTTGGCCGCGTAGCGCCGGTTGTCATGGCACTCATCATTTTGCAGGTCATCAGCTCCGGTCTTAACCTGCTCGGCACCAACCAACACCTGGCAACGGCGCTATGGGGCGGGATTCTCCTCGCCGTCATGGTGGTGCGCTACCTCTGGGCCAGGTTCTCCTCAAGGCGCAAGGCAAGTGCCTGAGGATTCCGCCACGGTGACGTAAGTGTGCAACGAGCACGTACTCACATAACAAACGCACTTACATCACAAACGCACTTACACATAACCATCGTATCCACACAAGAATCGCACATTCACACAACAATAGAAGGAGTGACCCATGAGTGTTAGTGGCTTTGGCGTACATACCGCCATGTGGGCAATGGAGTGGGATCGGCCAGCCGCCGAGCTGGCCATTTCCGAAGCGGTCAAGCACGACATCGACTTTCTTGAGATAACGATGCTGGATCCCATGGGGGTCGATACCGCCCATACACGCAACCTGCTGGAAAAAGCTGAGGTAGATTGTGTCTGCTCGCTTGGGCTCCCCCTGGACAAGCTGCCTACCAACAACCCAGAAGGTGCACTCGACTTTCTCACCATGGCCATTGATAAATCCGCCGAGATAGGCGCCAAGGCGATGAGCGGGGTCATTTACGGCGGCATTGGTCAGCGCACCGGCTACCGCCCCACTCAGCAAGAGTACGACGCGACGGCCCGAGTGGTCGAAAAAGCCGCCGCCTACGCCCAGTCAAAAGGAATGCTATACGGGCTGGAAGCGGTGAACCGCTATGAAAACCACCTGCTCAACACCGCCGACCAGGCAGTCATGCTATGCGAGATGGTCGGTGCCGAAAATGTCTTTGTCCACCTCGATACCTATCACATGAATATCGAAGAAAAGGGCATCGCCCAAGGCATTCTTCGTGCCCGAGAGCACCTCAAGTACATTCATCTGTCCGCATCCGACCGTGGCACGCCAGGCCGCGACACGATTACCTGGGACGAAGTCTTCACCGCTCTTGCCGCCATTGAATTCAAGGGCGGCATGGCCATGGAGAGTTTTATCACCGTGCCCCCTCAGGTGGCCAGTGCCCTCTCCGTTTGGCGCGATGTCGCTCCCTCCCGCGAGGAAGTGCTCACCGACGGCCTTAGCTACCTGCGAATGAAAGCGAACCAGTATGGTTTAATCTGATCGTTTGCTCTCGCCTTGAGCCTGCTCAAAGGAGCCTTCTCAGAGCGGTATCGTCCCACTAGAAAAGTACCAGCCAGTCAAGACGGGCTGGTATTACAGCTAACGTCGGACGTTAACACCTGATGAGGGGATTTGAATCTGCAACTCTCGGCTTCGCAGGACATTTAGTTTCATGTTCAAAATTATTAGCGCTAGTGTAGAAAATAAGAACAACACTTTAAAATCAATAAAATACATAGATACTAGCCAGCCAAACGCGAGCAACTCAGCACCAATTAATGACGAACAATGACCGTTAACGGCATCCACTGGGCACACATCGTGTGCTCTTTCATGCTTGGAATCCGGACAGACCTGACCCTTGGCCAGGGGCAAAAATGCTTCGCGCTTGATCGTGGTCGCTTCTTATTGCGCTATAGGGAGGCTCTTGATATGAGCCTCGATAGCCTCACGAACTTGCTTTGTCATCGGGAGATTGTGTTTCTCGACCTGCCAGTGCTGGTGGAAGCGTGCGACCGCCTCGTGAGCCGTATCCAGTACAAGCTTTTCGGGAATGGCGGCTTTGGCTGCCAAGTGCTCAAGCTCGTCATTGGTCAGTTCGGAAAACGCGCGAGCCCGGCTGATCCTGAGCCCCATATTGTCGTTGGGGATATAAGGGATGGTCGAGACAAGATCGTAAGCCGGAGCGAGCGCTGCGTTTCGCCGGTCGGGATAAATAAGCGACCAGTTCTTCATGTGCATGTCGCCGTTTCCGATCAGAACGCAGAACACCAGCCGCCGGATGAATTCGGCGATATCGGCGTCGCTGGTCTCAGCGGCAAGTACCTGTGCAATATTGCGCAAGGTGGCCGTTTTGTACTTTTGCTCGGCATAGACATCGAAGACCTGTGCGAAATCCTCGATATGAACGGCGCTGCCGTCAGACAGCCTGTCGAACCGTTCAATAACGAAGGCGCTTTGGCCGATCTTGTCGATTCCTTCGGGCAGATTCTTGATGCTGCCGACATCGACAAGATCAATCGGTGGGACATCTATTCCGATAAGGCGCGCGAGCGTCATCATCGAAAACTCGTTTTCGGGAACGCCTTCGAACTCGCATGATGGGAGTTTCACGATCCATGACCCACCAACGCCGGATGCGGGAATTGTCAGCCCGCCGGTCGGTGCCAGAACCGCCGAGAATTTGAGCTGCACCCCAGCAAGCGAGAACCGCAAGGCATGCTCACGGCGACCACCTTCGGTCTCATCGGCATCGGTACTCTCACCGCCAATCGGCGGCCATGCCTCGCCATCAGCGGGTTTGATCGTGACCGCACCGGGCAGGTCATGACCGAATGCCCTAAGTAGATGAAACTCACGCTCGGGATTTACGCCCGCATTCTCTGAAAGGTATTTACGCAGATGGCCTTCAGGTAGAAGATTCGAGAAAAATGGCATCACGCGCTTCTGATAGGCTCGGAAGTCCGTCAGCAGCGCGCCGAATTCGTCCTTGAAGGCCAGCCCCAGCGTCGGCCTGTCAGGGTTGTCGATATAGGCGTGGTTGAAGGCAAAAATCGTTCGGTCTCCGCCAACACTGGTGAGCGTGCCGATAGGCTCCCCATAAAGCAGGACATCAAGGACAGAGACATCAGCCATCTTGATCCTCCTCTAGCCGATAGGCCGGTCTTGGGGCACGCAGCGTCTCTTGGGACGAGGCTCGATGGGCGAGCTGATTGCGCAAAGCGCGGATATTTTCGACAGCCAGATTGACGGCCTCATGGCTGCCCGAGGACTCGATAGACTCAAGGATGCGCCGTACCTTTTTTAGAATGTCAGGGTCAATCTGGCTCTGGATTTGGGTGATCTCGCGGATGCGGCGCTGGAGGTTGTCGATGCTCGCTCTGGATGTGTGCGATGCAAGTGCATCCACCGTCTCGCGGATGCGGTCGAGTTCCCGCTGTGTTGCCGCGTTGATGACCGGCGCGCTGGCGACGCTGCGGGTGATTGACTGGACAGCCGGAATCGCCTTGCGGGGAACGAGCATCAACTCCAGGTTCAGCGCGTGGGCGATGTGAGAAAGGCTTGAGACGCGCAGGTCAACGGCATTATTTTCTATTTTCGAGATGTGCGACTGCGGCACACCGGCAAGCGCGCTCAGTTCCCGCTGACTCAACCCTTTAGCTTCTCGTGCCGCCTTGAGTTGTGCGGCCAGTTGTTCCGTTCCATAGCTCATTTGATCTACTTTTCTATATCAAATAGTAATTCTGATCTATTAAAATAGATCACACTATACGGTGAAACTCAAGAAGCTTTGATCTGCAATAATATATCATAGAACGATTTTGATCTATTATAATAGATCACCCATTACCTGTAGCGACTGCCCTCAAGGTCAGCCGAATATGCTGGGACACTTAAAAACACCGAATGGGCCATGAAGCGGAGATACCCGCCCCATGCAGGTGGGTCGCGCAGGAGCCCAATTCATTGGGCGATCAGGAAGGATCAAGCCACCAAAACGAGCCCCCGGAAAAGCCCTGTATCGACAAAGACCGGAAGACGCATGGTCGCCAGCACGGGACGAAAGAGGCCTTACAGGGCCTCTTCAGTCCACATCACAACGTTCACTACAGCGTATTATTACAGCGTGTTTTTATAGAAGGCACCGTCTTTCATGATAAGCATCAATTGTTCATCCGGCTGGGTCAGCACATTGATGTCATCCAACGGATTGTCCTTGAGGACAATGATATCGCCGCGGGCGCCTGGAATAATCTCGCCAAAATCGCCAACGTAATCAAAGGCATCAGCGGCATTGCAGGTGGCGGTACGGATCAACTCGTCGGTTGGCACCACATCCTTGCGCAGATGAAATTCATTGAGCTGATGACGCTGCATTCGGCCCAGCAAATCCGTGCCGAATAGCATCTTGACGCCATGGCGTTGTGCCATTTCCAGCGCCTTACCGCCCGCATCAAGAACATCAAACACCTTGCGCTGCAAGTGCTCCGCCATACCAGCCTCAACGCCTTCCTTGGCCAAGGCATCATAGGTGGCAAGCGTTGGCGTCAGGTAGGCGTCGTGCTTGATGAACAAACGGCAGCTCTCTTCATCCATCAGGTTCCCGTGCTCAATGGTTTTGACGCCCCGGGGAATCAGCCGGTTGATGGCGCGTGCCGTGTAGGCATGGGCCATGGTGTGGATATTGGCCGCCGTTGCTTCCTCGACGATCGCGTCGATTTCCTCGATGGAAAACTGGGTGCTATCGATACGATCCGTGGGCGAAGACACACCGCCGGACGCCATGATCTTGATCTGGGTGGCGCCCTTGCGGATCTCGTCTCGTGCAGCTCGACGCACTTCGCTGACACCGTCGCAAACCCGGCCCAGGCCAGAGCAGCAGAAGCAGCCTTCGAAGGTTTGCTGCCCCGGCCCGCGCATATCGGCATGACCGCCGGTCTGGGAAAGCGCATTGCCAGCGTACATGATGCGCGGCCCCACCAAAGCCCCTTCATCGACCGCCTTCGCCAGGCCGTAATCCGCACCACCGGCGTCGCGCACGGTGGTAAAGCCGCGCATCAGCATATCTTCCAGCAGCTCACTCGACTTGGCGCCGACATAAAACGGCGAAAGCGTTTCAAGCAAGGCAAAATTGGGCGTGATGGCCGTCACATGAACATGGGAATCAACCAGCCCTGGCATCAGGAAGTGCCCACGGACATCGACGACCTGGTCATCGTCGCCCTCTAAGGGGGATTCACTAACCGCAACGATACGGCCCTCTTGTACACGCACCTGCTGGTTGGCGAGTACCTTCCCGTTACGCGTATCAATCACATTGGCGTTAATAAAACGAGTCGATTTCATTGGAATTCCTTTTGATAGAGCGAGCGTTAAAACATTTTTTGTGGGAGATAAAGTGACAGTGCCGGGATCAGCACGATCAGCAACAGGGCAATAACGTCCATGACGATGAACCAGCTTACGCCCCTGAAGACTTCAGAAAGAGTGACGCTTTTACCCAGCGCGCCCTTGATGACATACACATTCAGCCCGATAGGCGGCGTCACCAGCCCCACCTCGAGCAGCTTGACGACGATGATCCCGAACCAGATCAAGTTGAGATCGGCCCCTTCGACCAGCGGCAGGATCAGCGGCAGCGTAAGCAACAACAGGCCGATGGAATCAATGAACATCCCCAGCACGAGATAGATCAGCGCCACCGCGAGAATGATCCACCACGTCTCGGTGCTGACTCCCAGAATCAGCTCGGAGAAGGCAGCGGGCACCCCACTCATGGCGAGAAAGCGAGTGAAAAACAGCGAGCCAATCAGGATAATGAAGATACTCGCAGTGCTCACCGCCGTGCTGACCAGCGCCTCCTTGATCGCCTCCATGGTCAGAGTGCGTCGCGAAAAGGCGATGACGGCCGCGATAGTAGTGCCCACCGCGCCAGCTTCGGTCGGCGAGAAAACACCCAGAAAAATCCCGCCCAGCACGGAGCCAATCAGCAGGGGTAACGGCCAGATATCTTTAAAGGCATCCCATTTCTCGTCCCAGGTGGAACGCACGTCAACATCACCGGCCAAGCTCGGGTTAAGCTTGGTCCGCACCATGATCATGACGATATAGAGCAGAGCCGAGACCACCCCCGGAATAAACCCGGCCATGAACAGCTGGCCCACCGAAACTTGAGCGTAAACACCGTAGAGCACCAACAGCACGCTGGGAGGAATCAAGGAGCCCAGGGTGCCTGACGCCGCCACGGTACCTGTCGCCAGCCCCTTGTCGTAGTGGTGCTTGAGCATCTCCGGTACAGCAATGCGCGACATGGCCGCGGACGTCGCGACGCTGGAGCCAGAAGCGGCAGCAAAGAAGGCAGATGCCATCACACTGGAGACGGCCAAACCACCCGGCAATCGAGCCAGGTAAAGCCGCATGGCATGGAACAGCCCCTGGGTCATTCGGGTGCTGGTACACAAGTAGCCCATGAACAGGAACATGGGCGCGGCCGTCAGCTCCCAGGTGCCCGCAAAGTCGAACGGTGTGGCGGAAATCATGCCCCAGGCCACCCGCATGTTGGTCAACTCGCTGATGCCGATGATCGATACGAGCCCCAGGGCGACGCCAATGGGCACACGCAGGGCGATCAGGGCCAAGGCGATGGCAATGCCTGCCACGCCTATTTCGATATTACTCATGGGGGAACTCCTACAGGGCTCGGCGTAGACGCAGCGCCTTGATCATATTGGCGATGATGGCCAGGCACATGGCGGCAAAGCCAACCGGTAACGCCCAGCGGCTAGGCCAGAGATAGAACTGGAAATTCGCCATGGCAGTTTCCAGTCTTATTGTGGCCTCTAAAGCATCGAGATAACTCTGGTAGCAGAGCATGCCGAAATAGATCAGGCCGAGCGAACTGGCAAACAGGTAAAGCACTAGCTGCAAGGAAGGAGGAAGCCTGCCGGCGAGCACGTCGACACTGATGTGCTCCTGCTGGAGCTCGACATAGGCAAGCGGAAGGAAGACCACCGCGACCATATAGTAGAAAGAAACAAATTCCAGCGTCCCCGCAAACGACTTCCCGAACACGTATCGAAGCGCTACGTCCAGCGAGACATGCAACGCCATCAGTATCAAGAAGAGCGTAGCCAGCACCAGAGCGCTTTTGGCAAACCAGTAGCTCAGAGACTCGAAGCGCTTGATGATCATGCGGGCTCACTCCTCGTCGAATCTGAGGCAGAAAAACCCAGTTTCAGAAGCGTCTCTTTCCAGAAAATCAGCATGTCCCTGTAGAGCTCAGGGTCATCACGCCATATGCTCTGAGCCCCCATGCCGCGCATCATGCACAGGGTGGCATTGAGAGCGACCCGGTTCTGATGTGACGTGTGTTCCGAGCTGGAAACCAACTGCTCCCAGATCTTCTCCAACGAGTCATTGAACCTTGCGGCAAGCGGCACCAGTGCACTCATGATGTCGGGATCGGTGCGCGCATTGGTGAGGAACTCCAGGGTCACCATGTACATGTCCCCCTTGAAATGCTCATGCAAGGCCTTCAACAGGCTGTCGAAGTTCATCCTGCCTTCGCTGACGCCTATCGCCATCTCCCGGACGCTTTCAACCTCGCGGTTGAGCAAATCCTCGAGCGCAGCCTGCATCAACAAGGTTTTAGACGGGTAGTGATGAACCAACGCGCCGCGAGAAACCCCGGCCTGACGCGCAACATCAACGGTCGAGGTCGCACGAATGCCCTTGGCAAGAATGCATTCGATCGTTGCCTGCGTGACCCGGGTCTGGGTTTGGTGTGAGCGTTCTTCCTGGTTCTGTCGCTTTGTCATGGCGAACCCTTCCCTATCTCGGCCATGGCCGCCTCATTGAGGCGGCCTTGCGGCTTGAGGATTAATAAATACCGTAGTCTGCAGGAAGTTTGTCGAAGATTTCTTCCATGGCCAATTCCGCTAACGCCTCTTCGTCCTCGCGGTCAACCTCACTGATCAAGGCTTCCCACTTGTCATAGGTGGCCAGGAAGTCATCGATCAGCGCTTCAGGGTCTTCGACGCCGTATTGATCACGGGCCTTGTCGTAGACGTTTTCCAGCGCTTCATCGCGGAACGTTTCCACCGACGCCATCAGGTCGTCTTCCGGCTCGTAAATATTGTTGCCGTTGGCTTCGGCCTCTTCCATGGCGGCTTCAGCCGCGCCGATGTATTGAACCACCATGCGCGTCATGGCCTTGGCGCTTGCTTCCTTGAAAACTTCACGCTGCTCATCGCTGAGGTCAGCCCAGAAACCCGCGTTGAAGCCCCACTGAGGGCCGGACCAATACATACCGGTAGGCAGAAGAGTGGTGTGTTCGGCGACCTCCCACAGCGAGCGATCCACCAGATCGTTGACCGCATTGGTCGCACAATCCAGTGAGCCGCGGTCGAGACCGCTGTACATCTCGCTGGAAGGCACATTGACCGGCGTGCCCCCCGCTTCCTCGACCCACGCAGACACCGTGGAACCGGCCGTGCGGATACGTTTGCCACTCAGTTCCTCAAGGTTGCGAACGGGCTCACGACACATCAACACATAGGGCGGGGTGTTGTAGGCGCCCAGGTAGACGATACCCAATTCTTCCCACTCGGCAAGTTGCGTGGGATTGTTCAGGCTGAAGTCGGTAACGGCCAGAACACTGATCAACGGGTCAGAATAGTTGAACCCCAGTTCCTGCACGGCATTGGCTACCGGCATTTCGGAAGGCGTGTAAATAGCCGCATGATGAGCGACTTGGGCAATATTGTCCTGGATCCCCTGCAGGCTGGCACGGGGGGCTAGCAGCACCGTCCCGGTATACACCTCGGGTTGAAGTTCACCATCGGAAAGCTCTTTCACCGTCTCAGCCCACTCGATGTAACCATAGCGAGAGAAAGGGTGCTGTTGGTCATAGAAGGAATTGGCAATGAAGGAAGTCGATGCGTGTGCTGAAGCCACGTAGGCAGGCAGCGCCAGAGCGGCAACGACAAGCGGTAGCGTATTGCGAGTAACGTTCATACAGTTTCCCCGGCCGAGTTAATCGACAGTTTGTTGCTATTATCTTGCTGTATATAAGGCGGCACCTAGCGGATTGGCGAGTGCACGTTATTCAAGGTAGACTTCAAGAAACAAAAAAACAAGCAGGTCTGTTTGTTTTTATCATGACCTGCCGTTTTGAGAAAGGTTACGCGATGAATTCAAAGGAAAACCCGACTCGGCTCGATAGAACGGGCACCTGGAAAGGGATACGCCTGATGCTGCCGCTGGCCGCTTTCACGGTGGCGTTTGGCTTGGCATTCGGCGTCGCGGCCGTGCATCAGGGGCTGGCCGACTGGGAAGCGATGCTGATGAGCCTTTTTGTGTTTGCCGCCCCCTCGCAGTTTGCGGCCCTGGAGCTGTGGCACTCGCCCCTGCCCCTGCTGGCGTTGGCCGCGATCACCCTGGCCATCCATACCCGGCATATGCTGATGAGTGCAGCGCTCTACCCCTGGCTCAAACCACTACCGCGACGTCAGCAATTCGCCATGGTGATCCTGCTCACCGACTCGAACTGGGCCATGGCCCTGGGGGAATATCACCGGGGTGAGCGTAACCTGGGCGTTCTGCTGGGGGGAGGGATCGCGCTATGGAGCGCTTGGGTGGTAGGCACCGCCATCGGGCTGGTCTTTGGTGGCGGGATCACCGAGCCAGAACGGTTCGGTCTTGACGTGATCATGCTCTGCTTTCTGCTCATGATCGTGGTAGGAGGAAAGCCCCAGGCGATCATGGCCATCCCCTGGCTGGCGGCCGCCATCAGCGCCATGATGGCGTACTGGTGGCTGCCCCCCTATCTGCACGTGATGGTAGGCGCCCTGACGGGGGGAGTGGTCGCCGTGCTGTTGCCCGGTCGCTGGTTCAGGGGCGCCAGCTCATGAGTTCGCTGCAAATCTGGCAATCGTTATTGGCGATCTCATTAATGGCCCTGATCGCCTACGGCTCCAGGGTCCTGGGCCTGTTGATCATGGCCACCGTGCCTTTAAGCCCCCTGGTGCGGCGCTTCGTCGATGCCATGTCGAGTTCGGTACTGATTGCCGTGATAACGCCCATGATCGTGCATGGCGACGGTGGCGCGCGGCTTGCGGCCGTGGCCGCCGGGGCGGTGGCCATTGGCCTGCGAAGCCCGCTGGCGTCAATTGCGGTGGGGATAACCTGCGCAGCATCCTGGCGGTGGTGGTTTTCCTGATAGGCTCGGGTATGGGCCAATGCCGTGCGCCATTCAGACAACAGCCACCTTGCCGCTTA
This sequence comes from Halomonas sp. G11, assembly GCF_001663515.1. NCBI lineage: Bacteria > Pseudomonadati > Pseudomonadota > Gammaproteobacteria > Oceanospirillales > Halomonadaceae > Halomonas > Halomonas sp. G11. The sequence continues at coordinate 67,828 of NZ_LYXG01000004.1, forward strand.
CAGATTGAGCTCAGCGCAGCAACTAGGAGGCCGTCAGCCGACGACGTCGTCGAACCTTGGGCTGCTTGAGCACCCGACGCATACGCTCAGGCCAAGATAATGACGACATCAATGTCTTTCTATCGATGGGCCATGGGGTATGGCTTGAATAAGCGATGAAGTCTTCCTGGAACGGATGAACACATGTTGGGTGCCACGGTTTAACAGCGCCGATAAAGTGTACGATCCGCGGGTCGCGAACAGCCGTTTCAAGTGAGGCCTGGTGCTTGTACAGATGCGGATAATGCTTTTTAACCGCCCTATAAGCGGTTGGTGAAGATCTGACTGCTAGTGCGCCTCGGCCCGACGTAATGAGGGGAAGGTGGAAGTGTGTCTGAACGACGGGAAATGGTTAAAAAGTAGGCCATTTAACCCCTTCCAGTATGCTTTTAACGGCCTGGGTGCGGTACTGACTGAAGTGTATGAGAAATCCGAACTAAAATATCAGAAATTACGCCATAGCCCACTTAACTCGTTGCGACACGGCCTGTGAAGCAATCCTTGCTGAACACCAGAAACACGGTTGCAAGCAGGTAATCAGGCGGATAATATTCCAGGCATACCTAACCATTCTAGTGATTCATTAAGTAACATAACCCGTTGACCAACATTGATTTTATCATCACAACACCTTATGCGGGCTTGTTTCTTGTAAGTTGGCTCTAGGGCACGCTAGCAGATAGCACTTGCAACTGCCGCTCTCAGCCTGATGACTTGCTAACGCCCTGGCACCTGTTCTCAAGGATATCTTTCACATCTGTACTGCTATATCCGAGACACACACTGTACTGATCGAAAACCGGCACTGTGGTCAGTCACTCCTAATACAACCCTATTATGCAACCTCCGCTACACCAAAAGGATTCACCTTCATGAAGGTATTGATTGTCGTTCGTACGTTAAAAATTGGTGGGATGGAACGAGTAGCGGTGAACCTTGCAGACAGCTTTGCAGAACAGGGACATGAGAGCCACTTGATGTATTTCAAGTCGCGCCCACCCCAGTTGGAACCGAGCAATGAACGCGTCAATGTTCATCATTTCGAGCTTTCACGTGCCATGTGGACATCAGGTATAGGCGGCGTCATCGAGATCGCCGCACGCCTGCTCAATAGCATGCTACGCAAAAGCTATTTTTTATTATCTGGCTGGTGGGGCGGAAAACTGTTTCAACGCGAAATACGCCGCCTGGAGCGCCAATACGGCGCTTTTGACCGGATTATCTTTCGCGGTATCGGTACCTTCGAAACAGTTTGGTCTTTCCAGGACACGCGCGCCTGTTACGTTCTGGAAAATATCGTCAAGCCAACCTTAGGCCACGATGCCTGGCTGGAACAACTGAAAGCACGCTGCCTATTTCATAATAAACATCTAATTACCGTTTCTCACGGGGTCGAAAAACAAATAGCGACGACAATGCAGGCGCTAAAGGTAGAGCCTTTATCATTGAGAACCATCACAAATCCATGCCCTTTGGCCGCCATCCAGCAGGCCATGAAAGATGACTTCCCGGAGCGACCCAATTTCCCTTATTTACTCAACGTGGCCCGTTTAGTACCGCAAAAGAACCATGACCTCTTGCTGAGGGCGTATGCCAAAATGAAAACAACCCTCCCGCTTGTGATTGTCGGCGAGGGGCCATTACGCAAAGAACTTGAGGCGCTTTCCATTGAGCTTGGAATTGCTGAGAACGTTATTTTTGCGGGCCGCCAATTAAATCCTTACCCATGGATGCACCATGCTCGTTTATTTATTCTGAGCTCGGCACATGAAGGGCTTGGTATCGTACTGTTCGAAGCGCTGGCCTGCCAAACTCCCATTGTTTCAGTCGATTGCCCAGGTGGGGTACGTGATATCATGACCGGTGAGTTGGAAGCTTACCTGTGTGAAATGACACCAGAGGCGTTAGCAGCCCGTGTTGATGGCATTCTTGACGCTGACGGCTACCCTATTGATGAACGTTGGCTGGAACGCTTTTCTCCGGCAAGAATTACTTCTGCCTTTTTGCAGAAGATCAATGTTTCATGATGCTGATCGGGCTGGCAATCTTTCACCTATGGCGAGTAACCCTCTTGAGTCATATTCTGGCGGTAACACCATGATCGTAAAAGAGAGAAATACTCGCCATCTCGTTTTTAGGACTCCCGATGAATTAGGCGTATTCCTGATCAAGGCCGCTCATCGCCCTGATTCGCAAAAAACATCTAGTAAATTGACTACAATGCCTTCTACGCCTCACCTTCAAGCAATTGACATAATATAGCTCTATTGAATATAACCTCAGCACTCATGGTACTTATGATTCTGATAACGGCCTCAGTGACCCAATCACTGAAAGAGTTCTTTGGGAATAATCCTGATCAGTATAGCGCAAACTTTCAAAGCCACATTGCTGTAACTTTTGGTAACAGCCTTGATCACTCATTAATCGTTTAATTGTCTCAACGAAGGGTGTCAATGCTGGCGTTTCCATCAAAAATTGTTGATAGTCATCTAATAAGATCTCACTAGCACCGACCAAGCGGGATGTCACTACCGGAATCCCCATTGCTAGGGCCTCAGGAATCACCATTCCAAATTCCTCAAAGCGCGCTGGGTAAACAAACAAGTCCAACGCACTGAGCCAAAATTCAGGATGACTGCATTTGGGCTTATGGATCAATTGACCGCTCCGAACAAGCTCATGGGACTGGTACTCATCTGGTATACTATCACCACCTAGCAGAAAAAAAGCGTATTCGGATTGAGGCAATTGCCCACAGATATCTAGAAATAAATCTAAACCGCGTTTTTTAAAGTTACCAGAAGTTATGTAACCAATCAGCTTTATATCAGGCGCCACGCCTAATTTTTTGCGTGCATCTTCTCGAAAAACAATCCTTTTATCAACATTAAATCTTTCTTTATCATAAGACGGATAAACAACACTGATGCGTTCTTCTGCAACCCCCTCATTCCTGAGTACTTTTTTAACTAAAAATGAATTGGCAATTACATGACTTTTAGTATCAGCTATCGCATTATCAGTTAGGTCATTAGCAAGATTTTCTTCAGTCAACTGTGCCCGACCTTGCCCCACGTTATGAACAAAATTCACGTCTGCATTTTTCACAACGCCCGAATGATCAATTATAAATGAATCTTTATCTGGCAAGACTAAAATATTGGATTTTAGACGTGTTTTACGAGCCCACAAGCCAGTTGAAAGAAAAAACTTAAAACGTTTCTTCTCACAATAAACTTGGCAGGCGTGATTTTGCTTCTTTAACTCATGAGCCTGAAGCTTGATTAATTGTCCCGCTCCACTAGTAATAGATAAGCGAGATCGAAATAACACGTACTTCATAATCCACGACACCTTAATCCGAGAGATAAGACATTATTTTAACAGGCCTGTGCCATAGACAGGGCTGGGGCTTAGATAGCTAATAAAATATTTTTTATATTCTAACTAACAGCCACCTTTGGTGCTAGCACGGATTTCTCATAGCACTTCAGGCGGTATCGCATCCGAGCTGTAGCACTTCTAACAACCTATTGGAGCGGGTTAAATGGCCTACTTTTTAATCATTTCCTGTCGTCTTGGATTCAAGCTCACTTCACCCATTACGTCGGGCCGATGGCACACGAGTATTCAGGTCGGCATCAATCGGCTGACGAGAATCAGTCAACAAGTACTCTCGCTTAACGCCCAATGACTACCTCGTCGCAAGCCTGGTGACGGACTACACCTAGTTCAAGGCCGAGGCCTACCAGGAAGAAGGCGCGGGCATACTCAACCTTGAGCGTCAAAAAACCGTACCACAGAATCATGGGTGATGGGGCGCGTAGCGAATGGAGCCAACAGATCAATAATGCAATTGGCATCGACACAAGCCACAGTGCCGAGTAAGACCTGCTCGATATGAGCTGCTGGATATGAGCTGCTGGGAAAACCACTGGCAAGCACTTTGCACACAAAATTACCCCATCTCAGGCAATCCCATGATGAATTTGGCTGACGCCAGTGTAAATTCTGGTATCCTAGCGCCCTTTTTAATTGCCCGACCAATAGGATACGAACAGGTCTGCCGACAACCTCTAATAAGCGATAGAAAGCCCACATCGAATTGGTCCTTGCAGCCAGACAGGGGATGAGGGAGGAGGAATGGTGCAAGGCAGAAACACAAAATGCCTTCCGGTTACATTTCTTCAAATCTAGATGACAACAAGCAAACTTCTTGATGCCCCCTTACTCGGTACACCCGTCGTTATCCCAGTTGAGCGTTTAAAAACCATTTCTAAGGGACGACAAAGAAGCCCTCATAATAAGCCGGACTAAGCGATGACGACCTTCAAAATGCCACTGGCTGGCGTGCTGAACCTCGTGATCAATTTAATTAACGATTTCAAGGGACCTTGCAAGCTTAATGGTTAACGACAAATGGGTATCTAGTAGCTCGATCATGAAGGGAATACAGCATGAGGTTCAGTAATATCTGGGAGCGAGACCCCGCCTGGAAAAGCCCTGACATTCTTTGGTGGTCAGGCGTATTGACCCTTGTGCTTTACGCAGGGTTCGCCGTTCTAATGCCTTCGGTCGGCAGCCCGGCCGAGACGCTTTGCGCTCTTCTCGGCCTGGGTGCGGTGCTGGCGTATGGGCGAAATATTCGCAACAGCGGGCCGCTGTGGCTACTATTGGCGGCGCTAGTCGTTCAAACAATTTCCTGGAGCCTGGCGGTATCGCACCACCCAGAATGGGCAGCAAGCAACCCCAAACTGGACCGACTAGCCAAGCTGTTTATCTTCATCGCCATCGCCTGGTTTCTGGGCGGCAGTACCCGCAACACCCTGCTGATATGGGGCTTGGCCTTTATAGGCTGGCTAATAGCTACGTTGGCATTTGGCAACGGGCTTGAAGAATGGCAGGCAGGTTTGCAGGGAAAACGGGCTGACTTGGGCTACCGTAACGCCCAGCACGGCTCCATGCTGTTTGGAGCGGCACTGCTAGGGCTCATCGTATTTACTCCGCGCTTCAGCCGGGTACAGGGTCGATTCGTTCCCTGGAGAATAACGGTATCACTGGTGCTGATCGGTATCTGCCTGACCGGCATTTCCATCGGCCAGACCCGGGCCGTTTGGCTGGGTTTAACGCTTGCCCTGCCGTTAGCGGTAGCACTGTGGTTGATTCGGGCGCTGTTACGCACGAAACACAACCCCGCACACTTAGCTAGGCAGCTGATGATCGTTGTCATTGGCTTGCTGATGGTTTTATTAGCAGTGTCCATCCTTTTTCAAGGTACCTTCAAGCATCGGCTGTCCCAAGAAAGTCCTGTGGTGGAAAAAATAATAGAGGGCGACGTTAGCGCCATACCCTACTCGAGTATCGGCATTCGCATTCATAGCTGGCGCGCCGCTCTAGAGTGGATCGAGGAACGTCCCCTGGTCGGCTGGGGAAGTGAAGGGCGTGGGTTGGTGATGGACCATACCCCTTGGCTCCCAACGGAAATTAAAGAGCGATTTGGCCACCTGCATAACTACTTTCTTGAAGTATGGGTAGCCTATGGGCTCTTGGGCATCTGCGTCATAGCAGCCCTTGCGTTTTGGGTAGGCCGAGGAACATGGTTGGCCTGGAAAGGCGGGGTAATACCGAATGATTTAGCACTGTTTGCCGTTGCCTTTTTTGTCTATTGGTTAACGGTCAATCAGTTTGAATCCTACAGCTCCTTCAGTTCGGGCGTCTATGTGCATAATATTGTGCTAGGAGGGATAGTCACTCATATTTGGCGCTGGCAACTCGAGAGTGGGAAACGCGTTTTCAAGCATCGGTGGTCAAGATAAGAATGGACTCCCCCTCGGACTCTATCCTGCCTTCGGCGCTATCGCGCTGGAGGCATTCCAATGTCCTCACATCACAAAGTGCGGATTGAGCTTTTCGCTCGGCATGGCGTAGGAAAGCAGCTCAGTTCAGCCAGGTCATTCATACACCGAAGGCAAGACGACATGCACCTGCCGACCGGCTTTTCGGGCCATGGCCTCAATGGCACCTTTCAATTTACGGCGGGCGTGGCCATCGCCGTGCACCAAGCGCACCTCACGCGGCCAGCGGCGCATGCGTTTGATAAAGTTGAGCAAATCGCGCTGCCCGGCGTGGGCTGAGTACCCGCTGATGGTGGTAATGCCTGCAAGAATGTCAATGCGCTCGCCATCAAGCTCGACCCAACCGCCCTCCGGCCCGTAGCGCTGAACATCCCGCCCTGGCGTACCAGCGCCCTGGTAGCCCACAAACAGCACCTGATGGCGGGGATCGCCGAGCATTGCCTTGAGGTAATTCACCACGCGCCCGCCTGCGCACATACCGCTGGCAGCAATCACCACCGCCGGTCGACCGCTCTCGGCCAGGTAACGGACGGTTTGCTCGTGGGTGGTGTGGTCATCCACCGTGTACACGTTCTCAAAACTCAACGGGTGCCGCCCAGAACGCAAACGGCGCTGGGCCTCGGCATCCCAAAACGGTTTTAACGAACGGTACACCTGGGTAAAGCGCGCCGCCAACGGCGAATCGACAATCACCTCCAACGAGCGCCAGTCGGAATCGGGTGAAGCCCCATGCATGATGGTTTCCAGCTCGTACAGCAATTCCTGGGTGCGGCCAATGCTAAATGCCGGAATGACCACCGTTCCCCGGTTAGTCAGCGCTTGCTCTATGGAGGCTTTCAACGCCTGGCCACGCGCCAGGCGGCCTTCATGGTTGCGGTTACCGTAGGTGGACTCCAACACCAGCAGATCCGCCTGATAGGGCGACTTCGGCGCAGGCAGCAGCGGCGTATGCGGTGCACCCAAATCGCCGGAAAACACCACCCGCTTCTTGTTGCCCTGGGCGGTATCGTTCAGCGCCACTTCCACGTAGCTGGAGCCCAGAATATGCCCTGCCCGCTTGAGCTTCACCCGCATGGTCAGCGCATCGTCCTCCACCACCGAGTGCCATTGCCCGTAAGGAATCGGCACCAACTGCGTTTGTAACCGGGCCTGAAACTGCTCGATCAACCGCGCATTGCGGGTAAAGCCAATCTTCAGGGCATCCTCAATCACCAGCGGCAGCAGCACGGCAGAAGGCTCGGAACATAGAATCGGTCCCTTGAAACCCGCCGCCAGCAAGTACGGTAAACGGCCCACATGATCAATATGGACGTGAGTAATCACCAGCGCTTTCACCGTGCTGATATCAAACCCCACCTCAAGCTGCGCCAGGCTATCTTCCTCGGCGTCTTCCCCCTGGAACAACCCACAGTCCACGAGTAGCGAGTGCTCACTGCTCGCGATCAACTGATGACAGCTACCGGTGACCCCACCCGCCCCACCGTGATGACGAATCTCTGGCCATGCCTCCATGCGTACCTCCTTATCAACAATCACTACATAAGAAACGTATCACACAAAAACAAAAACCGCCCCGAAGGAGCTCAATGAATTTGACGACCAAAAATCATCCCGCCAAAAACAAAATCGCCCAACAAGGCTGGCTCCCACGAAGCCCCGATAAAGCGGGTCTCGTAAGAGCTCAACTTGTTGAGCGATCAGCTATTTAAAAACTTAATGCCTAGCAGGCCTGGCCTCAGCCTCAGCCTCAGCCTCAGCCTCAGCTTTATGAACGATGTGCTGATAATTGGGCAAAAGATCGCATACATCACCGCTATGAGCGAAGCCGCTGACCCCCCGCTTTAGCACTGCGCAGGCGCGGTGGCTATCAAGATTTTGCTCCGCCTCAACCAGCTCTTTCAAAAGTGCGGATAACTCATGTCGCGGAAGAATTTCTTCATGGGCACGCAGTATCTTGGGGTGTAAGGTTCCCGCTACGTTGTCGCCAATCAATAGCTCCTCATAGAGCTTCTCACCGGGTCGTAGGCCACTGAAGACGACCTCTATATCGCCATCGGGGTTGTCGGCATCTTTCACCTCAAGGCCCGTCAGCTGAATCATCCGCTTTGCCAAGTCGACAATTTTCACCGAGTCGCCCATATCCAGCACGAACACATCTCCACCTTCCGCCATGGAGCCCGCCTGAATCACCAGCAACGCCGCCTCGGGGATGGTCATGAAATAGCGAGTGATCTCCGGATGTGTAACAGTGATGGGGCCGCCCTGCTCGATCTGGCGCCGAAACAAGGGCACGACTGAGCCACTGGAACCCAGTACATTACCAAAGCGGACCATGGAGAAGATGGTGCGGTGATTATCCTTCAAGGCATAGCGTGTGGCTAAGTCCTGCAATACCAGTTCGGCCATTCGCTTGGTCGCCCCCATCACATTAGTGGGGCGCACGGCTTTATCGGTAGAAATCAAGACGCAACGTTCAACACTTAGCTTGGCAGCACTTTCGGCAACGACCTGGGTTCCATGCACATTATTACGCACACCTTCGAGCACATTATTTTCCACAATCGGCACATGCTTGTAAGCCGCAGAATGATAGAGCGTCTGCACCCCATAATGACGAATAACCGCCTCTACACGATTACGATCACACACATTCCCCAGTAAAGGCACGATGGGGAACGCCTCGCCCATCTCGATGCGCAGCGTTTCAAGCTCTTGCTCAATGGCGTAAAGACCAAACTCACTGACTTCAAAAAGAATCACCGCCTTGGGCTTACCGCGCATTACCTGGCGGCACATTTCGCTGCCGATGGAACCACCCGCACCGGTGATCATTACCACTTTTTCGCGAATACTGGCATCAATCAACTTTTGCTGGGGGGGAACAGGATCGCGGCCCAACAAATCCTCAAGCTCAACCTCGCGAAGCTGATCAACGTTCGCCGTACCCGAAATGATCTCTGGCATGGAGGGCACGGTTTGCACCCGAACGGGGAAATCGGCCAATTGATCCAACGCATGTTTACGCTGCGCCTTGGTGGCGGTCGGCATGGCAAGCAGTACCCGCTTGATACCCAACCGCTCGACTAACTCCTTAAAGTTGGAAGGGTTATAAACCTTCACACCCTTGATGGTACTCCCCCAAAGCGCCGAATCATCATCCATGAAGGCGGCAACGTAGAACTCGCGCCCGCTGGAAAGAGCCAGTGCCAGTTGCGCCCCAGCCCCACCCGCTCCGTAAATGGCAACGGGCTCCTTCTCGGTATAATGTTTAATCAGCCAGTGATAATAACTTCGCACAATCAGGCGAGTACCACCAACATACACCAGGGTAACCAACGCAAAGTTAATCGGTACCGAACGAGGAAACTGTTGCCACTGGTAGAAATAAGCCGCCGCATACATCAGCATCGCCATCAGCAGCGACCCTTTGACCACCGCCCAAAGGGCCTGGGGCCCCATAAAACGGACAACGGCGCGATAAAGCCCTAGCCGCGCAAACACGAAAACGCCAACCGGCGGCACAATCAAAAACAGCCACCAGAAAGGTTCAATGTAGCGCTCTGGCCACCATTCAGCTAAACGCAGCGCGTAAGCCGACCACAGCGCCAACGGCAAGGCCACCAGATCAGCAGCTACCATGATGAAGCGTTTTTTACCACGGCTGAGCCCGGCGATGGAACGGTGCAAGTGTCCTGATTTCGTCATACGGGATCCTTCCGCTCGGGCTTAGTCGGTGCCAAACAAGTCGCGAGTATAGACCTTACTTCTCACATCTTCGAGTTCCGGCACCATCCGATTCGAAAGGATGACATCAGCCTCGGCCTTGAAAGCGTCAAGGTCTCGCAACACACGCGAACCAAAAAAGGTGTCGTCTTCCAATGCCGGTTCAAATACCACCACCTCAATGCCTTTCGCTTTGACGCGTTTCATCACCCCTTGCATAGCACTAGCGCGGAAGTTGTCTGAGCCGGTTTTCATGATCAGGCGATAAACACCCACGACCTTAGGTTGGCGCTTAATGATTTGCTCGGCGACAAAATCCTTACGCGTGCGATTGGCATCGACGATCGCTTGGATCATATTGTTGGGAACTTCATCGTAGTTCGCCAGCAGCTGCTTGGTATCTTTAGGCAAGCAATAACCGCCGTAGCCGAAGCTCGGATTGTTGTAGTGCTTGCCTATACGCGGATCAAGCCCTACCCCTTCAATGATCTGCCGGGCATCAAGCCCGTGGCTCTCTGCATAGCTATCCAATTCGTTGAAGTAGGCCACGCGCATGGCGAGATACGTATTGGCGAACAGTTTGATTGCCTCAGCCTCGGTGCTATTTGCGAATAGCACTGGCACGTCTTTTTCGATAGCTCCTTGCTTGAGTAAACTCGCAAACGTCTCAGCCCGTTCAGAGCGCTCACCAACGATGATGCGGGAGGGATGAAGGTTGTCGTATAGTGCCTTGCCTTCGCGAAGAAACTCAGGTGAGAAAATCAGGTTCTGCGTCCCAAAACGCTTGCTCGCCTCAGCGGTGTAGCCCACCGGCACCGTGGACTTAATCACCATGACTGCATCGGGGTTGATCTCAATAACATCCTGAATCACGGTTTCCACGCTTTGGGTGTTGAAATAATTGGTTGCTGGGTCGTAATCCGTCGGCGTGGCGATAATGACAAAATCTGCATGACGATACGCGGCCACTTTGTCCAGCGTGGCAGTAAAATTCAGGTCGCGGTTAGCCAGAAACTGACTAACTTCGTTATCTTGGATGGGCGAGTGTCTATCGTTCAGAAGCGCGACTTTTTCAGGCACGATATCGAGAGCGATGACATCATTATGCTGAGCAAGCAGCATGGCGTTGGAAAGACCTACATAGCCAGTGCCAGCAATGGCAATTTTCATCTTGCTTCCTTACGTTACAGCTTAAATTTTGTAGAAATCTCGATACCAGTTGACAAAGCGCGCAACACCTTCGTCGATGCCGACTTGCGGCCTATAGTTTGTAGCTTCAAACAGTGCCTCGGTATCAGCCCAAGTCCGCGGCACATCACCCGGTTGCATGGCGCGGAAGTCACACTTCGCTTCACAGCCGGTAGCTCTCTCAATAGCACGGATAAAATCCATCAATGCTACTGGGCGGCCATTGCCAATGTTATAAAGTGCATAGGGTGCTGTACTCGTATCGGGTGATGCCGTACTGCTACCTGGCTGTGGCACCAACTCTAAAACGCGAACCACGCCCTCAACGATGTCGTCGATATAAGTAAAGTCACGCTGCATATCGCCATAATTATTCACCTGAATTGACTCACCTGCTAACAAAGCCTGAGTAAACTTAAAAGGTGCCATGTCCGGACGCCCCCACGGACCGTACACAGTAAAAAAACGCAGGCCGGTAGTGGGCAACCCATATAAGTGAGAATACGTGTGCGACATCAGCTCATTGGCTTTTTTGGCAGCTGCATACAGGCTAATGGGGTGATCCACCGCATCATGAGTCGCAAACGGGACCTTATCGTTCATGCCGTATACAGAGCTAGATGAAGCATAAATCAAATGTTCCACCCGTTGACGGCGGCAACCCTCTAACACATTAAGATGGCCAACCAGGTTGGACTCAGCGTAAGCATGGGGGTTATCCAACGAATAACGTACGCCTGCCTGCGCGGCCAGGTGGATTACTCGGTCAAAACGCTCATCGGAAAAAAGCGACTCCATTCCCACTCGATCAGCCAAGTCAAGTCTTATGAAACGAACATCACTACACGCTTTCAGATCTGCTAACCGTGCCTGCTTAAGTGCGACATCGTAATAGTCATTAAGATTATCGATTCCGACGATTTCGTGTCCTTGACCTGAAAGACGTCTGGCCACCGCGTGGCCAATGAAGCCAGCCATACCGGTGATAAGGAGTTTCATAAATCAATTTTTCCTTGCTTGATAGTTCTAACGGATCCTGTCGCCCTTACCCTTGCCTAGAACGGTTTGAATGATATACGTGAAGTAGCCTTTTGTAGTGAGACTCTCCAGCATCTTTTGGTCGGTCTCGGCCAACAATTGAGGAGTAGACATATCAATATCGTTGATTTGCGCTAGGCCAGTAATACCCGGGCGTGCAGCCAGAACACCACGCTGTTCACGCTCGGCAATTAGCTCCTCCTGGTTAAACAAGCAAGGTCGTGGCCCCACTAGGCTCATTTCACCTTTCAGCACATTCCATAACTGAGGCAACTCATCCAGCTTGGTACGTCGCAGGAAACGCCCAAAAGGGGTTATCGCATTGGCACTCGCCAAATGGCTAGCCACCGAGGCGGTATCCTTCTTCATGGTGCGAAACTTCACCAGCGTGAACGCCCTTTTGTTACGCCCTACACGCTCCTGGCAGAAAACCGGAGAGCCAGTATCAAAAAAACCAATAACCATCAGAGCTAACAACACAGGGAAACCGAATAGTAAGCCAAGCAACGAAAAGAAAAAATCAAATAACCGAATCAACATTCATTCTCCGAAACAAAACAACGTCGCAGCCCTTCTTCCACCGTCAACGGCGGCTCCCAGCCCAATATCTTACGTGTTTTAGAAATATCCACCTGTAAGGAACCTAGCAAACGTTGCGCAACGGTTTGCTTACCCAACAGGCGAGCACCAAACATCAAAATACCCGCATGCACAGGAATCAAGCAGGCGGGCTTACCCATTGCCTGGGCAACGCCGCAAAATAATTCTGTAGTAGACACATCCTGACCATCACCGGCAAGGAACACCTGATTGGCGGCAGCGGGGTGATCAACGCATGTAATGATTAAATCAACCAGATTGTCCAAAGCCACCAGTGAACGCTTGTTGTGAATGGCACCCAAGGGCAGCGGCAGCCCTTTCTCAACTAACTTGATCATACTGGCAAAGTTCCCTTTCACCCCTGGCCCATACACTAGAGGGGCGCGAATGATGACAACCTCCATCTCTGTTTCAGAAGCAATCTCAAGCAAACCGTTCTCAGCTTCCAGCTTGGAAACACCATAGGGATCTTGAGGTGTTGGCACATTCTCAACGGTGAATGGTTTGCTCTTCGGAGTCTGTTCACCGTTAACCTTGATAGAACTGATATAAATAAAACGAGATACTCCCGCCTTCGCAGCCTGGAGGGCAAGATGAAGAGTACCTTCTACATTAACCTTGCGGTACTCTGCCAACGGGTCTGGCACTTCATCTTTCATGACATGCGCGCGAGCGGCAGCATGAATGACCACTTCCGGCTGACCACTCAAAGCACTGGACCAGTCCGTATCTGCATGAAGACCATCAACCAGAACTTCATGCCCATATTTAGCAGAGCCTGAACGCCTCACTGCACAAGTAAGCACATGGACTCCCTGGTCATTGATCTGATCAACAAGCCGCTTACCTACAAATCCTGTAGCCCCGGTTAATAAGATATTCACTTGGATTTATACCTGTTTGTGCGCGTCATCTAGCAACTCCTCATAAATCCGCAGGTGCTGATCCACAACTTTCTCAATAGCAAAGACCTCTTCCGCCAGTACCCTGCCCGCTTCGCCCATGCGCTGCCTCAACTCCGGAGACTCAACCAACTGTTGAATAGCATCGGCTAGTGCAACTTTATTTTTTATCGGTACTAAAAGTCCGGATTCATCAGGCCGAATTGCATCTCGGCACCCCGGGTGGTTTGTTGCCACAACAGCGCGACCACAAGCAGCTGCCTCAACCAGGCATTTAGGTAGGCCTTCGCCATAATAAGATGGCAAACACACAACGTTGGCAGAAGCATACTGATGAGCGATGTCTGTGCGATAGCCCATAAGCGTGACCACTCCCTCTTCTTCCCAGCGCTCTAGCTCCGTATCGGTCACACTGGTCGGGTTTCCGGGATCTGAGGAACCTATTAACCTCATATCTACTTCTACACCGCGCTCACGAAGAATATTCGCCGCACCAACGAACTCAAATACGCCTTTATCTCTCAATAAACGCGCAGCCATAACCACAACCGTTTTACCTTCTGGTTCCGGGAGATAGGGGTAATCAGACAAGGCAACGCCGGAACCGCGAATCATCCGTGTTTCAGTCATCTGCAAAGTGCCAGTTGCAAGCAAAGTGTCACGGTCATCAGGGTTCTGGAAAATAACCGCAAGTCGCTTTTGGTTGAAAGCCAATGTGTAGAGACGAGTGACTAACCACCTGCGCAATTTGGCCGTCACCAAATCCGCCACAAAGACTGTACCGAGACCAGAAACCGCAGACACCACACATTTAATTCTGGTAATGCGAGCCGCCAAACCACCATATAGCACTGGTTTAATAGTGACGAGGTGCACTAGATCAGGCTTTTCCCGATGAAACAACTTAACCAGCTGCATTAAGGTCTTGAACTCAACCAACGGATTTTGGCCACTTCGAGCAAATGCGATAGTATGATGTTTAAAACCGGCATCCTGAATTTTCTTTACTACCTTTCCAGCCGCCGAGGCAACATGCACGTCGTACCCCGCAGCTTTTGCGGCAACAGCAATAGGCAAGCGATGTGAAAGAAAAAAAGACGGGGTATTTACGACAAAAAGTATGCGTTCCGATTCTCTTGTCAAACTGAATTCACCAATACAGAAATTGAGGTTATAGCTCTTAGGCTGCTTCATAAATTATTTTTAGGAGCTTCGGTGCCTGAGCCTGCAGTGAATACCTATCTTTCACCAGTGCATGCCCTGCCGCCCCCATTTGCTTGCGCATTGATGGTTCTTCCTGAAGAAGCTGCCTCAGTGCATGCCCCCACTCTTCAATAGAGCTAGCTAGTAACCCATTTTCTCCGGGCTTCACAATCTCGACATTAACTCCTACCGGAGAAGCCACAACTGGCACCCCACATGCCATATATTGAATCAGCTTATACCCACACTTACCACGTTCCCAAGGTGAGTCCATCAATGGCATGACTCCAACATCAAACTGTTGTAACGATTCAACCTCTGTATCCTCGGACCATGGCCATGTTTCTACCAACGTCCCTTCAAAATCCTCTGGATTTGCCCCAATAGCCACGAAACGCAAAGGTACTTCACTCTTTATGGACTCAAGTACCGGCAACAATGGTTGCAGATAACGACTGGTTTGAGGGGTGCCAATCCAGCCGATGATAGGCATCTTTATGCCTGATTTCTGTTTTGGATGATAACGTTCAGCGTCTACCACGGTAGGAATGATTTCGACACGTCTTGCACCGACGCGACGCGCACGCTCAGCAAGGTAGTTATTGCCCGCAATTACACAACTAGCCTGACGCATAACGGAATCAATCTTTTTTCCAAGTAGCCTCCTGATCCAAGGATTGGAGTGACAATCATAACGGTGAAACAAAGCATCATCGTAATCCACTATATAAGATACACCTATGAGCCTCAGGAAGCGCTCAGCAATGGCTGGCATAAACGGAAAGAGCTCTTTTTCAATAATGATAACATCAAAACGCCTAGCGCTTAGCAATGCAAAAATGCGGGTTGTGTAGCCTTTAAGCACTTCTCGCCAGCGGGAACCTCCATTATAAAGGTTCTGCAGATAGGTATCTGACAACAAGGGCTTAATCGTTATCTCTAAACCCTGCGAATAAAAATACGGCAAATATTGTAAAAAACGAACGCGGGAACTAGCACCAAGAACCCCGTACCGAGAGAGCAGCAACACTTTCATGGGTTATACCGCCCATCACCTCGAAGAATGTGTACCATGGACAACCAAAGCATACGATAAGCAGCCCAAGTATGTTTAACGCCAGCGATATCACCACGTAGCAAGCACCAGGTCGAGCGCGTAAAAGGCTCAACCACATTCGTCACTGTCACTAAAAGCCAAGCTTGCCAACGGGGAAAATGTTTAAAAGCATAGAGCAATCGACTCCGCAATGAGTAGAAAAGGCGATTTGCTTTTACCTGACGGGAAGTGCCGCCTCCAGCGTGGAAGGCCTTTGCTTCTTTTAAATACCAGCAGTACCAACCGTTATCTTTCACAACCTTTGAGAGATCGACATCTTCTAAGTACACAAAAAATCGCTCATCAAATCCACCCACTTGCTCAAAAACTTCACGCCGAATTAGATAAAATGCACCCATCACATGGTCAACAGCACACGAACTGAGGTGATCCCAGTCTTTCATATGGACCCCGGAGCCTTTCAAACTAGGCAATTTATCCAAGCCCAAGGCAGAAGATACTAATCGGCGCAATGTCGGATAATGAGCACAAGTGTGGTTTACCTTGCCTTGCTCATCGACCAATTGAATACCACAAATGCCAATTTTTTCGTTTTCACGCCGCTCCATATAAGCCAAAGGTACGGATATAGAATCTGCCTCCAGGAGTGTGTCTGGGTTAAGAAAAAGTATATAGGGAGATTTCCCGGTTTTTGCTCCGAGGTTACAGGCAGCACCGAAGCCAAGGTTTTGGCCCGTACGAATAACGTCCACATAAGGCAGGGCTTCAATCGCATTAGCTGAATCATCTGTAGAGCCGTTATCTACCACAATAATTTGCGAGACCTCGCCATTATTGTGGATGATAACGGAATCCACACATTCTTTTAACTGATGGCCTGAGTTCCAGTTTACGATGACTATATCAATCATTTTTGGGCCGTTTAGTTAAATAGGCGTTTATAAGAGCGACGGGGAGAAAGATAACCCAAAGGTAGTCAAACTTTGCGAGGTAGGGATTGGTAGCATTCATGATTAAAAACGCAAAAAGAGCCACAATAAGAGGAACAAAGAGCTTGGCGAACTCTACATTTTTACGAGATAGCTCAATACCTTTCAGCGTGACCCAAATCACCGCGGCAGAGTAAACCAGAAAACCAACCAGACCCACATTCATAAGCAGCGCTAGGTAAGAAAGCTCATAGGCCCAAGGCGTAGAAGGGGAGCTCACCACATCAGCAGTACTTCCAAGCCCATGGCCGACGAATGGTGACTCAGTAAATTTTTGCCATAGTGATTCTGCTTGGGAGAATCGAACACCACTAGATATTTCCTGCCCCTGAAACGCTGAAATGAAGTTTTCTATCAAAACCAAAGGGTTTAGACCAATCGCCACAATAGCCGCCCCAATGGCAAATGAAGCAACGATGGCAGATTTAAATGTTAGCGACAAAAAAGGCACAGGATTCAGTCTACATAAAGACAGTTGCAAAAAAGGCAATATAATGAATGGTGTTAACAACATCACCAACCAGAATCCCCGCCTACCTGAACCGAGTGCTGCCATCACGATAGCAAGTAACAATAGATAAATGCCAATTTTTTTAAGGCCATAAAGCTCTCGCCTACGAACTAATATATACGAAAGCACAAAGGGGAACCCATACATCACAGTAGTCAAGCTATAGATACGAAACTCTATAATGCCTCCGTAGTTGCCAAAACCTGCATCTTGAAATTCTAGTAGTGGAAAAACAAAAGCACCATAACCAAGTAGGCCAGACAACATCACTATAAGCGACATAGAAGTAGCAATAGCTATCCCTAGCAACAACGCAGACTCTATAGCTTTAATCACTCTTTCTTCATGAGCCAAACCGATAAAAAGAAGATAAAGTATAGGCCATATCAGATAAACTGTTGCAACTCTTAAAGCGCCTGGAGCCGAGTTAATAACCCCCCAGAAAACACCAAACAAGCCCACAACTATGGTTAAAAACCAAATAAAAATAATGTCGCGATTAATGCGCCATTTTTGAAAAGCCAGAATACTGGCAACACAGGTAATTAAAATCAAGACAGCACCACGCGAAGCTTGAAAAGAGGTCGGCAGAACGAGCATCAAGATTAAGAACGCCTGTAGCAAAAATAGCCATAGCTTAATTGACATCTTCTGACTCTTTACCTGATCCAGTGCATAAATCAATCCAAAAAACTCCTTAATACGTGACAACTTTTATCAGACCTTCCCTAATATAAAATCACATAACTCTCTATACAAACTCCAGTATCATCGCGTCAGCAATTCAGACTCAAATAACATTATACAGCAAGGGCAATACAATGTGAATTGGCGCTCTTATTGTTGCTACTCTGTCGTAGAACAATTTATAGATCATCACCAGAAATTACAAATTAGAATCAAACCGAGTCAAAACATAATTGATTTTATCAATCATAACTTTGCATGAGAAATCCTTTGCTCGTAATGGCCCGATTTGAGTCAGCCTTTCCTTTTCTTCTTGGCTCTCTAGCAAGCTAATCACTTTCTGAGACAGGTCTTCCACATCATACTGATTATACAAAACACCGTATTTACCATAGCCCAATATTTCTGGGGTTCCACCGCTATTTGCCCCAATAACAGGGCAGCCAACAGACATAGCTTCAAGTGTTACTCTTCCGAAAGCCTCATTTCTGGAACACATTAGAAAAATGTCATTTTCGACCATCAGCTCAATAGGATTATCAACATAACCTTTGAAGTCAACATTACACTCTAATCCATTTTCGCTAACGAAATTTATTAATTTTTCTGTGTAATCATAATTACCGCTACCAACTATTGTTAACAGTAAATCCGGGTAGGTCTTCAGAAGACTCGTCAAGGCATTCAGCGCATCCAAATGACCTTTACCTTCGTGCAAACTTGATACCATAAGTATCTTATTAGCTCTCTTTCGTTCAAGATTACGCGGTTCAACGCATACTCGCTTTTCTATTCCTTCTATCGCATTGTAAATTACCGATGAACTATGAAAGCCAAAGTATTGATTAAATTTTTTAGAAACAGCACTAGAATTAAATATAGAGTAACAGTGATTAATAAAATAAAGACGAGAAGTCATTTTCTTTGGCAGATCAAATTCTGCTCCCATATCTTCATGGACAAACTCTCGGACATGCCAAACATGCTTTTTCCTCTTAAAAAAAGAATAAAAAACTCCAAATGGAGTAGTGACTGTATTCGTATAAACAACATCAACCTTCACCCTATTAACCAAGCAAAAAAAAAGGCATGAAAAAAAATTAAAAACCAATCTATAGAAACCCTTTAGAGCTCTATGCCTTTTTCCTAACCAACCATAATACTTCCAGACGATAACCGGTATACCACCTTCATCTAATTTAACTTTAAGTTTTCCATTACTCGGTATAACAACGCTTACATCATGACCAGAATTGACCAGCCCTTTTGCAACGGTTAAAAGAGACTTTTCAGCGCCATAGAGGCCAGATGAATGGGAAACCAATAATAATTTCATAGCATTTTACGCTTAAGTTGAAATAAAAAGGGAGCTTTCAAAATCGTCAAGAAGAAATTAACAATTCAGTTTTAGCTGCGTCAAAGCTTTGTCCCATCATATCTTTCGCAGAAAGTCGTAATTTATCCACTTCAGACACACCCCATTCAATACTAATATCAGGATCATCCCAAACTATCGAACGCTCATACTCCGGCGCATAGAAATCTGTGCACTTGTATTGAAAATCAGCCTCGTCGCTTACTACCAAAAAACCATGTGCAAACCTCGGAGGGACCCACAGCATAAGGTTGTTATCTTCAGAAAGATATTCCCCGACCCACCGACCAAAGGTAGGCGATTCCAGCCGCAAGTCTACAACCACGTCGAGCACTTCGCCACGAGTTACTCGTACCAGTTTTCCTTGGGGCTGTTTGACTTGATAGTGCAGGCCGCGCAGGGTGTTTTTAACCGAACGGCTGTGATTGTCCTGCACAAAGGTGGCGTTTATACCAGCTTCGCGGAAGGCCTTTTCGTTCCAGGTTTCCATAAAGAAACCGCGTTCGTCTCCGAACACCTTTGGTTCGATGATTTTTACATCTGGAATTCTGGTCTCGATAATTTTCATAGTGCTCGCTTATTAGCAGTTTTAGCCAGCTTCTTCAGATAGGTGCCGTAGCTGTTCTTTTTGAGTTTTTCAGCCTCAGCCAACAGCTCTTTTTCACCGATAAAGCCCATGCGGTAAGCTACTTCTTCTAGGCAAGCGATCTTCAGGCCTTGCCGCTTTTCCAGGGTTTCGATAAAGCTAGCGGCGTCATGCAAGGAGTCAAACGTACCGGTATCGAGCCAAGCAAAGCCGCGGCCGAGCAATTCAACATTGAGGTCACCACGTTCTAGGTAAGCCTGGTTGATGCTGGTAATTTCAAGTTCACCACGTTCTGAGGGTTCTACCTGTTTTGCTATATCTACTACGTCATTGTCGTAAAAATAGAGCCCGGTAACAGCATAATCAGATTTCGGATTGGCCGGTTTTTCTTCAATGGAAATGGCCCGCAGATTGTCATCAAATTCCACCACACCGAAACGCTCTGGGTCATTTACCTGATAACCGAATACGGTAGCGCCTTTATCACGGGTGGCGGCAGCTTGAAGCATCCTGCTAAGGCCCTGACCGTAGTAGATGTTGTCCCCAAGTACCAAACATACGCTGTCGCCGCCGATGAATTTTTCACCGATGATAAAAGCCTGTGCCAGTCCATCCGGGCTGGGTTGCGCTGCATAAGTAAGATTAATACCCCATTGACTACCGTTACTTAGCAGGCGTTGGAAGCCATCTTGGTCTTCGGGAGTGGTGATGACGAGAATGTCCCTTATTCCTGCAAGCATGAGAACAGAAAGCGGGTAGTAGATCATGGGTTTGTCGTACACAGGTAGAAGCTGCTTAGAGATGCCTCGGGTAATGGGGTACAAACGGGTGCCGGAACCGCCGGCCAGAATGATGCCTTTCATCTATTTCTCCAGGTATTCGCACAAGGTCAGTTCCAGTTGGCTTTGCCAGTCTGGCAACTGAATGCTAAGGGCGGTTTCCAGTTTGGTTGCCTCCATCCGCGAGTTCAGCGGCCGAGTTGCTGGTGTGGGGTAGTCGCTGGTTGGGATGGGGTAGACGTTATCGGGGCTTATGGTTAGTTGTTCGCCGTTTTTTTGTGCCAGGAGGAAGATTTCCTGGGCAAAGCCGTACCAACTGGTTTCACCTTTGGGAACCAGATGGTATAAGCCTTTTCGAAGCTGTCGGTGGATAGCCAGAGTGGTTACCTGGGCGATCAGTCTTGCTGGCGTTGGAGCACCTATCTGGTCTGCCACGATGCTAAGCTCGGATTTGCTCTTAGCCAAACGCAACATGGTTTTCATGAAGTTGCTACCCCTTGCGCTGTAGACCCAGCTTGTGCGGAAGATAACGTAGTCCGCGCTACTCTGCTCAATAGCTTCATCGCCCTTGAGTTTGGTTTTACCGTAGTGGCTCAAGGGGCCAGTGTCGCTGTTTTCTTTCCATGGCATTTCGCCATTGCCAGGGTAAACATAATCACTGCTGTAGTGAAACAGACGGGCGCTGTTAGCGGCAGCGTATTGGGCCAATTGTGCAGGTAGACCGGTATTCAAACGCTCAGCTTCATTTTTTTTACCCTCGGCAGCGTCTACAGCTGTCCAAGCGGCGGCATTTACGATCATACTCGGTTTTGTATAGGCTAGGTAGTTGGCTACTGCGTGTTCCTTATGTAAGTCCAACTCTGCCCTGCCTGGGGCGATGACAGTGCCCAAAGAAGAGAGACTTCTATGTAGTTCAAAGCCAACTTGACCTGTTTTGCCTAGTAGTAAGATTTTCATTTGTTGAAACCCATGCGCTCTCTCTGGTAGCTCCCATCTTGGACTCGCTTACACCAATCAAGATGGTCCAAGTACCACTGCACAGTTTTTCTAATACCAGTATCGAATGTTTCTTGTGGCTGCCACCCCAGCTCTTTCTGGATCTTGCTGGCATCAATTGCATAGCGCATATCGTGGCCGGGGCGATCAGGGACATAGTTAATCAGCTCACGGTATGGCGTCGACTGCGGATACAACTCCTGAAGGATATCGCACAGAGAAAGAACAACTTCAATGTTTTGTTTTTCATTATTACCGCCAATATTATATGTCTCACCGACTTTCCCTTCAGTAATAACTTTATAAAGCGCACGGGCATGATCTTCGACATAAAGCCAATCGCGTATCTGATCCCCTTTGCCATATACCGGCAACGGCTTTCCTTCTAAAGCGTTAAGAATCATCAACGGAATCAGCTTTTCAGGAAAGTGATAAGGGCCATAATTGTTAGAACAGTTGGTAATTAGTGTCGGCAGGCCATAGGTTCTGCGCCAAGCTCGAACTAAGTGATCTGAACTGGCTTTGCTTGCGCTATAGGGGCTACTAGGGGCGTAAGGGGTCGTTTCAGTGAACAGATAGTGTGCAGAGTTCGTAGTGTCGGCGGGATGCGGGAGATCGCCGTAGACTTCATCGGTACTAATATGGTGGAAACGGAAGACTTGTTGTCTTTCGTGACCTAACCCTTGCCAATAGTAACGCGCGGCCTCTAGTAAAGTGTAAGTTCCGACAATATTAGTTTCGATGAAATCCGCCGGGCCGTCGATTGAACGATCAACGTGGCTTTCTGCTGCAAGATGCATCACCGCATCCGGCTGCTGCTCACGAAAAACGCGATCAAGATCGACGCGATTGTTGATATCTACCTGCTCAAAGATATAACGTTCGTTGTCACTAGCAGCGGCCAGCGATTCAAGATTGCCAGCATATGTAAGCTTATCTACGTTAACCACACTATCTTCGGTGTTTCTGATGATATGGCGAATAACAGCGGAGCCGATAAAGCCCGCTCCGCCGGTAATTAGGAGTTTCAATTGATTATCCTTTGCATAAATTTTTCAAAAATTCACAAACTTCCATATTTTCATATTGTTCAGCTGCTCAGTACGACTTCACCCAATCTTCAGTAGCACTCGGGTTTAGACTCAGAAGTAACTTTATCGTGTTTTACCACCAGTCGCTCGGCATAGGCTGATGGTGTCAACCCTTCAAGACGCTTCTTCGGTCTTTCTTCGTCGTACTCCCGCTTCCATGCCTCACTGACCACCTAGGCGTGATGAAGGCTGATGGACCAAGGCTCATCCACACATTCATCTCGGAAGCGCCCATTGAACGATTCGATGTAGGCGTTTTGGTTAGGTTTTCCAGGTTCAATTAAAAACAGTGCACCACCATGTAGATGAGCCCATGACAGAATGATGCGCCCATAGAGTTCCTTTCAATTATCCGTACGAATGGCGCTAGGTAGGCCACGCTGTAAAGCCAGATGATCAAAAACAGTCCGCCAATGGCATGTTCAACCACGATAGCCACGGCTTCATGGATAGTCCCGTTGACAACGGTAAAGCTCTTTATCACTCGTCCGCCTCCCCTCCGGTCAAACACAAAATCCATTGACCAGACCTGATTGGCGGCTCCAGGGCGATAAAGGGGCATCCGCTCAGATGTAGGAACCTTCTTGTGCTGCTATTATGCCCTCTGATTTTTGCACACCCTACGCAGCTATTGCTGGGTGTGCAAAAATCAGGGTAGCATTACAGCCAGCGTGGTCCCAATGAAAATACCAACGGCCTGATTCGCCAATATTTCCCTAAAGGACCGGACTTCCAAAAGTTAGCGACTCAAGACTTAAGGAGAGTCGTTGCCAATTTGAACAAACACCCTAGAAAACGCTTGGCATACCGGACACCGGCACAAGTGTTCCTGGGAGAGCATTCAGGGGCACTACAAACCGCAGGTGCTGCGTTTAATGTTTGAACTCAGGATAACTTTATTACCTATATCCCTCTGGATTTTGAATTTGCCAGCGCCATGTATCGCCTACCATATCCAATAAATCACGCTTGGCACGCCAACCTAACTCAATTTCTGCTAGTGACACATCTGCCCAACAAACCGCAACATCACCCTCACGTCGATGTTGAAAATAATAAGGTATGTTACGGCCTGATACACTTTCAAAGGCATCTACCATTTCCAAAACTGAGTAACCTTTCCCTGTACCAAGATTCCAAATTTTCAGACCACCTGATTTTTCTAATTTTTTAATAGCTTTCACATGCCCTTCGACTAGGTCCATTACATGTATATAATCACGTATACCTGTGCCATCTATCGTATCGTAGTCGTTACCAAATATAGCTAATTTTGGCAAACGACGAACAGCCACTTGAGCCACATATGGTAGTAGATTGTTTGGAGTACCTTGAGGACTCTCGCCAATCAAACCGCTTTCATGAGCCCCAACTGGATTAAAGTAACGAAGCAAGCCTATAGACCAACGAGAATTACTTTTTGCTAGATCTTGAAGCATCTGTTCTATTATCAGTTTAGAGCGACCATAAGGATTTTTTGGTTCTCCTGTAGGCAAATCTTCGTGTAACGGCATAATACTGCTATCGCCATAAACTGTGGCTGAAGAACTAAAAACCAGACGGTAGATACCGGCCAACTCCATTCCTTTAACAAGAGAAATAGTACCGTTTACATTAAAGTCAAAATATTCGATTGGGTTCTTTACACTATTACCAACAGACTTAAGACCTGCAAAATGAACAACCACATCAATATCATGATTTTTGAATATACTATTCAAAAAATTAGAATCCCGTATATCACCTTCATAAAAAGGAATTTTTCTTTGAGTTATTTTCTCAACGCGCATGACTGCTTCAGCTGATCCATTTATCAAATTGTCTAAAACGACAACATCATAGTTCGCTTCAATAAGTGCCACCAGTGCATGTGAGCCAATATAACCAGCTCCGCCAGTTACAAGAACATTCATATCAATAAATCCAAACAGTTAACAGTGAAAATTAAACCTCATTAGATTCTAAATAACCCCATAGACTTTCCAATCGAGCTTCATGTAAAATTTCATATAAATTTTTCGCAACGAGCTCTCCCTCTTTCCCTTCCCACTCAGTCTCATAAGTTGCACTAAAAAACTGTATTGCTTTTTTATTTATCATCGCTAATCCAGCTATAGCTTCATGGTAAAGATTAATTATCTCATCAACACTTCTAGCTTCATAACATATTTTTTTCTCTACATAACCATAGTAATCATGATGGTAAACCGGACTATATTCATAATATATAGGAACAACTTTCATCAGGGCGGCTTCTAAATGAATACTACTATTTGCAGCGACAAGAACATCTAACCTAGAAATAAATTTCCCTACAGGCTCATCTAGAGGGTTACTCTTCTCAGCATTAGTATATCTGTCGATAATATTAAGAATAGGCTTAAGTTTTTTACCTTGCAACCCTGGATGCCATCGCACTAACACAGGTATACCCTTTGAGTGCAAAGAAGCAATAACAACCTCTATGTCCTCAGGCTTATCTAATTTATTAAGTGCCAATCCTAAAAAATGATTGCCTGGAAATTTACTTATACCAAGACTTTTCTTTTGTCCTGACAAAAAAACATTAGATTTCGGATGTATAGAATGAGGTTTGCTATATCTACACTTCTTATAGACATCTAAAGCAGCAAGCCCATCCAAAAAAGCATAATCAACCATTAGAGCAGGAAAAACATGGCTTACTGAAGCGTGTTGCAAGTAAGCAGTTTTAATACCCATAGTACGAGCTATTGCTAAAAGCGATCTAGTATCTACGTTGTGATCATTGGAAACTAGAATTATTTTTGGTTTACACTCCTTCAGTTTTTCATCGAAATATACAAGATATTTATAAGATTCACAAAAGGCATCGATCTTATATAACAACAAACTTTTGTGTCTTTTACGGAGTTGTAAATAAAGAGCAGGAAAACGTATAAAAAAAACAACCAAAACTTTTACTATTTCTCTTGGGCCAAGAAATACTGACTTAAAACCATTATTTCTGCATTCGTTATCAAAGACTTTTTGCTGCACTAAAGTCACAACATTTATACCTTTATCTAACAACCTTTCCACAGTCGGCTTTAAGGCATCTTTTTGGTTTTTACTTCCAGCATAAACAAGAATATCGCTCTCACTTAATACTTTTGGCTTTCTAAAAAAAAAGGACTGGCTGAATAAGCCATATAAAAAAATCGCAAGCCTTAGGAACATACCTTTAAAGCGTGGCTTTGCGTTTTTAAGGTGAGGAAAATCATCTAATTTCTGGCCATATAAATACAAAAGCCATACTTCAGGCTCCATTCGCAAAGTTTTAAATATATCCTTAAATACAGTCACAAAACACCTTTTTCTATAAAAGTATAATTTAAACCTAATTACATAAAAATTGAACCTTAGCGATCTCAATGACCAAGTGAAACACCTGACTCACTTGGTAAGCTATCGCTATGATTCATCACTATCGCCATCTTTTGATCGAAGAGTGTGCTTTAATCATGTTGATGTACACGAAGCAATCATTTCGCGGCATCGCTCGCCGCCTTAGGCTCTCTGTAAGTACCGTACCGCGTGAGATATCACGTCACACGATCAAGATTGATAATGGGCACGACGCAAGCCTTACAGGGTTTCGAGCTCGCTGAACTCGACGACGGGCACGTCACACACCCAAACTGCATCCGAATAGCCAGCTGTTCGAGCTAGGTTCTGTCTGAAAAGTCGGCTCTCATGTATCGCTCAATGCAAGCCAGTGTCCATAGCCTTGAAGCTACTGGCCAACTTGTCGTAACGCGTATTGAGTCGGTGTTTTTTCCTTCAACCAACCAAATAGTCGCTCCACCATATTATTGCGCTGACAATATTTCGACCGGTCAAATTGATGCGGTAGGCCAGGCTTCGGGCACGCAGGCCAGCGGATAGAGAAAACGTAATGGGGAAGCCTCGACTATCGGACAGCAGGTTTATCTTCGTGGCAACCCGCCGCGACTGCGGCCAAGCGCATGGTCTACCGATTCTATCGATCCCCCTTTTGCCAGCACCGCTGGCCGACCAAGTAGCTCTAATGGAGGTCGAATCTATATCGAAATCCATATACTCATCTTTACACAAACGTAGATGCAAGCGAGTCAACATCTGATCGAAAGTGCCATCATCGCTCCACTGTCGGAAACGTTGATAGACGGTGTTACAGGGGCCATAACGCTCCGGCAGGTCGCGCCACTGCGACCCCGTGGAATTCCCCCTGCTTTATGTACACCCTACGCAGCTATTGCAGGGTGTGCTCGGGGCGCCACACAGCCTAGTGACTGATGTGGCCGTTCTTCGTTGTAGTACCGCATCCAGCGCCCGAGAACTGCTCTAGCTTGGCCCAACAACTCAAATCGATGCTGCCAGATGCACTCCACCTTCAATGAACGGAATAAGCACTGGACAAGCTAGTTCTGCTCCGGTTTATATGGCGTCGTGAACTCTTGGGTGAGCCCATAGGCCTTCACTATCGCCGTGTAATGCCGACTGATGAATACGAGGCTATTTTCCGACCTCAGTGCCAGAGGTAGATGAATACGACCCAGGGCGCCGAATCGATACACCAGAACCTCTTCCAGCGCGGCTTCGGCGGTCTTGCTGCTGCCATTGTCCGATAATCGCCAAGCGAGAATTTCTCGCGTGCAGCAATCGATAATCACCGCCAGGCTGGCCCGTCGATCCTTGCCGCACCAAACGTGCGTCAGATTGGTGGCCCAACGGTCATCCGGTCGTGTGGTCACTGAGGGCAGACGACGATAGCCATAGCTTGGGAATCGCTCCAGAGCCAGCTTTACTCAAGAGGCTAGATCGGTATTGATCGCCAGGTAACGTGGTTTGGGTCGATAGTACAGCCCCAGCCACTGACATAGCTTGACGAGTGATACCACGTGGCCCTCCTGGGCCAGTTCCGCCTGAAACAACCTTACGAGTTCTCGTCCTCGTCGAGCAGGCGTTTGAGCTTTTTTGATGCATAGATCTGCAGGTGAGCCTCGCCCGGCGCCTCCTTGGTTTCCCCAGAGCGGACTCGTACTGCTTGCGGATATCCTTGAGCCGGGCTCGGAACCCGTTCTCCATGTTGCGTTGGGCCTCTTCGATCCAGCCATCGACTTCCGAAACGGTGAGGTCATGTTGTCGAGCCACTTCAGCGACGGCGGTCTTGCCCTTGAAGATATCCATGAACACAGCGGCTTTGCGCTTGTCGGTCCAGCGTTTGACTGAGGGTTCGTTGTTCATCTCATCCTCCTGATAGCTGCACTATAGCCTGTGCAGCTCTGGAGGGGGTCACTTCATTACTTCACTAGTCGGTGTACAGCCAAAAAGCTCGATGCCATTGCTGATTAGTTGAATACCCGGACTAGAGAGATGCTGAACACACAAACGGTTTTAGAGGTTTACATTGACATGCTAAAGAAAAATGTGCTTTTCAATCAAACACTTACAATAGTGTTGCACTTGGAACTTGAGGCCACTTTTTTCTTTTACTTAACTTTTAAGCTTGGTTTAGTAAGATTAAATATTTCCCAGTACGGTGTACTCACAACATCATGATTTTTAAATAAAGACTGAAGACGCTCATAATCACTAGGTGTATCTAATGCTAACTTCAAAAAGCTATCATCTCGTGATTGAGTCAGAGATAAAAAATTAAACCCAAAAATATTTCGATAAATATGCTGAGTAACATGCTCTTGCTCTGACTTCTCAGCTAAAGAAGCCATACTTTTGTAAAACTCAGCTTCTATCCATTCCAAAGCTACTCCATAAGGAAAAGTACGACATATAAGGTTGCTAATAAGATTGTTATGTTCAAGTTTATCTGAGATATGGTATGCCAATTCAGGTTCAAAGAGAGGAGAGTCTCCATTCAAACGAAGGAAATGGGTTGCTTGAGTTTCTTCTAAGGCTGTCAGGGTGCGCTTTACTAAATTAGTGGAATGCCCACGAACTACTTTTAGCCCTCTTTTATTAAAATGTTCAACCAACAGATCATCGACTTCACGGTTACTTGTCAACAAGACACAATCCGAGGTCACTCTAAGCGCACGCTCAATTACAATATCAATAAGCCTTAAACCTCCAAGTTTAATCATTGGCTTATTAGGTAAACGCGAAGAGTCACTTCTAGCGTAAATAAATACAAACGGCCGCACAACTTAATTTTCCTGACTTGAATTTTTAGGCGCCATCTTTTTTTCCTTCATTTCTTTTTCCCAATATGAAGAGGCATCTTTCCAGTTTGACGAAACGATTTTAACTTTATCACCCAGACCAAGTGCTGAAAATCGGGGTGTATCTTCAGATATTTTTTTCCCGACTAATTCAGAAATATCATTTGCTGAGAATTCTGTACTAGGGCGAACAAATAGTAAATCCTCCGCACATAACGTATGACCAGCGGGTAAGTCCCTAGCTGCATAAATACCACGACGAGCACGTATTTTTGTAATCATTTCCTGTTTCGAATGGCTATTTGGGTGTTGTTGTAAACTTATAGCAGCACTTGAAATATTATTTATGTAACTTGAAAGTTCTCTTTGTTCCAAAGCATGCGCATGATCGAAACCTGGCAGTGTACGATTTGAGGTGAAATGTTTCTCAAAGAAGCTCGCACCCTGAACTAACGCCATAGCAGCAGAGACCTCTCCTTCTGTGTGATCAGAATACCCTACTGGAACTCCAAACGACTGTTTTAATAATGCAACTCTTTGTGTATTTGCTTCACTAACTGGACAAGGATAGGACGACACACAATGCATTAAATGGAGATCTGTATTCGGATGATTTTTATTAACAAACTGAAGCATTTCGTCAATTTCTGAGAGTGACGCCATACCAGTAGATACAATCACTCTTGGAAAGACCGCACAAACTTTACCAATCAGAGAATGATTATTCAGATCTGTAGAAGCAATTTTAACGTAGGAAGCTCCAAGCTTTTTCAGCAGTTCAATACCTCGCTCACAAAAAACAGAAGCGGATATATTAATACCTTTCTCTTTAGCGTAAGACCATATTTTCTCCCATTCTTCTTCAGACATCTCTTCACTCAACCGCTGATCATAAACAGGATTATTAATAGTACGCTGCCCATCGCGAATCTCTGGCAAATATAATCCTTTTGCAAAAATAAACTGAAATTTTATAGAGGATGCACCTGCATTACATGCGATATCAATCAGCTCACACGCTCTACTCAAATCACCATTGTGATTACTTCCAGCTTCTGCAATAAATTCCGGATTAATGCTCATAAAATTAACACCCCATTATATTGATTATAGTTTCAGATAATTTAGATGACCGCCTTGCTCCATTTAAAGACAATGCAGCTTCATGCATTTTATATATTTCTTCTCTACAAGAGAATAATTTAAAAATACTTTTAACATCTATAGTTTCATGCAATATAGCTTTTAAAGCTCCTGAATCCGCTAGTGCTTGGTTTTTAGCTTTTCGCTCCAAGGTTGTTAACGATATCGCAGGTATACCTCGTGCAATGGCTTCAGCAAGCATGACACCATCGCCTCCAATGAAAAAATTAATTTTAGAGAAGAATTCCCACGGTTTTCCATTTGGGACAGCATGAAATAATTTTTTCCCTTTAGGCACTTTACATATTGGTTCCCTACGATCGATAACACTAATCGAATCTAAATAGGGTGTTTCAAATATTAAATGTATAATTTCTTCAATATCTAGAGTGTTATCCGCACCTGACAAACATATACCTGCGTTAATTCTTTTATATTTCTTTACAGAAGGTGAAACGCCACCTGCAGTTACAAATGCAAAATCGGGATCTACTATCAATTGAGAATGAGATGGTTCGACCATTTTTTGTAACTCCTCAGGTGCATCCCTTACTAAAATATGGCTAGCGATAAGCGGATTATCACAAATAGGAGATATCAAAATACGTGGGTAAAAATTTCTAGCTAAGTCATATAGTGAAGCCGGGATGTTAATTGCATCTATGATCAATACAGTAGCCAAGGATGAAACATCAGAAAATATATAATGGCCTCTTGACTCAGCCTCAGACCTCCCCTTTTCATCAGCATCTAACTGTAATACTGTTTTGACCCCCAACGAATTAAGTGAGTCTATAAGAGCTGAAGAACGAGCTAAATGCCCCATACCAACTGTCTTACTTGCTTGAACATGAAAGGCGACAATAGGGAAATCATATTCAGGTTGCATTATATTTTGGAGGCTCCATTTTTAAGATAGTTTTCCATAAGCGCCTTAAACTGTGCAAGCCTAGAAAATTGCATATCACTTTTTTCAAGCCAATCTTTAGCTATTGTAATATGATCTGATTTTTTATAGCCACCTTTATCAATCCATTTCTTCAGTTCTGGAATGAAATTGTCGCTAAGATCTACTAGATTAAGGCTTGCAGGCGTCATACCTAGATCGTCGAATAATGAATGTGCACGCTCATCATAGACAATATTTATTGTTGGAGTACCAAAAGAAACCGCAGGTAATGTCGCATGAAGTCTATAGCTTACGACCAAATCAGCAGATTTAAGCAACGCTAAATATTGATATACATCATTCGTATAAACAGAATCTACATTTTTGGTGTAGCGAAAAGCAGTCGCGAAATCAAGATCTCTACTGTCATTGCATAGTATACGAATACGACGGTGCCCGGTGGCTCGCAAGTGATCAATAGCCGTCTCGATGTGGTTTTGTATCCGACTCTGAAACCTATATGGTAAATTCATTAGGTTAGGTGTCCGAACGGAAATTAAGGTACCCACATCTTCATTATCAGGAAGTGCTGGCAACAAATTCGCATAACGTGCCATGTTAATAGTTGGACACCATCCCAGTTCATCACGGCTATCAATAGCGCTTAGGTAACCATTTGTGGCGCTATCACGTGAAAGTGACATATCTGCACGAGATAATAATGTTTTAAGCTTATGATCTGGAATAACATCTGAGCGTTCTGAAAAGTTACCATGACGATCATAAATTCGACCGCGCGAGTTTGAAAAAAGTAATAAAGGTGGCTGTAATGCTGATAAAGCACGAGCATCGACGGCTATTTCATCATTTTCATATAAATTACCACCTCCAACGATCACTCCATCAGCAAAGCGGTTAATTTCATAAACAGTTGCAGGAGTAAGACCAGCTTTAGCAGTACTTTCATGCTTACTTGTGGCAGGGTAGTCGATAACTGAGACAAATCTACCAAAAGTTTCATGCAACATCTGACGAAGTGCAAAATGGATTGCATGATTACCAACGTTATGCCCTAAGGGGCGAATATTTGCAATTGTGTACATATATTTAAGAAACCCTATAGTTAATGAAATTTACCTTCTTTTTTTATTCTTTCATAATGCTCTACATCACGATAAGCAAATACCTTAGCAGGATGTCCTCCCGCAATTGCATATGGCGGTATATCATTTACTACGCAACTTCCTGCCTGTATAATTGCACCTTCACCAATTGTTACGCCTCCAAGTACAATTACCCGACTACCAAGCCAGACGCAATCTCCGATTTCAATATCTTTATATATGTAAGTATTATCATATGGGATCGATTTACCACCGTCAAAATTATGGTTTTGAGAAATAAATAAACAATCTGGGCCTGAGTGAAAATGGTTGCCAATTACTACTTTACCTCCACCACTAATAACTAAACCATTAAAGTTCGCGTTAATACCTAAGAAAGTTTTTTTGGTAAGATGCGTTTTCCCACCAACCTGAACACTTCCTTTATGACCACCACATTGGGTTTTGGCTTTCAAACCCCGGTACTTTCTTACTCCCTTTTCAATTTTATCCAAAATAATTTTAATTAATAGCTTTATTGATTTCATAACCTCCCACCCTTCAGCCTTATACTCTTTAGACCCGCGATATATTTCACTAAAGGCTTTATTCCAAAAAAACTCAGACGTAAAAAATTTAATAGTTTTAAAAAAATATATGATTGTAAGCGAATCTCATAAATTTCTGAAAAACCACGTGAGTCGCTTACGGGCATTGAATCTTCAAGGATAGATAACATTAAATAAAAGTTTTCTTTCTTTAGTTTTTTTACTATTTTATTGTTTTTTTTATTCACCTTTATTTCAGATAGAATCATTTCAGATAGAATCTTATCAAAACATTGAAACTGGGTGATTCTGGAGCCAATATCAGCATATGGCAGCCCATTAGAATCGACTATTTTTGAATCTAACTGATACTCCTTTTTAGTCAAAGGTAGGCCAAACCAATAAAGTTTATCTTGGAAAGCTAAAAAGCATGCAACTATGACTTGAGGATAAAGCTTCACCATCTGATTACCACTATTTTTTTCCAGAAAATTAATCGCGTCCATGGATCTCTCAACATTAAAAACTAAACCAGATAAATAATTAGCACTTTTTCTTATATCTTTTGGATTAATTACTGAATTTTTGTATCGCCCTCTATATAACCTATTACCATGTAAAAGAACTTGAGGCGAGACCAGTACTGGATCTTTCTCATTGAGAAAGCACAATAATTTTTTAATGTTTTCTGTTAAAAAAAAATCTTCATCAGAAGATATTAATATATATTTAGTCTCACAGCGCTTAAACAACTCTACAAAGTTACCAAAATAGCCAATATTTTCTGAGTTTTTTAGAAATCGAGCTTGCTTGTTTTCTCCAAACGCGTTAACGAGGTCTTCATAAGTGCCATCTTCAGAATTGTTATCGACAACAAGATATTGAACTGACATATCTTTTATACCATAAAGGGCATGTTTAGCATTTTCGTAAACAGCGTCTCTTCTGTTATATGTCGGAACTGCAAGGGTCAGCTCTGAATTCATATATACACCAATTAATAAAAATCTGACGTTTCAAAAAATATAAAAAAATCGCCATTGTCAATGTTTAACAAGTAACCGTTTTATTCCATACTCTATGCTTACTTCAGGTACCCAGCCAGGAATGGGTTTTCCAGACCAAGGCTCCATTACTTCTCGTTCACGATAAGCTCGCTCTCCCCACTGGATGGGCAATTCTTTCCCGATTATTTGTTCAATTATTTTGACAAGTGCTTTCAATGTTACCGGTCGGCCAGATGAAACACCGTAATCTTCCATACCTAAAACTTTTCCATTCAAAAGCCTATGTGCCGCCACCTCATACGCCCTTGTCACATCATTAACATGCACCAGATCTATTTTTTGTTCACCTGGGCTCATTGCAAGCGGTTTTTGGTTACAGGAGATTTCTCTCAATAGAGTCAGTAATTTTGGCCGAGGATCATTTTCACCGTAAGTGTCAAATAACTTCAGATTAATGATACTGAAGCCCTTCGCATTTACATAATATTGTAGCAAAGTTTCTAGTGCTTGCTTAGACGCCGCATATAAATTCACTGGATCATAAGGCGCACTATTAAAGTGTTGCCAGAAGGTGCCCGTGTTCACCATACTAGTTGCATCGACACAATACATTGCTTGCGCCAGATGAACACCAAAGCGAAGATTGGCTTCAAGCATTACATCAATATTATTCGGGCTTTCTTCACTAAGAACGGCAGAAGCCAAGTGAAAGACAACATCAGGCTGAGATTTTTCTAACGCAGTTAATAATTTTGTGTAAGCGCCATCATATAGGTGAATAACAAAATCTGAATATGTTCCTTGCCTCTCCAATAGAGATAAGTCAGATGTTGGGCGCACAATCACATGTACGTACCAACCTTGGCTAGCAAGATGGTTTGCCAATTCGCTTCCGATATATCCTGTTGCACCCGTGACCAGCGCTGTTTTCGGCGAGATAGAGATCAAAGAGGTAACCTCATTACTCAGAAATTCAGCCCAAAAAACTCTTCCAGCTTCTCGGCTACATACTCGAAGTGCGCTTCACCCAGTGCTGGCTGAACACCTAACCAAAAGGTCTGATTCATAGTACGATCCGTATTTACTAAGTCACCTACTACACGGTATTCCACGTTCTGAAAATAAGGCTGGCGAGTCAAATTACCCGCGAAAAGAAGACGAGTACCTATTTTGTGCTGGTCAAGATATTTGAGAAGGTCAACACGCTGCACCCCGCTGCTTTCTTTCAGCGTCACAGGGAACCCAAACCATGAAGGATCACTATTTGGCGTTGGCTCGACTATTTCAAGGTAATCAGAAAGGTCTACTAGTCGCTCTTTCAAGATAGCGAAGTTACGCTTTCGTGTTGCGATAAACTCAGGGGCGCGCTCAAGCTGCGCCAGCCCGCAAGCGGCTTGCATGTCAGTAATTTTCAAGTTGTAGCCCAAGTGAGCATAAACATATTTATGGTCATACCCATGCGGCAAGGTACCGAACTGCTGGCCAAAACGGTTGCCACATGTATTGTCGCAACCAGGCGCGCAGTAACAATCGCGCCCCCAATCCCGGAAAGATTCCGCAATCATTTTTAACTGAGAATTGTTGGTAAAAACGGCACCACCTTCCCCCATGGTAATATGATGTGCTGGATAAAAGCTAAGTGTCGCGATGTCACCCCAAGTGCCGACCATTTTTCCATCATAGGTTGCCCCCAAGGCGTCACAGCAATCTTCTACCAGCCACAGGCTATACTTATCGCATAACTCTCGTACCTTAGCGAGATTGAACGGGTTACCCAGCGTGTGAGCCAGCATGATGGCCCTGGTTTTGGGCGTAATCGCTGCTTCAATAAGGTCGGCATTAATGTTGTGGGTTTTGTCGTCCACGTCTACGAATACCGGTACAGCACCAAACTGGACAATCGGGTTAACCGTGGTCGGGAAACCAGCGGCTACGCCTATCACTTCATCACCCTTTTTTATGGCTCGGTCGCCAAGTTTCGGTGATGTCAGTGTACTGAAGGCAACGAGGTTCGCAGAGGACCCCGAGTTAACGGTAATCAGGTGTTTTACGCCGATAAACTCGGCTAGTTTTTTCTCAAACTCAGTGTTAAAGCGTCCGGTGGTTAACCAACCATCTAGAGAAGCCTCAACCATCAATTGAAGTTCTTTCGCACCAATAACCTTCCCTGAAGGAGGAACGACAGATTCACCCGGTGCGAATGGTTTAGGAGCAAGTGCTTCTTCGGCGTATTGTTCAACCAGTTTGCTGATTTCTTGGCGAATGCTTTCAAGTGACATGACTTGCCTTTGTTTGGGAACTGAATAAATTTTTAGTTGGTCTGGTACTGGGCGATTTGATTAAGTGTGATTTCTCTGGCGTTGCCGCCACTCAGCCAACCATGGTGCCAATCCACAATGCTATCGAGCGTTTGGGAGAGTGACCAACGGGGTTTCCATCTTAGTAAGGCAGCTGCTTTGGAAATATCAAGCTTCAATAATTGGGCTTCATGGGGCTGCGGGTTTTCATCCAGCTCCCAGCTTGCCCCCTGGCCCCAGTGTTCGACCATGTGGTTCAGAATCCACTCAACTGGCATCACATCTTCATCACTGGGGCCAAAATTCCACCCCTCTGCGTAGGTACTACCCGTTTTGTAAAGTTGTTCAGCTAACATAAGATAGCCGCTAATAGGCTCCAATACGTGCTGCCAAGGCCGAGTTGCCAACGGGTTTCGTATAACAACCGCTTGCTTCTGCTCAAATGCCCGTAGAATATCCGGAATTAATCGATCTTCTGCCCAATCGCCACCGCCGATAACATTACCGGCACGGGCGGAAGCCAATGCAGGAGAATCTTTGCTATTGAAGAAAGAGTTCCTGTAGGCAGAAGTTACCAGTTCTGAACACCCCTTGCTGTTACTATAGGGGTCGTGGCCACCCATAGGCTCATGCTCGCGGTAACCCCAAACCCATTCCTGATTCTCATAGCATTTGTCAGTGGTAACGTTAACGATAGCCTTCAAGTTCGAACATTGGCGCGCAGCTTCTAGCATATGCACGGTACCCATAACGTTCGTGCTGTAGGTTTCCACCGGCTCGCGGTAAGACAACCGCACTAGCGGCTGAGCGGCCATGTGAATCAGAACGTCTGGATTGAATGCTTTCATGCTGGCAGTGATGGCTTGGAGGTTACGAATGTCTCCAATTTCCGACTCCATCCCATCTGCAACATTGGCTTCAATGAACAGCGCAGGGTTAGTAGGCGGCTCTAGCGCAAAACCTTTTACTTTTGCGCCCATCTCTTGCAGCCACAATGAAAGCCAACTTCCCTTGAAGCCAGTATGACCGGTGACAAATACTTTTTTGCCTTGCCAAAAGCCCGGGGTCACTTTTGCCGTCATGGATTTATTCCCAGGTCTTCCATGGAGCGTTTCCACTGCTCCACAGCTCTTCCAGCAAGTGCTTGTCACGCAGAGTATCCATCGGCTGCCAGAACCCATCATGCTCGTAAGCCATGAGCTCATCATCTTCTGCCAGGCGCATTAACGGAGATTGCTCCCACACACTGTTGTCATCTACGAGGTAATTCAACACTTTGGGTGTCAGAACGAAGAAACCACCATTGATCAGTGCACCATCTCCTTTTGGTTTTTCTTTGAAACTGACTACCTGACGGTTTTGAATATCCAGTGCACCGAAACGACCTGGGGGTGACGTTGCAGTCAATGTGGCAGCTTTACCATGATTTTTATGAAAGCGAACTGTCTCAGTAATATCAATATCCCCTACGCCATCGCCATAGGTAAAGCAGAAAGATTCTTCGTCTTTGATGTATTCTGCCACTCGGCGTAGACGGCCACCGGTCATCGAGTTTTCACCGGTGTCTACCAGCGTAACATTCCAGGGTTCTGCTCGTTTGTTATGCACTTCCATGTTGTTGTCACGCATGTTGAAGGTGACATCTGACATATGAAGGAAGTAGTTGGCGAAGTATTCCTTGATGACGTAACCCTTGTAGCCACAGCAGATCACAAAGTCGTTGATGCCGTGTGCGGAGTACATTTTCATGATGTGCCACAAGATTGGCTTGCCACCAATGTCTACCATTGGCTTGGGGCGGCTTTCTGTCTCTTCGCTCAGACGTGTTCCCAAACCGCCTGCCAATATCACTGCCTTCATCCTTCCTCCGGAATTCAATTAGTTTGAGCTTACGAATGCATCAGAGTGGAACTGACTCTCCGCCAACCCCGCTGCCGTTAATTCTGCGTGTGCGCTGTTGATCATGTCTTCTGAGCCGCAGGCGTAAACAACAGCATCTTGTAGGTCTACATCACGGGCCAGTAAAACTTGCTGAATATATCCTTTTGCGCCAGCCCATTCAGGTGATCGGGTTAAAACCGGTGTGTAATGCAGCTTTAAAGCCGGAAATTTTGGCTTCCAATACAAATCTTCTTCGGTGCGCGCGCCCCAGTAAACGTCAATTTGGCTGTAGGTATTGACCTCTGGTGATGATGCCAACTGCTCTAACATAGCCTTGACAGGTGCAATGCCGGTCCCTGTAGCGAGAAAGACAAGCCTACTTGCTTTAGTTTTCCTCAGGCAGAAAGTGCCCAGGGGTCCTTCAAGACGGAGCAAATCGTTTGATTTGGCTTCGTTAAACCAGTAATGGCTCATTTCGCCATTTTCGACTTTGCGTATTTGCAGGGTGAGCTTTCCGTCATCCCTTGGCGCATTAGCAATGGAGTAACTTCGACGTAGACCCTCCTTGCCAATCATGTCGACATATTGCCCTGGCAAGTATTCGATTCGACTGGCTGGCGGTGTCCTTAGAGTCACTTCTACAACATCTGGTGCCAACTTTGTTATTTCATCAATCCGACATGGCACCGTTTTTGGTTGGATGTTGCCCAACTCCCCCAAGTCTTCTATAGCCAGTTGCACATTAGTGGCCGCACTTCTGCAGCAAGTGAGAATCAGGCCTGCTGACTTTTCGGCACTCGTAAGTGACTCTTCAGGCTTGATCACTTCTGTTTTGCCTGAAATCACTTCAGCCTTGCAAATACCACAGCGACCAGTGCGGCAACTATACTCTAATGTAATGCTTTGATTAAACGCAGCTTGCAGGATAGTTTGGCTTGGATCCGCTTCAAAAGCTGTACTGTTGGCTAGTGTTACAGTGTTAGACATTGGCTTTCCCGGTTACGCTGTTTTGCATTAAAAGCTTTTCGGGTATCAGGGTCGATAAAAAACTCAGGCGTGCTCTGCCATGCGCTGAAATATCTCGCTGCGCTCGGCAAGTTCACTGTAGGTGCCTTGGGCTTCTACCCGCCCGTTTTTGAGCAGGTAGATGCTGTCGCACTGTTTCACGGTAGCCAGGCGGTGGGCAATCATGATGACTGTTTTCTTACCGGCGAAGTCATGGATGGCGTCCATCACCAGCTTTTCGGTGATCCCGTCAAGGGCGCTGGTGGCTTCATCCAGCACAAGTACCTCAGCATCATCATAAAGCGCACGCGCAATACCGATACGCTGGCGCTGCCCACCCGAGAGCTGAATTCCGCGTTCACCTACGCACGTTGCTAGGCCGTCGGGCAGATTCTCAAGTAACTCATCCAAGTGCGCCATCTGCGCGGCCCGCATCACGCGATCATCGTCAATCGCCTCCGTCTGCAAGCCAAAGGCAATATTTTCGCGGATGCTAGCATCGGCAAGAAAAATCGCTTGCGGCACAAAGCCAACGCTGTTCTGCCAGGCACGTAGACGTACGCCAGCGAGTGTTTCCCCATCCACTTTCAAGGCGCCCTGCTGCGGCACCATCAGGCCTAGCAATACGTCAATAGCCGTTGATTTGCCGGAGCCAGAGGCCCCGACTAGACCAATCACTTGGTTACGCGGTATTTCAAGCGTTAGGCCGTCTAACGCTTTATCCTCTTTTCCTGGGTAGGCAAAGTGAATATCTTCCAGCGTAATGCGTTGTTTCGGTGATAGCTTGCCAACGGCTGTAGCGGGCTTACCAGGGGTGGCGTTCTGGCTGGCGGTCAGGTCGTCTTCGAGACTGTCGAAAGCAGCAATATTGCCTTTAACGTTGGCTAAACTAGTGTAGATCTGCTGAAAGGCTGGCAAAAGTTTAAATCCGGCCAAGGCATATACTGAGAGCACAGGTAGAATTTGACCAAGATTGCCATCATGGGCGGCTAACAGATAGAGTACCAAAAAGATGACGGCGCCAAAGGCAATAAGCTCCATGGCATAGCGCGGCACCTGTGATAAGCCTGCTGTGATACCGCGCGCAACCCCCATCTCTAGACTAGTTTCGGCGAAACGTTGATTAAAGTCAGCCTGGCGGCCAAGCAGCAGGGTATCTTTAATGCCACCAAAACCTTCGTTCATCAGCTTAAAGCGACGTTGATTGGTGCGGGTAATCACCTTACCATTTTGGGTTAAGCGCTTTCTCACAGTGCGATATAGCATAAAGTACGCGACCCCAAAAATAAGCAACCCTGCAATGGCCACTAAAGGGTTGTACAAAAATATCGTTATAGCCATCACCAATGCCATCACGCCTTTGGCATTCATCTGCATTAACGGCTGAATGATGCTATTGGTAATGCGACCTGTTTCTTGAGCAATCTTATTAGTCAGTTGGCTACTACTCCCGCTAGCATGGAATAGCCACGGTTGCCGCATATAGTGTTGGTAGAGTCGTATAGAAAGTTCTGCGCCAACTTGCTGTGCATAAAGCGCCAAACGCCAAGTAGCGTACATCGAAATCAGCGCCGCGCAGGTCAATACCACTAGCACCAAAATCCCGAGCCAGAATAAAAACTGATGGGGCGTATCCATTCCACTGGCTGCATACAGCTGAGCTAATGTCCCCTCGCCTTCCAAGCGACTGATATCGCCGACCACCGCCATAAAGGGACCGATAGCAGCCACACCAGCCACCTCGGCAAAGGCCATAAGGACTACCAGCACTTGTAGGCGCAGAAGTCTTTTACGCTGCTCTGCAGTTAATAACAAGTAGAGCTTTTTTACGCGAGAAAACATAGCACCTTCATAACGTGGTTTTTCAATATACTAGAATTAATTTAACTAAGTGTCTCTGTACTTAAACTTTCTTTTACACGCGCACAAAATTCTGCAAAAAACGCCATCACTATTCCGAGCATACTGCCTAACACAATGCCTAACACCAGAACTAATTTACTGTTTACACCCTGGGTCGTTTCGGTAGTTGATTGTGTTTCTACAGCCAATGCGACCACTTCTGAAGGCATCAATTGTGAGGGTTGGCCATTTTGAAAGATGGGTGATTGCTGATTGTTTAAGCTTTGCTGAAGACGCTCATGGCGTTCAATAATTGGTGCTGTCAGTTTTTCATGGAAGTCAGCAATAGCGCTGTTTTGCTCACCTTTGGTGGTGATGGTGACAATATTTGAATTGTCGGTATAGCTGGCTTGGGTAGTGAAAGAATTAAACTCTTGGTTCTGCTGCTTCACTCTGGGAATAATTGCAGCGTTAAGCTGCTCAACAATTGAGGGCAGCGGCTCAATAAGGTGTGAGGGTGTTTTGTAGCCTACCGCTAACTGCGTGGTGTACTGGTAATTGGTTTCCTGAATCGGTGTTTTGCCGCTTTGGAGTAGCACCCAGCCACCGGATGCCAGCACTACCACAACGAAGGTAACAACAAACCACCAGCGGCGATGAATAAGGATTTTAGCTAGATCGACGAGGGAGATTTCATCGTCTTGGTAAGTACTGCGCGGGGGCTGCTCCATGCTCACTGCTTTAACCTCACTGGATGACATTCAGGCACGCTACCGCCCGGGGATTTTCCGGACGCATTCCCATGCCCTGATACTGATTTATGCCCATTGTTGTGTATGCGCCAAATTGTAAGTGGTCGCTCACACACAAGGCAGTTGACAATTTATCGGCATGATACA
Organism: Halomonas sp. G11; assembly: GCF_001663515.1. Lineage (NCBI taxonomy): Bacteria > Pseudomonadati > Pseudomonadota > Gammaproteobacteria > Oceanospirillales > Halomonadaceae > Halomonas > Halomonas sp. G11. The sequence continues at coordinate 109,246 of NZ_LYXG01000004.1, forward strand.
TTTTATTTATGGTTGACTCTACGTTGACCAGTGCTTGGTTGTGTAGCTATATGTGACTGCTCGTAGTTGGCCTGATCGCTCGACAAGTCGTGCTCCTACGAGAACCTGTTGAATGGTGCCGTGGGTGAATACTTGTCGATGGTCTGATCGCCCGACAAGGCGGGCTTCTACACCCCCGCTTTCACCTAGTTAATGAGTATTTAAGGCCTTGTTTAGCGCTTCTTCCCAGCGTGTGTCGCGCTGGCCGCATACGATGAAGTATGGGTTGAGTACGCTTTCCTGCTGGTTGCAGCGTAGGGGCTCCAGGGTTTCGGCGTTGAGCACTTCGCCACCGGCGGCGGTGACGATGGCCTGGGCGGCGGCGGTGTCCCATTCGCTGGTGGGGGCAAGGCGCGGGTAGAGATCCGCGTTGCCTTCGGCCACCAGGCACAGCTTGATCGAGCTGCCCATCGAGACGCACTCGTGGGCGGGCAGGCCGCTGCAGAAGGCTTCAAAGATTTCTGCGCCGTGGCGTCGGCTGCCGACCACCTTCCAGGGCGACTCTTCGGGATCGGGCAGTTCGCGTACCTGAATATTGATGTAAATGCCTTGGGCGATCTTGAAGACCTCACCGCCTACCTGCCCTACCCAGGTGGTTTGCAGCACCGGCGCGTAGACGATGCCGAAGACCGGCACGCCATTTTCGACCAGTGCCACATTGAGGGTGAACTCGCCGTTCTTACTGATGAATTCCTTGGTGCCGTCCAGCGGGTCGACCAGCCAATACCGCTCCCAGGTCTGGCGGGTGGCAAACGGTATCTCGGCGGACTCTTCGGAGAGCACCGGCACGTCGGGCGTCAGGTCCTTCAGCAGCGCCAGCAGCGAGTGATGCGCGGCCATATCGGCTTCGGTGAGCGGGCTCTGGTCGTCCTTGGTCTCGACGGAGAAATCACGCTCATAAACCGCCATGACCTCACGCCCGGCGGCGTGTACGCCTTCGATCAAGCGGGCGCGTCGTTCATTCGATATAAAAGCAGTCACAAAATAACCTCAAAGTAATTAGAAGGAAGAAGGAAGAGGGAAGAAGGAAGAACTTCTTATTCCTTACTTCTTACCTCTTACCCCTTACTTCTTACTTCTTCAGCCGCGCAGCGGCGTCTTCCGTCTTAAAAAGGCCATACCAGTGGCACCAGGGTTATCACCGTGACGGCGACAATCGCGCTGAGCGGTGCGCCGAGGCGCAGGTAGTCGCTGAAGCGGTAGCCGCCTGGGCCGAGTACCATCAGGTTGGTCTGGTAGCCCAGCGGGGTCATGAAGCTGGCCGAGGCGGCAAACATGATGGCGATGGCGAACGGCAGAAAATTGACGCCTAGCTGATCCGCGACCGAAACCGCAATGGGGAACATCAGCACGGCGGCGGCGTTGTTGGTAATCAGCTCGGTGAACACCACGGTCAACAAGTAGACCAGGGCCAGCGCGGCCCAGGGAGCCAGGTCATCGGCTAACAGTAACCATTGGGCTACCTGGGCGGCGGCGCCGGTTTCGGTCATGCCTGCCCCCAGCGCGAACGAGGCGGCGATCACGACGAGGACCGATAGATCGATATAGCGGCGCGCTTTGCTGACCGGTACACACCGGGTGGCGACCATGCCGCCACCCGCCAGCAGTGCGGCTTCCAGAATCGATAGCAGTCCGGTGGCGCTGAGGACCACCATACCCGCCAAAATGCCAAGCGCTACGGGAGCTTTGCGGAAATCCGGCGGTGTGGAGTCGTTCAGGCTGCTGACCAGTAGAAAATCTTTGCGGTAGCGGTACTGGTCGACAAAATCGTGGGTGGTTTCCAGTAGCAAGGTATCACCGACTTGTAGCGTTGCCGCCCCCAGCTTGCCGGGCACGCTTTTGCCGTGGCGTGAAATGGACAGGATCACGGCTTGGTAGCGGGAGCGAAAGCGCGACGCCTTGACGGTCTGCCCTAGCCCGCCGAAGTCCGGGCCGATCACCGCTTCCACCAGGCAGCGCCGGTGGTGGGCGATATCCAGCTTGTGAATATCGCCGCTGGCGGGCTTCAGGCCCCGAATACGGCGTAGCTCGCGGGCGCACTCCGGCGCGCCGATAAACATGAGAATGTCGCCCGCTTGCAGCGTGGTTTCTTGCGGGATGTTGTTGAGCAATTCGCCATTGCGCTCGATATCCGCGAGGTAACCGTTGGCCAGGCTGCTCAGGCCCGCGTCCGCGATGGTTTTACCCACCAGGGGGCCTTTGGCTTCTACCTCGACATCCACCACGTATTCGCGGGCCTGTTCGAGCTGCTCAAGCACACCCTGGCGTTCGGGCAGGAGCTTGTTGGTAAAGAAATATAGAAAGGTGCCACCAACGACAACCAGCGGTACGCCGACCCACGCCAGTGAAAACATCGAGAGGCTGACACCGCGCTCGGTTTGCAGCAAGCCATCCACCACCAGGTTGGTGCTGGTGCCAATCAGGGTGCAGGTGCCGCCGATGATCGCGGCGTAGCTGAGCGGTAGCAGCAGCTTGCCCGGTGGCAGTTTCAGCCGTGTGGCCCACTCTTGTATCGCGGGGATGAACATCGCGACCACGGTGGTGTTGTTCATGAACGCACTCAGCCCGGCGGCGGGTAGCAACACACGCAGTTGGGCCTGACGAAGCCTTGAGGGCTGACCCAGCAAAAGATGGGCGAGCCATTGAATGGCCCCGGTTTCCTTGAGCCCTGCGGCCACCACGTAGAGCGTGGCAATGGTAATCACCCCGGGGTTGGAGAACCCTTGTAGCGCTTGGGCGGGGGATAAGGTGCCGCTGATGACGAGGCATCCCAGGGCGGCCATCAGGATGGCATCGGGGGCAATGCGGGTAAGCGCGAGGGCGGCTAAGGTGGCAACCACCACCATCAGGGTAAATATTGCCGCTACTTCCATGATGCTCCGTTTCTGAACCAGGCCGTTTTATAAAGCGTCCGGGCACGCTACCGCCCGGGGATTGTTCCGGGCGCTTTCCCTTGCCCTGATCTTGATTTGCGCTGCGTTGGGTCGCTGCGTTTTTGTTACAATGCCCGTTGGCCTTACAGGTATCAAACCTTGTGCTTCAACTCATTATAACGCCAGGAGCGCCATGAGCCTTCATGCTAGCCAAGCCAACGCGGAATGCGCGCAATGGTACCTGATCCAGTGCAAGGGGGGCGAGTCTTTCCGTGCTACCGAGCAGCTGGAAAACCAGGGCTATCATGTCTTTCATCCGGTGCTGGCGGTACAGCGAAAGCGCCGCGGCAAGCTGGTGTGGATCACCGAGCCGCTCTTTCCTCACTATCTATTTATCAGGTTAGACCAGGTGGCGAGTAACTGGCGCCCTATTCGTTCCACGCGGGGGGTGTTGAAGCTGGTGACGTTCGGCGACCAGCCTGCCGTGGTGCCCGAGCATATTGTGGATACGCTGTACCAGCACCTTGTGGAGAAAGAGACCCAGCAGGAGGCGTATTTTCACGTGGGGGATGCGGTGGAAGTCACCGAGGGGGCGTTCAAAGGCCAGTTGGCCCAGCTGACCGAACTGAAAGGCCAGGACCGCGCCCTGCTGCTGCTCACCCTGCTCAACCGCCCGCAGCAGGTGGAAGTGCCTATTGCGCATTTGCAGAAGCGGTGAGGGGTTGTGGGTGGCCTGATCGCACTTGCAGGAGCGTAATTCATTGGGCGATCAGGGAGGATCTAACCACTGCTAATCGCCAAATGCAGTCAGTTCAATCGCTTGGCAGAGACTCGGCAGAGTTCAATGGTGGTTATCAGAACGCAACGCTTCTACATCACGTGCGCTTAAGCCTGTGATGTCAGCAATTTGAAGATCGGTCAGCACTCCAAGGTTAATTAGCTTCAAAGCGGTTTCACGCTTTTCTGCCAAGCGACCTTCCTCGCGGCCTTGCAGCAGGCCTTTTTCAATACCGTGGCGCTCAAACGTATTGATATAGGGCAATATTGTTTGCCTCCTCAATTTCATAGACCGCTTGGCGAAAAGCGGGTTCCAGCCCGTGAGGTAACTGAATCATCCAATCAATGACATTAAACAGCTGTTGGATCTGCTTTCGGCTGTAGTTGCGCTCAAACATCAACCTAACCAGCTTAACTTTCGCCTGGGTTCTTGCATTGCCATCCACCAAGCGCTTGGCACGCAGTTGAGCCATCACCACCAACGCAAATACATTGTCGCTGGATTCCAAAATGGCCCATTTCGATTCCCAGTCAATCAGCTTAGCGATGGGAAACGTGAAGGTCAGCTCACAATGGTAATGAAAGGCAGAAGGCCGGAAGTTCGCTCGCGTATCCGCCAACACGGAGAGGCTGACGACATCTATCCCGTATCGATCTCTTAAGCGATATTGGTAAGTATACATCCGCGCGGCAAAAGCGTCTTCCGGTTCGCCCTGGATTTCAACATGGATCAACACCCAGGTTTCGCTGCCGTCATCGGCGTACACTTTCACTAGTTTATCGGCGTAACGTCGGCCAGTATCGGCGTCAGCGGTAATCTGTTGTAACTCTTTATCTAAGAAGCTATACCCTTTCGACCAATCGATATGATGATAAATATCTGCAAACAGCAGTGCCAAAAATTCAGCAAAATGACTCTCAAGCGCATCTTTCCAGGGACTATCGTGATCCGTTACGCGCTGTCCATTAGCGTCGCTCATCATATTTCCTTATCTGCCATCCTTAAGCCAACGTACCATATTCAGCAGGTTATCGCGTCTGTCAAGTCGAGCTCCTATATAGACTAGCAGCAACCACCGACGTATGTGCATAGGGGGTCGTAGGAGCGCAATTTATTGCGCGATCAGAATAGATTGTGACGACATCCAGGAGATAGTTCGGATCGCTTAGACTTAGTGTTATCCCGACAGCAGAACCGACACCTGTTTTCCAAGCTTATCCGCAAAATGTTCAAGTACTGCTTTGTTGCTATGCGCTGTGGTAAGCGCATCAAACAGGGTCTGCGTATCTTCAATATATTCGTGGATCATCTGGTTGCGTAGTTGCCTGAGGGCGATCCATTGCTCAGAGGATGCCAACCAACCTTACTTTTCTGCCTTTTCAAGGTTAATAAGCAATGCCCGATCTGGCTCGCCCAGTGCTTTAAGCAGCGCTGGTAACAGCTTATCTCCGAGGGTATCTTGCAACGACAAAATCGACTGACAAATGCTTCTACTTTCATCGCTAGTTCTGGGGTTTTATCCAGATCTTCAACAGCGTCATAAGTTAACAGCCCACCAAAAACCTGATGGTCTGCATATTCTAGATGTTTGAGTTCTTTATCGACTACACGGCTCAGAAACCTGAGTCTTTCTTGGCTCTCTGGATATAAATTCACAGCGCTATTCCTTGCGACTTCGCAACCTGATGAATAGCAACTCTTGGCATATTGGGTGCGTCCAGAAGCACGTCTATTTTCCTGTCACCCAATTGCTTGATGATTTTTGCCTGCAACTGCGCGACGTCCCATGCGGGGTGTTCAACAACATCATTAACCGACACCAGCAGGTCGATATCACCGCCTTTAGCATTATCATCCGTTCTTGAACCGAACAGCGAGACCTCTGCCTGGGGCCCAAAAACTGCCTTGACCGATGCTTTGATGATCTGAATTTCGTGAGCACTCAATCTCATGGCATGGCTACCTAGTGATCATGTTGGAACTGGCTGTTGAGGATGCTTATGGCTGAGTTTGGCACACTGAGAAACCATATGAGCAATAAGCATACATTCTCTTAATCATAGGTACTACGCTACTGCGTATTGAGACACCAAGGTGATTGATGGTGGATGGCCTGATCCCCCTATTTATTGCGCGATCAGGAAGGATATGGGCGTCGAGGGTAAACGCTTGTAGATAGCCTGATCGCCCGACGAGTCGGGCTCCTACGGGGGCTGAATGCCTGCATTGGGTTTTATGGGAGGCCTGACCTTCGTCTGGCGATGTCAGTGTTTGGTTTCTTCCCATAATTGGGCAATGTCTTCTACCGTTAACCCTGTGACATCAGCAATTTGCTCGTTGCTGAGCATACCGAGGGCTAGTAGATTGCGGGCTGTTGAGCGCTTGGCCTCTAATTGCCCCTCTTGCAGACCTTCCTGACGACCTTCCTGGCGCCCTTCCTGGCGACCTTCCTGAAGCCCTTCCAAACGTCCTTTTTCTTCCCAGCGCTCAGGCCATTGCTTAATGCGTTCTGCCAACATGTGATGTACCTCATGTAGCTCGTGTAAGTCGTTGAACTCGGTCAATTCCATCTCGGGAGCCCGGTTAGGCAGCAGTACTCGGCGTATCCATACCACAAATGCTCGACGCAGCGGCGACGTTGCGCATTCGATCCGACCACTCAGGGTCGTTAACGATGGCGCCTTCGTCCAACAGGAGATACTCGAGATTAGGACGGTAGCGCTCTAACCCGCCTGGCACCCATTCGACCAGATCAAGGTTGATCAGTAGGTTTGGTCATTTTGGCAACAACCTCAGGGGCCAAATTTCTCAGGGAAGTAGGAGAGCGGCGGCTCACGGTTTAGCCATTCGTCCACTATTTCTTCGCCCTCTTTGCGCTGTTCCGGGCTTATTTTGTCCCTATATCGCTCAAGAGTGGCTGTTGAGTATGTATTTGGCACTTCCTGTTTGGTGGCAAGCACAATAGCCCATCCCTTGGCTGGGTCAGGTTTTGCTGCTGAACGGCATAAGTCCCTTCCTTGCTCCTCATGCACGATATTACAAGCGGCCACCCAGCGACGCCCATTGATGTGCCCCGCTTCAGAAGCTGTTGCCATCCATTCCCAGGCTTCTTCATTGCGTTCTAGGTTACTCAGGACTGCTGCTAAATTATTCATGGCTGGGGCATACCCCGCCTCTGCGGCTTTGCGAAACCACACCTCTGCGGCTTCCAAGCGCTCAGTATCGTTGGCGTAACTCTCTTCGTCGTTGCGGGCTATCTTGCCGAGCAAGTTCATGGACTCCACTTGGCCTGCCTCGGCGGCGCGCCGTAGCCACTTCATTGCCTCATCTTCATCGGGGTCTTTAACGTAGAAATAAATATCGTAAAGCGCGGCCATGGCCTCGGGGTCACCCGCTTCGGCCTTGGGCAGGGTGAGTTCCAGCGCTGCCTGTGGCCAGTCGTCGCCGTTTTCCGGGCAGACGTCCCCCAGCTCGCAGGCACCGCCATCAAACAGGCGCAACATGGCGTAGGGGTCGCCGTGCTGGGCGGCCTGGTGATACCAGTCCAATGCGGCTTGGGAAAGCCCGCGGCTTAGGAGTCGATTCGCCTCACCCAGGTAATACATCGCCTCGACATCACCGCTCTCTGCTGCGGTCTCAAGTGGAGGTTGCATCTTTTCCCACTGGTGGATGCCCCACAGTCGCATGCCTTCCTCTTTTTTAGCGGCCTGAGCTTCGTCGTCCAGTGCCCAGGCGGAAGGTATCATTAGCGCTGTGAGCGTTAGCCCTGCTAGCGTTGCCACAATGGTTGATCGTTTCGGTAACAACATCAGGGGCCAAATTTATCGGGGAAATAGGAGAGTGGCGGCTCACGGTTTAGCCATTCGTCCACCATTTCTTCGCCTTCTTCGCGTTGTTCTGGAGTGACATTTTCTCCGTAAACTCTCAATAATCTCTCAGAAGATGTACCTGGGACTTCCTCGTTCATAGCTCGTAAGATGGCCCATCCTTTAGCGGGTTCTGGGTCGGGAGCTGCACGACATAAGTTCATCCCTTCTCCGTCAGGTTCAATACTGCAGGCGGCCAGCCAACCACGCCCGTTGATATGCCCCGCCTCGGAAGCCTTTGTTATCCATTCCCAGGCTTCTTCAGGCTGATCTAAATGATTCAGTACAGAGGCAAGATTATTCATCGCTGGCGCATAGCCCGCTTCCGCGGCTTTGCGAAACCATACCTCAGCGGCTTCCAAACGCTCTGTATCGTTGTCGTAACCTTCTTCGTTGTTGCGGGCTATCTCGCCGAGCAAGTTCATGGATTCCACATGGCCTGCCTCGGCGGCGCGCCGTAGCCACTTCATTGCCTCATCTTCATCGGGGTCTTTAACGTAATAATAAATATCGTAAAGCGCGGCCATGGCCTCGGGGTCGCCTGCTTTGGCTTTGGGCAAAGTGAGCTCAAACGCCGCTTGAGGCCAGTCGTCACCGTTTTCTGGGCAAACATCACCCAGCTCGCAAGCACCGCCATCAAACAGGCGCAGCATGGCGTGGGGGTCGCCGTGCTGGGCGGCTTGGTAGTACCAGTCCAGGGCGGCTTGATTCATCCCCATATGCCGTAAACGGTTCACCTCGCCTAGGTAATACATCGCTTCAGAATCACCAGCCTCTGCTGCTTTTTCCAAATAAGGTGTGCTGATAGAACGTTGATGCGCGTTGTATAGTCGCATGCCCTCATCCTTGGCAGCTTGCGCCTCGTCATCCAATGCCCAAGCGGGCTGCAGCAGGAATGTTAGCGTTAATCCAGCTACCATCGTCATAATTAATCGCATGCTTTCATTCCTTGTTAGCAATCTTAATTAGCTCGCACAGATTTCAGTTCCTAAGCCTGCGACATAACGGCGATAATCTCTTTTCGACGCTGGTATTTGAATGCTATTTGTTCCTGATTCTCGTTCCATAAACCGATCCAAGGCAAGCTTATGATTATAGTAAGCGGTGTCTGGGTAATTATGCGGAGGCTGACCGTCGGCAGTCATCCTGACCACCGCTTTGGTAAACAGGTACTGCGAAGGGGTAGGGTCTTCACGGCTAAAGCGGCAGAGGGGGCCGTAAACGTTCATGGTGACTCCCTCCACAATCCAGCCTAAGCAGTTAGCAATGGCAATTTGCTGATAGTCCAGCGCTTCCTGAGCATTAAAGCTGTGGCTGTTGCCACCACTTCTACCTCTACCGGGCTCTTCTACTTCAAATGCCCTTGGCTCGCTAGCGAGTAAGTAGAGCAAGGCCCCAAGCGAATCAGGCGTGAGCTGCTGCACCCAAGCTTTCATCTGCTCTAAATCCTCGCCATCACGCGTTGCGAGCACATAAGCAATCGGCCCCGCATTCTGCCCACCGGTCATGGCGCTGTAGAGTCGCTCGATACCCGCTTGGCCGCGGGCGGCGAGCAGGCCTACGTTTAGCAGGGTGGTGGTGGCGAGATAACCTAACCGGTTCATGCTTTGGTAGGCGTCATCATCGATCCAATCGGGTTGGACGTAGTTGTTATCCACCATGGCGCGGTGGAGCATCACTAGCCACAAGTCCAGGCTGTCGATATCCAGTTCGACGGAAAAACTGCCCCCAGCTCCCGTGCCGATGACGACGCGTGCGGCCATGCGGAGTACGAACTTGCCGTTCTGCATGCCCAGCGCGAGGCCAAGCCTTCCTCCTAAGCCTTCAGCCACTTCCATCGCCAGGGTGGCAGTGCCCAGGTTGCGCCACCCCGTCAGTGACTGACTGGCGCGCTGCATGTTCATCTCGGAAAGCCCCGCACGGGTGGGGAGAATGCGCGCCAGGTTCGCGGGTGGTTCCCAGCTTAATGCACAGCGGGGTTCGATACCCAGCCGGGCACCGGCGAAGGCCTCGATGGTGGCCCCCTCGGCTTCCCGCTTGGCCCAATCAACACCGCTCACGCTGAGGCCTTCCTCGCCAAGGGAGATGCCCGTCTCGGCCGCCAGTGCCAGGCTGGCACCCGCAAACCCTTTGGCAACGGCGTCCACGACTAAGACATAGCGGCCTAATGCGCGCTGTTCATCAACCTCGGAAAGGGTAGCGACTACCTGCTGAGCCTGCTCTTCTCGCGGTAGGACTAGTCGCCCCAGTGGCAGCTCCCCCCGTGCCAGGCTAAAGGTGCCCTTGGCTTCCCAGCGATAAGTGGCCTGGGCAGCGGTCTTGTTGGAGTTGCTCTCATCGAGCTGCCAACTGCCCTTGGAGGGGCGCTTGATAGCCAGTTCATCGCGCTGTGTGGTCTTAAGGCTGTTACTTCCGCCACTGCTCATTGCAAGTTCGGTGTCCAAGAACGTTAGTGTGGGCTGTTGGGCGACGACCTCCCAGGGCGTATCGCGGTCGCTTTCACTACGCTGCTCGTTGAGGTCAAACCTGGCCATGCCGACCAGCCGCATCATTTGGGCCTGAGCGCTGGCATCGAACAGGCGCAGCCGTTCACGGCTCGGGCCGGTGAACAGAACCTTCTGTAGCGCAGCCCCCCATGTTTTCTTACGATCATCGTCAAGGGAGTCAATTTCGTGCCCTTGCTCCTCAAGGTAGGCGAAGAAGCTTTCCGGCTGGAAAAAACCCAACGGCTCTTCATGCCAGTCGGCACGATGTTCTATCGGCTCGCAGCCACGCCCTTGCAGCCATTGGGAGAGCGCGCTTTCTGGCGCCTCCCATAACGTTGCAGGCAATACACCGTCCGCGTTCATGGCATTATCCAGACGCTGCCGTTCGGTTGGAGTGATGGCGGGCATCAACTGACAAAGGCTGAGGTGGCTCAGTGACTGGTCTGCCTGAGGGGAGCTGAACTCTCGTAGCGGGAAATCGCGGCGTACCAGCAGTTCGACCTTGCGCTTCTGGTAGCCCATGGCATGGCGATCGTCTTCTATATCGGCATGCCAGATAAGGACGCGACCGGGCTCCATCTTGCTAACGGCGTCATCGGCCTGCTTGAAAAGGTCGCTCAACGTCTCCTGGAGGTGCTCATAATGTTGCCGTTCTTGTTCGAACAAGAAGATAGGCAGCTTGGCATTGCCAGCGGTACCACTTTCCCATTCGCTCAGTTTTTCCTCGACCGCCTGGTGTAACTCGACGCTTTGTTTGAGCGCTTGGCAGTAAGTGTCGAAGGCACTGACACCCTCGTCCAGCGACGCAGTTTCGGCGTTGGCTGCCGATAGCGCTAGTTCGGGGGTGGCGATACCCAGCGACGCAAGGGTGAGGATACTCTCGAGATAGTCGCTATACTTGCTTTCCTGCTGCTCAGAGAGCTGCTGGACGTGGCCCACGAAGTTACATTGCTGTGCTGCCTCGTCAGGGGGCATGGATTCGCATAATCCAATGAAGGTTTGATATTCGGCGAGCACCTCTTGCAGCGAGAAGGGAGTGGCTTCGCCTTCGCTTCCAGGGTTGAAGTGGTACTCGCGCTGAGCCAAGGCCCGGCACGAACGGTAGGTTTCCAGCGCCTGCTCGATTTCTGTTTCCCAGGGGCCATAGTAGTTTTCACCTTCGATACGATAGCCCGCTTCCTGGGCGCGATTCAGGCCCGCTTGGTAAAGGTCACGCAGTTCGTCTTCCAGGCGCACGGCGTCGGGGTCCCTGACATGGCGCGCCAAGTGATCCAATAACGCGGGTGTCGTGAATTGCCATAGCAAAGAGCGCTGGTGCGCAATGCGATCTTCCAGGCTCTCTTGGTCAACAGCGGTCATCTCAATTAACTGCTCGAAACACTCTTGGTAACGCGCCCTTTCGCTGTCGTCGAGGAAGTTTTCGGCCCGGGTCGGCAGTAGGCACTCCATCAAGCCTGCCTCTTCGTTGAGTACCCGAAGTCGCTCGGTGGCATCCTCTTCTTGTGTCCACGCCTTAAGCTGTTCTGCGGCCTCCAGCAAGATGTCTGATACCTCTTCCGTCAGCAACCAGAACGTATGCGTTCCCGGCAGGTAAAGAATATCGGCCCAGCATTGCTCTTGGCAGACGTGCGCTGCGTTTTCCCCGGCGCTTTCGCCATCAGATGCCGGTGGTTCAAAGATGTTGACCACCATCGGGTCAAGGTGGCGCTCTGCGGTTTGCTCAGTACTCATAACAGGCGCTCCAACTGCTGTACTTTTTGGCGTGAAGGCAGGGGCGTGTTCAGAATGTCGTCTATCTGAATATGCAGCCTTTCGCCTTCGTCCGTCATAATGGGCAATAGCCGCTTTAAATGATCCGAGCGGCTAATGCCTGCCTGCATCGCTGTTTTCATCCGTGCCAACCAAGCATTGGGTAAAGAAGTCAGCGGCGTCTTCGTCATTCGGCTCAACCACCATGCCTGTTGGCTTTCGTTCAACGCGGCTTCCATATCAGCAGTAAGCTGCCAGCGTTGCGGTGCAGGGGACGTTGTTGCACCGGCCTGCCAAATAGACCACTGGCCCTGGGGCGTGGGGGTGGCTACTTGGCCTAGCGGGTTTAACCCGTGTGAGTAGACACTGGCTGGCGCGCTGGCGAGCAGGGCTGTCCATGCGGCGGGCTGTTGAAGGTTGATCAGTGATTTTCCGCCGTGCGGGTCATCCATCACAAACAGCTCCCGCAAGTGGTCAGCAATGCTTTGCAGGGTTTGATCTGCCGGTGGCTGGCAGACCCATCCCAAGCGTTGCTGGCAGAGCTTTTCTGCGTAATGCCAAGCTTCACTGCCGACTTCAACATCAAGTAGCCAGGGGCTGGCCTCCAGCAAAGGGGAAAGCGGCGTGCCCGCAAATAGCGTTACAAAATCACGCTTGCCGGGAAGTGATAGCAGTGGCCTGCCCTGTTCAGGCGAGTGACGCTGGTCCAGTACCACAAAGCCGCGCTGGCCAGTCACCATCCCCGCAGGGTTGTCCGCCGGGTAACAGCGTTCGGCAAGTTGGTTTAACCAGCCAGACATGGGCAATCCCCGCGCGAGCATTGGGTGTCATTGATCTTGCCGCAGAGCGGCATGATGGCCGCTTCGCTTAGCTGGTAATCCTTCAGCTTTGGCAGTGATGTTGGCGGTATGGCTTCATGCGCCTCCGCCACCGCATGCCCAGGCAACAGCGGCCCTTCCACCGCCTGCCCGCTGCCACTGCCGGGGCTGCCGCCTGCGTTGACGCGCACCTTGGGGCCCACCACGGTGACGCCGCTGCCGTCCAATTTGAGAAAGCTGCCGCCAGCGTTCAGGCTTAATTCGTCACCCGCCTCAAGCACCACTTT